>NZ_JAPYKS010000016.1:0-158493 GCF_037179605.1 Mesorhizobium salmacidum (SeqCode)
GGATGGCCATCCGGTTCGAGGCTCAGTCGCTCTTCTCGCACAAAGTTTCCTCCGTGCAGATACAAGGGGTGTTCCAGCGAAGTGAGGCGTTGGCGTTCCCTGGAACACCCCTCATCCGTCTCGGCGCTGCGCGCCGATCCACCTTCTCCCACAAGGGGAGAAGGCAAGGGTTGCCGCCCTACGAACGTGGTTTGGTCTTTTGCGGATCGTAGTGGGCAAAGGCGACGACCCGGGCCGGCAGCCGCTTGGCATGACCATCGAGCTTGCCGATCTCGACCTCCGTGCCGATTGCCGCGTGGGTGATGTCGAGCCGCGCCAGCGCGATGTTTTTGTTCAGCACCGGCGAGCGCATGCCCGACGTGACGACGCCGATCTGGGCGCGGCCGATATGGACGCAGTCGCCATGGCCGACGGCGACATTGCTGTCTATGTCGAGGCCGACTAGCTTCGTCTGAGGATGGTCCTTGCGCCGGATCAGCGCCTCGCGGCCGATGAAATCGTCGGTCTTGGTCTTCAGCGGCACGGTAAAGCCGATGCCCGCCTCGAACGGATCGGTCTGGTCGGAAAACTCGTAACCGGCGAAGATGAGCCCGGCCTCGATGCGCACCATGTCGAGCGCCTGCAGTCCCATCGGCTTCAGCCCATGCGGCTGGCCGGCTTCCCAGATGGCGTCGAACACCTTTTCGGCGTCGCGCGGATGGCACCAGATCTCGTAGCCGAGTTCGCCGGTATAGCCGGTGCGCGAGACGACGATGGGAATGCCATTGCCGCCGCCGATCCTGGCGACCGCGAAGCGGAACCATTCGAGTTCCTCGATCGAGGGCTGCAGCGGGGAGGTCCAGATCACCTGTTTCAGGATGTCGCGGCTCTTTGGCCCTTGTACGGCGATGTTGTGCATCTGGTCGGTGGACGAGCGCACCAACACGTTGAGGCCGAGCTTTGTCGCCGTCTCGCGCAGCCATTCGCCAGAGAGATCGTCGCCGCCGATCCAGCGGAAATTGTCCTTGCCGAGCCTGAGCAGCGTGCCGTCGTCGATCATGCCGCCATGCTCGTAGCACATGGCGGAGTAGACGACTTGGCCGACGCCGAGCTTCTTGACGTCACGCGTCAGCGTGTATTGCAGCAGCGCTTCGGCATCCGGACCGGTGACCTCGAATTTGCGAAGCGGCGACAGGTCCATGATCACCGCATCCTGCCGGCAGGCCCAGTATTCGGCGATAGGCCCTTCTTTGGCGAACGAGTTGGCCAGCCAATAGCCCCTGTACTCGACGAAGTCGCGCGTGTGTTTGGCAAAGCTCGAATGAAAAGCTGTCTCGCGGGTCATTTTGGGTTCCGAATCGGGCGTCATGCGTCTGGCGATCGCTCGCGAGAATTTATGCTGGCCGGAATAGGTCCGCACATGGATATCGGTCAGGTCCCAGCCATTGGCCGGCGTCGTGTCGTCAGGACAGGCGGAGGAGACGCAGACGATGTCGGTGAGCGCCCTGAGCAGAACATAGTCGCCGGCTCGCGACCATGGCTCGTCCGACACCATGACGCCATGAGCGTCGATCGCCGTGTTGAAGAAGAAGTTGATCGCCATCCAGCCGGCGCGGGGATTGACGCCCTTGCCGGTGAGCGCGCGGTTGAAATTCTCCGAGCAGTTGGTGTGGCCGGGATAGCCGATGTCGTCGTAATATTTCGCCGCACAGGCGAGCGCGAAGGCGTCGTGCCGGCCGCACGTGTCCTGCACCACCTCGACCAGCGGCTCCATGTCCTGGTCGTAGTATTTCGAATGCAGGCCGGGCATCGGATAGCTCGCGCCCATCAGCGTGCGCGTCGTCGTGACGTCGAGCGGATGGTCGAGCCCCTTGTCCAGCTTGCGCGCCGAAAAACACTGGAAGTCGGTGCACTGGCGCCCGTCGACATCGATGATCTGCAGATAGTCGCCCGCCTTGACGAAATAGGACTCCGCCGTCGCCGAATGGACGCGCAGATCGAGCACCGGATCGGCCAGTGGATCGGCAAGCCGGGATTCTGTTTTCAGGCGGATTGTGTTGCGCCGCACGATGACGCTGAGCGGCGTCGCCGTGTCATGGCCGTCGACCAGCATCGGCCCGCCGGGTGCGGCAATCAGCATCGCACCATCGCGCGCTATCGCGAATGCCTGCTCGGCACCGGCCGGAGTGGTGCCGCCAAATACGCGCACAGCCTTGGCCTTGTCGAGCTGAACCTGACGGCGTTCGAGGCCGCGGCGCACAGCCGAAAGACTGTCGTCGTCTTCGGTGAGCAGTGCCTTGATGCCGGCGGCACTACTATTGGATTTGTCACCAAGAATGCCGGGGTCGGTGACGCCCGACTTGTCCCAGGCCAGCAACTCGCAAGCCTGGCCGCCCTCGACATTGCGCACCGTGATCGTATCGCCGGCCTCGACCTCGATCAGCACCGCGCCATTGCCCTGTACGATATAGCGCTCCATGCCGGCCGGCAGCGCGATCTGGCCCGGCCTCAGGATGAGGCTTGGCCTGGGCGGTCCGGCTGTCACGGCGGGGTAGGGCGACTGGCTCATCTCAGCCTTGCGGTTCGAGAAACAAGTTTGCCTGTGCGTGAAATTATTTTAGCAGCAAGAATAGCAGCGGAGCGGAGTTTGGCAAGGCGGAGGGTGGCGCTTCTTCCTTCTCCCGCAAGGGGAGAAGGACAGGCGCGCCATGCTACGCCAAGTCCTCCGAATGCCCGATCTCGACACCATACTCGGCACCCGAGTCCAGCATAGTATGCCACAAGCTTTCGGCGAACGTCGCGAACACCAGGACGTTGAACACCGCCTGTCCGTCCCGCGCATCATTGCCGCGCCACAGCGTGACGCTGGTGTGGTCCATCGAGGTGGCTGCCGCGGTTCCGACCGGGAACGCCGCTGGATATAGATCGATCGACGACAGTTTGGCGAGCAGGGCGCGTGCCTTGTCGCCGGAAATGCGGATCAACACCCGCGCATGCGACTGGTCCGACAGCGAAGCCGAGGCCGCGAAACCTGGAGCCAGCGACCCCACCTGATGTCTGCCGCCTTTCGACAGCACGAAGAACTGATCCGGTCCCGACCAGATGAGCATGGCTTCGGCTGCTCCAGCCGTCTTCGGTGTTTCCGGAACCGCTACGCCGAAATGCGCGTTAGCGGCGCTCGCCATCTCGGCCGCCTTGCCGCGTCGCGCCATCACCTGGACGAGATCGAAATTGCGAATTTCGGTCAGGGTGACGCCGGTCTCGCCATGCGCGCCATACGGTCCCGAAACCAGCGCGCGATGGAGCGGGCTGCGGATTTCCCAGGAAAACTCAGCCACGCTGGCGCCCTCCATCCGGATCGTAGAACACGGGCTTGCAAATCTCGACGTCATAGTCTTCGCCGCGCAGCGGATCGTGCGCATGCACGATCTCGCCGATGCGCTCGCGACCGCGCTCGACAAGCGCAAGCCCGATCCATTGGTCTGCCGTCGGCGAATAGCAGACCGAGGTGATGTAGCCCTGGTCATTGTCAGGCCCGGGTGTCTGCCCCTTCGGAATGATGTGCGCGCCGGAGCGTAGCCGTCGCGTCTTGTCGGTCGGCTTGATGCCGACGACGACCTGCCGATCCGCCGCGACCAGCGCCTCGCGGCCGGCCATGACGCGGCCGATGAAATCTTTCTTGGTCGACATCATCTTGCCGAGGCCGAGATCGGCCGCGGTGGTCGTGCCGCTGAGTTCCGGTCCCGCGACATGACCTTTTTCGATGCGCATGACGCCGAGCGCCTCGGTGCCGTAAGGCGTCACGCCGAACGGCTGGCCCGCGATCATCAGATTGCGGGCCATCGCCTCGCCGTAGCGCGCCGGCACCGAAATCTCGAACGCCATTTCGCCGGAGAAGGAGATGCGGAACAGCCGCGCCCTGACGCCGCCGCGCAACGCGACTTCGCGTGCACCCATGAAGGGGAAGCCTTCGTTGGAAAGGTCTTCCGAAGGATCGACGATCTCTTTCAACAGGTCGCGGGTTTTGGGTCCGGCGATCGAGAATTGCGCCCACTGGTCGGAGACCGAAGTCAGCTGGACATCGAGTTCGGGGAACAGCACCTGCCGGCAGAATTCGAGATGCTGCATCACCAGTCCGGCCTTGGCCGTGGTGGTGGTCAGGAAATAGTGGTCCTCGGCCAGGCGCGACGTGGTGCCGTCATCGTAGACGATGCCGTCCTCGCGCAGCATCAGTCCGTAGCGCGCTTTTCCCACCGCAAGATTGGAGAAGGTGTTGATGTAGACGCGGTCGAGGAAGGCGCCGGCGTCGGCGCCATGCACGTCGATCTTGCCAAGCGTCGAGACATCGCAGAAGCCGACGCCGGAGCGCACTGCCTTGACCTCGCGGGTCACCGATTCCAGCCAGTCCTTCTCGCCGGCGCGCGGATACCATTGCGCGCGCTTCCACAGACCGGTGTCGACGAAGATCGCGCCCTGTTCGGCGGCCCAGTGATGCGACGGCGTCAGCCGCGTCGCGTGAAAAGTCTCGTCGCGATGATGGCCGGCGAAGGCGCCTATGGCGACCGGCACATAGGGCGGCCGGTAGATTGTCGTGCCGGTCTCGGGAATGGATTTGCCTGTGACCGCCGCCATGATGGCGAGGCCGGCGACGTTCGAGGTCTTGCCCTGGTCGGTTGCCATACCGAGCGTGGTGTAGCGCTTCAGGTGCTCGACCGATTCAAAACCTTCGCGCTGCGCCAGCTCGATATCGGATGCGGTGACATCATGCTGCTGGTCGACGAAGGCTTTGCCCTTGCCCGCGACATGCCACAGCGGGGTGAGCGAAAAGGCTTGGTCGTCGGCCACCGGCGTGGAGCCTGAACCATTGCCGTGTCCGGCATCACGTGCCGCCGCCGCGCCCGCCGCAAATCCTTCGCGCAGGCAGGCGCCAAGTCCGAAGGCGCCGTTGGCGGCACCCGCTGCAACCATGCCGGGCGGCGCGCCGTCGGGCACGAAGGCGGCGATGTCGTCGCGCCATTTCGGCCGGCCGCGATGATAGGAGGTGAGCCCGACCGCCGGGTTCCAGCCGCCGGAAACGGCGAGCCCGTCAGCTTTCACTTCGGCACGCGCGCCGCCGGTGAGCGAGACGGAAATCTTGCGCACGCCATTCTTGCCGCCGTCGATGCCGCTGACGGTGCCATGCAGGACGGGAAAGCCGCTCTTGCTGGCAAGCGAGCGCTGCTCGGGCGCGATTTCCGCGCGCGCGTCGATCACGGCGGCGACCTGCAGCCCGGCGCCGAGTGCCGTCTCGACCGTGCGCCAGCCATCCTCATTGTTGGTGAACAGCGCGATGCGCTTGGCCGGCGCCGCGGCGTAACGTGCGATATAGCTGCGCATGGCGGACGCCATCATCACGCCCGGCGTGTCGTTGCCGGCAAAGACGATTGGCCGTTCGAGCGCGCCCGCCGCGACGACGCAGCGCTTGGCCACGATCCGCCATAGCCGCTGGCGCACCTGGTGCTCCGGCGGCGAGGGCAAGTGGTCGTTGACGCGCTCGATCGCGCCGTAGGTGCCGCCATCATAGACGCCGAACAGCGTCGTGCGCGTCATGATGCGGACATCGGGCATGGCGGCAAGCTCACTGAGCGTGCGCGCAATCCATTCGGCGGCAGGCGATCCGTCGATCATGCCGCCATCGGCAAGCAGCCGGCCGCCGAGGACAAAATCCTCTTCGCACAGGATGACGCGGGCGCCGCTGCGGCCTGCTGCGAGGGCGGCCGCGAGGCCAGTCGGGCCAGAGCCGGCGATCAGCACGTCGCAATGCGCCCAGGCCTTGTCGTAATGGTCTGGATCGGCGATGCCCGCGGCGCGGCCAAGGCCGGCGGCGCGGCGGATCGCCGGTTCGTAGATCGCTTCCCAGAACTTCGCCGGCCACATGAAGGTCTTGTAGTAGAAGCCGGCGACGAAGATCGGCGCGAACAGCTGGTTGACCGACATCACGTCGAAGTCGAGCGACGGCCAGCGGTTCTGGCTGGCGGCATCGAGCCCTTCATAGAGCTCCGCCGTCGTCGCCTTGGTGTTCGGCTCGCGCCGTGCACCGCTGCGCAATTCGACCAGCGCGTTGGGCTCTTCCGACCCAGCGGTCAGGATGCCGCGCGGGCGATGGTACTTGAACGAGCGGCCAACCAGCTTGACGCCGTTGGCAACCAATGCCGAGGCAAGCGTGTCGCCTTTGAAACCGGAGAAGCTCTTGCCGTCGAAACTGAAATTCAGCGGCGCCGAACGGTCGACGAGACCGCCGTCGGCCAGGCGATTGGATTGAAAGGAAGTCACGATGCACGCCTCACAATCGGAAGGTCGGCGCTGCCCCTCATCGCCCTGCCGGGCACTTCGCCCCGTATTGTGACGGGGAGAAGGGGGCTGGCCGCGATGCTGGCTCTCCTCCTGCAACGCCGGCGATTGGCGAAACCGGCGACGGCAGCGCCCCTCTCCCCGCCCCTATACGGGGAGAGGATGCCGGCAGGCAGGTGAGAGGCAGCGCCGAGTTCGATAGGAAACCTCATTTCGCGACCTGCCTAGCGCCGGCACCTGCCGCTGGTTCGACCGCCGAAATCTCGTGCGTCAGCGTGTTGCGGGTGACTTTCAGCCAGGCCCGGCAACCGCCGCCGTGATACCAGTTCTCGTCCATCACGCCGGCGATGTTGTCGCGCAGATAGACGTAATCGTAGACCTCATCTTCCGATGCTCCAGGTGCCGGCCGCATCGGCTTGGCGTCGCCGAGATAGGTGAATTCGCCGAGTTCGCGTTCGCCGCAGAAGGGACAGGTGATGCGCATGGTTCCAGCCGCCTTCAGTGCAGGTTCGGTTGGGCGCCCTGGCCCTTTTCGTCGATGACAGCGCCAGACCGGAACCGGTCGAGACGGAAGCGGGCGGCCTCCTCATGCGATTCATCGCGGGCAAGCAGATGGGCGAAGACAAAGCCTGAGCCAGGTGTCGCCTTGAAGCCGCCATAGCACCAGCCGGCGTTGAGGTAGAGCCCGTCGACCGGTGTCTTGTCGATGATCGGCGAACCGTCCATCGACATGTCCATGATGCCGCCCCATTGGCGCAGCAGGCGCACGCGGCCGATCATCGGCATCAGCGCCATGCCGCCCTCGCAGACATCTTCCATGACAGGCATGTTGCCGCGCTGGGCGTAGGAATTGTAGCCGTCGATGTCGCCGCCGAAGACCAGCCCACCCTTGTCGGACTGGCTGACATAGAAATGGCCGGCGCCGAAGGTCATGACACCGGGAATGAGAGGCTTGATCGCCTCCGAGACGAAGGCCTGCAGCACATGGCTTTCGATCGGCAGCCGCAGGCCGGCCATTGCCGCGACGCGAGACGAAGAGCCGGCTACTGCCATGCCGACCTTGCCGGCGCCGATCCTGCCGCGCGACGTCTCGACGCCGGTCACCTTGCCGTTGGCGTCCCTGACAAAGCCGGTGACTTCGCAGTTCTGGATGATGTCGACGCCGAGTTCGCTGGCAGCGTGGGCGTAGCCCCAGGCCACGGCGTCGTGCCGCGCCGTGCCGCCGCGCCGTTGCAGCAGCCCGCCCTGCACGGGAAAGCGCGCATTGTCGAAATTCAGGAACGGGATCATCTTCCTGACCGCCGCCAGGTCGAGCAGTTCGGCGTCGATACCGTTGATGCGCATGGTGTTGCCGCGCCGCGCATAGGCGTCGCGCTGCGCGTCGGAATGGTAAAGATTGATGACGCCGCGCTGGCTGACCATCGCGTTGTAGTTGAGGTCCTGCTCCATCCGCTCCCAGAGCTTCATCGACAGCTCGTAGAAGCCGGTATTGCCGGGGAGGCCGTAATTGGAGCGAATGATGGTGGTGTTGCGGCCGGCATTGCCGGAGCCGATCCAGCCCTTTTCCAGCACCGCGACATTTTTGATGCCGAACTCGCTGGCCAGGAACCAGGCGGTGGCCAGCCCATGGCCGCCACCGCCGATGATCACGACGTCATAGCGATCTTTCGGCGCGGCGTCGCGCCAGGTGCGTTGCCAGTTCTTGTGGCCGGAAAGAGCGGCGCGGGCGAGCGAGAAGATCGAGTATTTCATAAAATCATTCCAAGGCCGCTCGCCCTACGCGTTGGAGGTTAGATATCCAGCGTGTGGTCGCGCTCCCACTGCGTGAAGTGCGAAGCATAGGAATTCCATTCCTGGTGCTTGAGCTTTAGGTATGCCGACGAAAATTCCTCACCCAGCGCCGCCTTGAGCGATTTGTCATGGTCGAACTCGCGCAGCGCGTCGAGCAGGTTGAGCGGCAGTTTCGGCGCATCCGTGACGGTATGGCCGAGCTGGTACATGTCGATGTCGTAGCGCTTGCCGGGATCGGCCTTCGAGCGGATGCCGTCGAGCCCGGCGGCGATGATGACCGCCTGCAGAAGATAGGGGTTGGCGGCACCATCGGGCAGGCGCAGCTCGAAGCGGCCCGGCCCCGGCACGCGCACCATGTGGGTGCGGTTGTTGCCGGTCCAGGTCACCGTGTTCGGCGCCCAGGTCGCGCCCGAAATGGTGCGCGGCGCGTTGATGCGCTTGTAGGAATTCACCGTCGGATTGGTGATCGCGGCCAGCGCCGAAGCGTGCTTCATGATGCCGCCGAGGAAGTTCTTGCCCTTGGCGGAAAGACCGAGTTCCATCGAGTTGTCGGCAAACACATTGGTCTTGCCGGTCTCGTCCCACACCGAGATATGGGCATGGCAGCCATTGCCGGTCAGGCCCTGGAACGGCTTGGGCATGAAGGTGGCGCGCAGCCCATGCTTTTCCGCGATCGACTTGACCATGAACTTGAAGAAGGAGTGCTTGTCGGCGGTCGGCAACGCGTCGTCGAAGGCCCAGTTCATCTCGAACTGGCCGTTGGCGTCCTCGTGGTCGTTCTGGTAGGCGCCCCAGCCGAGCGCCAGCATGTGGTCGCATATCTCGGCGATGACATCATAGCGGCGCATCACCGCCTGCTGGTCGTAGCAAGGCTTCGAAGCCGTGTCGTATTCGTCGGAGATCGCCTTGCCGTCCGGCGAGATCAGGAAGAACTCGGCCTCGACGCCGGTCTTGACATGCATGCCGTCGGCGGCTGCCTCGGCGATCAGCCGCTTCAGCGTGTTGCGCGGCGCCTGGCCGACCTCCTTGTCGTCCATGATGCAGTTGGCGGCGACCCAGGCGACTTCCGGTTTCCATGGCAATTGGATCACCGAGTCCGGATCCGGCACCGCCAGCATGTCGGGATGCGCCGGCGTCAGATCGAGCCAGGTGGCAAATCCGGCGAAGCCGGCACCGTCCTTCTGCATGTCGGCGATCGCCTGCGCCGGCACCAGCTTGGCGCGCTGGCCACTGAACAGGTCAGTGTAGGAAATCATGAAATATTTGACGCCGTTCTCTTTGGCGAATGCGGCGAGATCGTTCCCCATTATAGTTCCTCGCTTATGTCTTTGGATGTGTTCTAGAAGCCGTTCTTTCCCGGTATCCAGTTGGTGCCGGCCAGCGGCACGCCGGCCATTGCGGCGGCCTCGATCGTCAATGCGACGAGGTCCTCGGGTTCGAGATTGTGCAGGCTGTTCTTGCCGCAGGCGCGGGCGATGGTCTGCGCCTCCAGCGTCATCACCTTCAAATAGTTCGCCAGCCGGCGCCCGGCGGCCACGGGGTCGACCCGCTTCATCAGTTCCGGATCCTGCGTGGTGATGCCGGCAGGGTCGTTGCCCTCATGCCAGTCGTCATAGGCGCCTGAGGTGGTGCCGAGTTCGTTGTACTCCGCCTCCCAGCGGGGATCATTGTCGCCGAGCGCCACGAGTGCCGCCGTGCCGATCGACACCGCGTCGACGCCGAGCGCCAGCGCCTTGGCAACATCGGCGCCGTTGCGGATGCCGCCGGAGACGATCAGCTGCACCTTGCGGTGCATGCCGAGATCCTGCAGCGCCTGCACCGCCGGCCTGATACAGGCCAGCGTCGGCTGGCCGACATTTTCGATGAACACTTCCTGCGTCGCCGCCGTGCCGCCCTGCATGCCGTCGACCACGACGACGTCGGCGCCGGCTTTCACCGCAAGAGCGGTGTCGTAATAGGGGCGGGCGCCACCGACCTTGACGTAGATCGGCTTTTCCCAGTCGGTGATTTCACGCAATTCGAGGATCTTGATCTCAAGGTCGTCCGGGCCGGTCCAGTCGGGGTGGCGCGAGGCCGAGCGCTGGTCGATGCCTTTCGGCAGCGTCCGCATCTCGGCGACGCGATCGGAAATTTTCTGGCCAAGCAGCATGCCGCCGCCGCCGGGCTTGGCGCCCTGGCCGACGACGACTTCGATGGCATCGGCGCGGCGCAGGTCGCGCAGGTTCATGCCATAGCGCGACGGCAGGTACTGATAGACCAGTTGCTTGGAATGACCGCGCTCTTCCTCGGTCATGCCGCCATCACCTGTCGTGGTCGACGTGCCCGACAGCGTCGCGCCGCGCCCGAGCGCTTCCTTGGCCGGGCCGGATAGCGAGCCAAAGCTCATGCCGGCGATGGTGATCGGGATCTTCAGTTCGATCGGCTTCTTCGCATGCCGCGACCCCAGCACCACTGACGTGTCGCAGCGCTCGCGGTAGCCTTCCAGCGGATAGCGCGAAATCGAGGCGCCGAGAAACAGAAGATCATCGAAATGCGGCAGCTTGCGTTTGGCGCCGGCACCTCTGATATCGTAGATGCCGGTCGCCGCGGCGCGGCGGATTTCGGAAAGCGTATAGTCGTCGAAGGTCGCGGATTTGCGCGGCGTCGTCGGCGGGTTGCGATAGGTCATGCTGCCTCAATACGCGTCGGCGTTGTCGATATTGAAATTGTAGAGCGTGCGCGCCGAGCCGTAGCGCTTGAACTCCGACGGCTTGACGCCGGTCACGCCGGCGCGATCGAGCAGACCCTGCAGCAACTCCAGATGCTCGGGCCGCAACTCCTTGGCAATGCAGTCAGCGCCCAGACTGTCGACCTTGCCGCGCACGAAGAGCCGCGCCTCGTAGATCGAATCGCCCAGCGCGTCGCCGGCATCGCCCAGAACCACGAGATTGCCGGACTGCGCCATGAAGGCCGACATGTGGCCGATATTGCCGTGCACGACGATGTCGATGCCCTTCATTGAGATGCCGCAGCGCGACGAGGCATTGCCTTCGATGACCAGCAGCCCGCCCTTGCCGGTGGCGCCGGCATATTGGCTGGCGTCGCCCTTGATGACGATGGAACCCGACATCATGTTCTCGCCAACGCCCGGGCCGGCCGAACCATGCACGGTGATCGTGCTGCCCGAATTCATGCCGCCGCAGTAATAGCCGACGCTGCCGCGCACATCGATGCTGACGGGCTGGTCGACGCCGACGGCGACCGAATGGCTGCCTTTCGGGTTGAGCACTTCCCACGCCGTCTCGTTCGAGCCGGGAGCCAGATTGTGCAGCGCCTGGTTGAGTTCGCGCAGCGACAGGACGTCGAGGTCGAAGACGCGCGCATGGCTGTCGCGCATTGCCTTGGAGGTTGCCGGCATGAACTCAATGCTCCCAGAAATAGACGGTTGCGGGCTCCGGTTCCCAGACCTTCGCATTGTCTATGCCGGGCAGTTTGGTCAGCGCGCGATATTCCGAGCCGAAGGCGACATACTGGTCGGTCTCGGCCATCACGGCGGGCTTGCAGGCGATCGGATCGCGCACCACGCCAAAACCGTTCTTGGTGCCGACGACGAAGGTGAAGAAGCCGTCGAGGTCGGAGAGCGTGCCTTCCAGTGCCTCGCCGAGGTTCTTGCCATGGGCCATTTGCGAGGAAAGGTAGGCGGCCGCCACCTCGGTATCGTTCTCTGTCTCGAATTTCATGCCTTCGCGCACCAGTTCGCGGCGGACATTGTTGTGGTTGGACAAAGAACCATTGTGCACTAGGCACTGGTCGGCACCCGTCGAGAAGGGATGCGCGCCCATCGTCGTCACCGCCGATTCCGTCGCCATGCGGGTGTGGCCGATGCCATGCGTGCCGGTCATCTTGCGAACATCGAAGCGCTCGACGACAGCTTCGGGCAGGCCGACTTCCTTGTAGATCTCCACCGCTTCGCCGGCGCCCATGATGCGGATGTCGGGCCTGAGCGACTGGAGGGCTTCACGCGCCGCGTCGACCTTGTCGGGCGTGGTCCTGACCACCGCGTGTGTCGATTTGACCGCAATGCTCACCGGCGCTCCGAGAGCCTCGGCGAGTTCGGCGTCCAGGCCGCGGAAATCGCGTTCCGGCTTCGGCGACTGGATGGTGATCTTGGCCTCGTTGCCTGATGTCGCGCCATAGATGGCGATGCCGGCGCTGTCAGGGCCGCGATCGCTGAGCGATACCAGCATCTCCGACAGCATAGCGCCGAGCTTCGGCTCCAGCGCCTTGTCCTTCAGGAAAAGTCCAACGATTCCGCACATGTCAGCCTCCCGACGTTTGTGACTAGAGATGATGTACCGAATGAAATCCTGGAATTCAATGGGATGAAAAAAATTTTCCTCTGATTACGTATGCGGCTCAATGCCACTCTGCGTATCATCGCCCTGCGGTCGGGCATTATGAGCCCATTTGGCGGTACGAATACGAGCGATCTTGTAGGCGTCGAGGATCGACAACGCATAGATCAGAAAGCCGCCCGCATGACGGCCGACGAAGCTCGCATCCGGCGGCGAAATCTTGGCGGTCACCCAGGCCAGGATGACCATGAAGAAAAGGAACTGCAGTCCGCGCACGGGTACGCCAAGAATGACATGACCGCTTGCCGGCAGCACGATTGCGGCGCCCATGACGAGATAAGGGCTCACGGGTGCCGGCGATGTGTTTGAAGTGCTCATGCCACCTGCCGTTCGCTTTGATTGATGGCGTCCCGCAGCTTCGAGAGAGAGACGAGCAGCCGCTCGATCAGCGTCGCATCGATCCGCATATCACCGAACGCGGCTTGCCGGAAGACGCCGTAGCGTCCCCGCTCGGCCTCGGCCAGCAGCCACACGATGCGCACTCCGTTTGGCGTGATCAGCAGCTCCTTGGCGCGGCCATCCGCAAAGGTTTCAAGATGACCGGCGATGATGCCTTGCGGGAAACGCGTGCCTCTGCGGTCCGTCCGCAGCACCGCTTCGGCTGGAAATCCCGGAGCTTTCGGCAGCGTATGGTCCAGATGATCGAAATTGGAGAAGGTCGTCGGTGAGCCCGGCCGCATCATCATATCGAAAATGGCTGACACCGCGACCTTCTCGGTGATCGAAACACTAAGCCAGCGCGCCGGCAGTTTCCGCGTCGCCAGCGTGTCGACGATGGTGCGCAACTGGACGCGTTGGCCGTTCCACGAACCTTCCCAGGTGATGACGCCGGCGGTGCCGTCCGAGACATTGGCCGCGTCCGCGACGACGGCGCGAATGCTGGCCTCGTCGGCGGCGAGCGCTGCCGAAGCCTTGTCGCGGCTGCGGCGTGCCAGCCACGCAAAATGAAGGACGAGAGCCAGGACAATTGCCCCGGCAAGCAGTGCTGATGTCACTTCGGACATTTTTTTCGTGCAAGGCCCGTCCAGATCCTGGGCGGGCCTACTCCCATCAATAGCCCTGCGGTTTCGGCCACGGCATGGTGAACTGGTCGCCACGCCGCACGAATTTGTAGCGGTAGAAATGGAACCACAGCGAGATCAGGAAATAGAAGGCGACCATGGCGATCAACTGCGAGCCGAAGCCGAGGAAGATGGCGAAGAAGGTCACCACGCACAGGCAGAACAGGACGATTGCCGGCAGCGGATGGAAGGGGTGCGTGTAGCCGCGGCGGATCGAGCCCAGCGGCCACTTCTTCCTGAACATCATGATGTTGATGCTCATGAAAGTGTATTGCAGCACGCCCGACAGGATCGAGAAGGTGATCGCCTGGTTGAGATCGGCGATGAAGGCGAAGGCCAGTGCGATCGGCAGCAGGAACAGGATCGACCGGTAGGGCGTGCGGTATTTCGGATGCACCGCCGAAAACCAGCTCGGCAGATAGCGGTCGCGGCCGAGCGAGAACCAGGCGCGCGCCGCGTCGTTGATGCAGCCATTGGCGGAGGCAAGCGCGGCGAGCAGCGTCGCTATGAACAGAAGGTTCTCCAGCAGCGGGCTGCCGGTCAGCTTGCCGGCGTCCCACAGCGGATAATAGGTGATGCCGAGATATTCCCAAGGCATCAGCGAGGCGCAGACATACCAGGTCATGGCGGCGGCGATCAGAAGCGTGATCATGCCGGCCATGGTGCCGTAGGGCAGGGAACGTGCCGGCGAGCGCACTTCCTCGGCCGCCTGCGTGGTGCCTTCGATGCCGAGATAATACCAGATGCCGAACTGGAAGGCGGCGATCACGCCGATCCAGCCATAGGGCAGCGCGTTGCCTGGAGTGACCAGTTCGTTGAGCTTCAGCACCGCGCCTTGCGTCCACGGGCTGACCGAGAAGAACAGGACGACGATCGAGACATAGGCGATGGCCGTGATGACGAAGTTGACGTTGAGCGTCATCAGCACGCCGCGATAGTTGAGCCAGGCCAGAACCACGATGGTGGCGGCGATGAAGGAATTGTGGGTCAGCCCTTCGACTCCCGCCTTGGCGACGATGGTGTCGCCGAGCAGGATGGCGTCGGACACTTCCAGCATCGTATAGGCAAAGACCAGGAACAGCGCGACGTTGAACGCCATCAGCGGGCCGACGATGTGCTTGGCCTGCGCATATTGGCCGCCGGCGGCGGCCACCGTCGACGTCACCTCGGAATCGATCATGGCCACCGAGGTGTAGAGCAGCCCGACGACCCAGCACACGATCAGGGCCGCCAGCGCGCCGCCCTTGTCGGCCGAGAAATTCCAGCCGGTGAACTCGCCGACCAGAACGATGCCGACACCGAGCGCCCAGACATGGGCCGGGCCAAGCACCCGAAGCAGCGATACCCGGTCGCCGTGAATTGTGGTGGTGGTGTTTTCAAGCGCGACCGTCATCGATCAATCCCCACTCAGATCCGGTGTTTTTCGGAAACGGCTTCAAGTTCGCCTTCGCGCGACGAGGTCAGAACGTCCTCGGAGTAGTTCGTATCGACCTTGAACCAGTCGTAGAGCATCCAAAGCGCGAGCACGATCGAGATGCCCCAGCATGCGTAAGAGAGTGCCACCCACATGATCGTGTCCCCAAATTCTTCGTCGTCAAACTCTATTTGTCGTCGAACTTTTCGTTGATGACATCGCGATATTCGCGGTCGGATGCCCGGAACAGGAACACGAAATAACCGATCAGCACGGCCGCCATGATGATCAGCGTCGGCCAGTCGATGATGTAGTGGAACCGGTTCTGGATGACGTCGTGCGCGGTCTCCGGCGTATAGCCGAGCTTTTCCCAGATCGACGCCATGGTCGGATTCTGCCCGAGCGCTTCCCAGGTCTTGGCATCGAGCGCATCGATGGATTTCGCGGCACCGGCAAGACCAAGCTTCAGCGGCAGCCACAGCGCCACGAAGATGGCGACCACGACAACGGCGATATCGAAGACTTGCCCGGCCTTGCTCTGCTCCGGCGGCGTATAGCGGGACATTGTTTCTCCCCTCAGGACTTGCGGTGGCGGGATGCGTCGGCGTTCTTGATGTCGAGCCCGTAGATGAACTCTTTGTCTTCCTTGTAGTGTTTGACCATCGCCAGGATGGCTGCCGTGTTGAAGATGAGCACCGCGGCGGCGGCAATGGCGACGACGGCCTTGATGCCGCCCTGCGGAATGTATGGCCACGTCATGAAGAGGACGAAGAGGATCGTCGCCCACAAGCAGACGATCAGGAGCGCGGATCCGCGCAAGTCGGAGCGGTACAGCGCCTCGATGCGCTGCTGCAGGTCTGACATCGGTTTTCCCCTTCTTTGCCGACGTCCGGTTCCGAATCCACCGCCCGCCGCTCTCTTTCAAGAGAGTGAAATTTTTTTCATAAGTTCCGCCCGAATCTCGGACTTGTCAAGACCAATTTACGTGTCGTTAACCGCTCGTTTCGAGTGAACAATTTTGCCTGACAATGAAATTATTTGCTTCAAGGGGATTGCAGGCTTCCCGCGTTTGCGGTCAATATTCCATCCAAAGCTCCGGCCTCAGGCAAAGGAGCAGGGAACAGCAGGATTTTCGAACGGAGGACGAGCGGATGACGGCATCCTGGAGATTTTCAACCCTGGCGGATCGCCATCGCGCCCTGGGGTCGAAACTCGAAGACTGGAGCGGTATGGGCACCGCCTGGACCTACGACAAGGATGCCGATGAGGAATATATCGCCATCCGCACGAAGGCCGGGCTCATGGATGTTTCCGGCCTGAAGAAGGTGCACATCACAGGGCCGCACGCCTCGCATCTCATCGACCTCGCCACAACGCGTGACGTCGAAAAAATCTATCCCGGCAAGTCGGCCTATGCCTGCATGCTGAACGAAGCGGGAAAGTTCACCGACGACTGCATCCTCTACCGCACGGGACCGAATTCCTGGATGGTCGTGCACGGCTCGGGCACCGGCCACGAGGAACTGCAGCGGGCGGCGATGGGCCGCGACGTGTCGCTGCGCTTCGACGACAATCTGCACGATTTGTCGCTGCAGGGGCCGGCGGCGGTCGACTATCTGGCCAAGCACGTGCCCGGCATCCGCGACCTCAACTATTTCCATCACATGCAGACGCAGCTGTTCGGCTTCCCCGTCATGATCTCGCGCACCGGCTATACCGGCGAGCGCGGCTACGAGATCTTCTGCCGTGGCCAGGATGCCGGCACGATCTGGGACAGGATCCTCGACGAGGGCAAGGGCGCCGGCATCATTCCGTGCCGCTTCACCACCCTCGATATGCTGCGCGTCGAGAGCTACCTCTTGTTCTACCCCTATGACAATTCGCAGAAGTACCCGTTCGAGAACGAAGGCCCCGGCGATACGCTTTGGGAACTAGGCCTCGACTTCACCGTCAGCCCCGGCAAGACCGGGTTCCGCGGCGCCGAAGAGCACTATCGCCTGAAAGGCAAGGAGCGCTTCAAGATCTACGGCGTCCTGCTCGACGGCAAGGAACCGGCCGATGAAGGCGCTCCGATCTATCGCGACGGCAAAAAGGTCGGCGTGGTCACCTGCGCCATGTATTCGCCGCTGGTCGAGAAATCGATGGGCATCGCCCGGCTCGACGTCGACTGCGCGGTCAAGGACACCAAGCTCGAAATCCGTAACAAGAGCGGTTCCATCAAGGCGACGGCGCAGCCCTTGCCGTTCGACGATCCCAAGAAGACCAAGCGCACGGCGAAAGGCTGAGGCATAATCGACGAGGGGTTTCGAGGCACAAAGACAGAATGGCAGCCAAGACCATCATCAGCCGGCCGACTTACGGGACCCTGTCTCCGCAGCCCGGCACGCATCATCTTTTCCTAGCGGATGCGGAAGGCGCGCTCGCGATAACGGACATGGCCGCCAGGGCTCCGGACGGGTTCTTCGACGGGGCCGAAATCGTCTTCATTCCCGGTCCTGACGGCCAATACGTTGCCGCTCTCGAAGCGTTGAAGCCGGCGCAACTGCACATCGCGCCGTCCTTCGCCAGTCTGCTACCGCGTCTGAAGCAGACGCTGACCAACGCGCATATGGGTCTGCGCCTCTATCTCGCCGGCACCGAAGGGCTGATCGGCCAGGCCATGCAGGTGGCGCTCGAAGCCGGCATCGACCACACTTCCATGCAGACCGAGCATCGCGGCTCGCTGGCGCGGCGCATGCAGTGCGTGCACTGTAAGGGCATCACCGAGAATGTCACGACGCAGCCGGCGACCTGCTCGCATTGCGGCCTGCTTCTGTTGGTACGCGATCACTATTCAAGGCGTCTCGCCGCGTTCCAGGGCGTCTGCATCAATGCCGAAGATCGCAGTCAAATTCCTCCCATGGAGGAGATCTTTCGATGAGCACCGGAACCACCAAGCTCGACGTCGTCGTCAGCGATGTCGTGCCGGTCAACGACCTGGTCACCCGTTTCCATTTCCGCCGGCGTGATGGTGAGCTGTTGCCGACCTTTTCCGGCGGCGCCCATGTCGTGGTCGAGATGCGCGATGGCGAGCGCACAAGGCTCAATCCCTATTCGCTGATGGGCTCGCCGCTCGACACGCGCGAATACACCATCTCGGTGCGCCGCGACGATGTCGGTCGTGGCGGCTCGCTGTTCATGCACAGGTCGGTCAAGCCGGGCCTGGAGATGGTGATCAGCTATCCCGTCAATCTGTTCTCACTCGATCTCAGGGCCAAAAAGCACCTGATGCTGGCCGGTGGCATCGGCATCACGCCGTTCATGGCCCAGACCGCCCAACTTGCGGGGGAGGGCGGCAATTTCGAACTGCACTACACCTGCCGCACCGCCTCGCTCGGCACCTATGCCGACGTGCTGCGGGAGCGCTACGGCCGTCGAGTCAGACTCTATCGCGATGACCGCGAGGAACGCATAGAGCTCGACCGAATGCTGTCCTCGCAGCCGCTCGGCACGCATCTCTATGTCTGCGGCCCCGCCGGCATGATCAACTGGGTGCGCGAGCGGGCTGCCGCGCTCGGCTGGCCGCCGGAGACAGTGCACTACGAGCATTTCGCGGCGCCGCAGCCCGGTCTGCCGTTCGACGTGACGCTTGCCGTCAGCGGCAAGACCATCCGCGTCGGCGAGCAGCAGAGCCTGCTCGAAGCCATCGAAGCCGCCGGCGTCGATCCGCCCTATCTTTGCCGTGGCGGCGTTTGCGGCCAATGCGAGACCAACGTTATCTCGTGCGACGGCAAGTTCATCCACAACGACCATTGGCTGAGTGAGGAAGACCACCGTTCGGGCAGGAAGATCATGCCGTGCGTGTCGCGCTTCGAAGGCCGGTCGCTGGTGCTGGAGCGATAGAGCATTTTGCAGCCAAGTTAGTACGCTTGGCGTCGCAGAAATGCGGCTAAAACAAAGAGATGGAGCGGGCATCCCCCTCCAGGAGGAAATCATGGGCATCACCTTTCGCAAGGAAACGTTCCGCGACGACTTCACCTTCAGGAACAGCCCTGAGCACATCAGGCGGTTTCCGTTCCCGTTCCACGAAGACAGCTACATGTACGCGGTCAACATCGAGCCGCATGTCATCGGCCCGAAAGGCTCGGTGCTGGAGAACCTGATCGACGTCGACGAGCACTATGTCGCCGAGATGCAGGACCGCGCGCTGGTGCTGGCCGAGGATCCGCTGCGCTGCCAGTCGCTGCCGCACATGACGCTCGCCGGCTGGGACCTGCTGGAACTTTTGATGGAGCAGCAGGCGCTGGGCTATCCCGAGCATTTCACGCTGACGCGCGATGGCGACCGCTGGCGCTGGATCAACCGGCCGCTCGGCATCGACGACACCTTCACCTTCGGCGACACCTCGACCTTGCCTTATGGGCCGATGGAATACATCACCCGCCAGAGCCAGGGCGATTTCTGCATACTCGACCAGCGCGACGGCAACCTGTGGATGGATGCCGGCATGGTCACCACCCAGGCCGACTGGTCGCTCGATTTCGACATCGGCATGAATTTCTTCGAGTGGCACGCGCCGGTGCCGCTGGCGCATGAGAAGGGGATTTTCGTCAGGGCGCTAAAATTCCTCACCAACATCCAGCAAGGCAAACCGGCCAGGCGTCTGAACTGGACGATGACCATCAATCCGCGCCTCGATACCAGCCCCGAAAATTATCACAAATGGGGACCGGACCGCACGACCGTGACGCCCGAGAATGTCGGCGACAAGGTGCATCTGCGGGTCGAACTGCAAAGCTTCTGGCGCCTGCCGCGCTCCAACGGCATCGTCTTCCCGATCCGCTGCTACCTGATCAAGATGGACGAGTTGGTGACGCAGCCGAAATGGGCACGGCGCCTGCACCGCGTGATCCGCGATCTGCCCGAGGAACTGGCCAATTACAAAGGCCTGACCCGGTATCGGTCGACGCTTGTCGAGTGGCTGTCGAAGCTGGATGATGGGAGTGCGACGAGCCCCGGGTTTGGACCGGATTGAATTGCTGGTATGGCGCTGCTCTCCACGCAGCCAATCTCCCCCCAAGAGGGGGAGATGCCCGGCAGGGCAGAGGGGGGCGCCGTCGAGCGCCAGCCTTGCCCCAGTCCACCCCAGCGCTTCCGCGAAACTCACGACGCGCCCCCCAACCCAACCACAATCACGACATGCTGGCAGACATTGTCGACATCGCGGATGACGTCGTCGTTCCAGAAACGCAGGACAGTCCAGCCCAGCGCTTCGAACTTGGCGGTTCTTGCAGCGTCGAATTCCAACGTTTCGGCTTGACCATGCTGGGAACCATCAAGCTCGATGATGAGCTTTTTGTCCGGGCATGCAAAATCGACTATATGGCCGGCAATAGGCATCTGGCGCCGAAACCCCATTCCCATCAGCCTGTGTGCCCTGAGCTCATTCCAGAGCTTGAGTTCGGCATCGGTCATCACCTTGCGCATCCTGCGCGCATTGCCGCGGTTGTTGGCTGATACTAGATTATGCGTCATCGCGGTTCGCCCCCCTCTGTCCTGCCGGACATCTCCCCCTCAAGGGGGGAGATCGGATGTCACTTCGGCTTTCGCCGATCGCTAACGCTCCAAAGAGGAGCCGCCGCGAGGCTGCCGACCTCCCTCAGGAGGAGACCAAGGGGAGATTGGCCACACCTCAACCCGCACTATTCTGCGGATAGCAGATAATCGACAAATAGCGCATCGGCAGTTTCGTCAGTTGTTCGGGTCCGTGCGGTGCGTCGGCGTCGAAGAACAGGCTGTCGCCGGGCTTCATCGGGTAGAGATTGCTGCCGTGCCGGTAAACGACCTCGCCCTCGAGCATGTAGAGGAACTCCATGCCCTCGTGCTGGAAGGTCGGGAACACGTCGGAATCCTCGGTCAGCGTGATCAGATAGGGCTCGACGACGACGCCGCTGGTGTTCGAGCCGATATGGCCGAGCAGATTGTATTGGTGGCCGGCGCGCGTGCCGCGGCGTTCGACATCGAGGCCTTGTCCGGCCTTGACGAAGACAGCACTTCGCTCCTCCTCGAAGCGGCGGAAGAAGGCGGTGACGGGAACGCCGAGCGCCCGCGACAGCGCCTGCAAGGTGGTGAGCGACGGCGAGGTGATGCCATTCTCGATCTTCGACAGCATGCCCAGCGAAATGTCGGTGGCGACCGCGAGATCCGCGACGGTGATGCCGAGCTTCTTGCGGAACGCCCGCACCTCGCGACCGATCGCGACCTCCAGCACTTTTTCGCGGGTGTCGCGAATGGCGTGCGGGTTTTGCGTCAGCGGCGCGCGGATGGTCCTGCCGTCCGCCGACACTTTCGGTGACGGCTTTGCCTTTGCGCTCGCGGGAGCCTTGGTATCCGAAATTGCCTTTGCCATGTCGCCCCCGATCGTCAGGATTTATTTCACTCAAGGTGAACATGTCAGGTGCCGATACAGAGCGCAACCGCAACGGCAAGTCATCTTATGTCGCACACGGCAGTGCGGCCATCGCGGCTGCCGCAGGTTTTTCGCCAGGAATCCGCTGTGCGCGAATGCCGTTCCCGCAGATGTCTGTTGACAGCACTAAGCGGCCAATTACTGTCACTGCCAGTGAAATTTGTTTCGCTGGGGAAATCAAAAAGAGGAGGCCCGGAATGAACACTCGCGTTGCCGTTATCGGAGCCGGCCCGTCCGGTCTGGCCCAGCTCAGGGCCTTCAAGTCGGCCGCCGACAAGGGCGCCGACATTCCCGAGATCGTCTGCTTTGAAAAGCAGTCCGACTGGGGCGGCCTGTGGAACTACACCTGGCGCACCGGCCTCGACGAACATGGCGACCCCGTCCACGGCTCGATGTACCGCTACCTCTGGTCGAACGGTCCGAAGGAATGCCTGGAATTCGCCGACTACACGTTCGAGGAGCATTTCGGCCGGCCGATCGGCTCCTATCCGCCGCGCGCCGTGCTGTGGGATTACATCAAGGGCCGCGTCGAGAAGTCGGGCCTGCGCAAATGGGTGCGCTTCAACAGCCCGGTGCGCATGGTCACCTTCTCCGACGAGACGAAGAAATTCACGGTCACCGCGCACGACCGCACCAATGACGTGACTTACTCCGAGGAGTTCGACAATGTCGTCGTCGCTTCGGGGCATTTCTCCGTGCCCAACGTGCCCTATTTCGAAGGCTTCTCGACCTTCAACGGCCGCATCCTGCACAGCCACGATTTCCGCGACGCCATGGAGTTCAAGGGCAAGGACATCCTGATCATCGGCCGTTCCTATTCGGCCGAGGACATCGGCTCGCAATGCTACAAATACGGCGCGAAATCGATCACCTCCAGCTACCGCTCGAAGCCGATGGGCTTCAAATGGCCCGAGAATTGGAAAGAGGTGCCGCTGCTGCAGAAGGTCGTCGGCAAGACAGCGCATTTCAAGGACGGCACCACCAAGGATGTCGACGCCATCATCCTGTGCACCGGCTACCTCCATTCCTTCCCCTTCCTCACCGACGACCTCAAGCTCAAGACCGCCAACCGCATGTGGCCGCTGGACCTCTATGAGGGTGTCGTCTGGGAGAAGAACCCGAAGCTTTCCTACATCGGCATGCAGGACCAGTTCTATACCTTCAACATGTTTGACGCGCAGGCCTGGTTCGCGCGCGACGTCATTATGGGCCGCATCAAGTTGCCCTCGGCGGAGGCGATGGCGGCGCATGGCGCGAAATGGCGCGCCCGCGAGAAAATGCTCGAGGACGCCGAGCAGATGATCTGGTTCCAGGGTGACTACACTAAGGAGTTGATGGACCAGACCGACTATCCAGGCTTCGACGTCGAGGCGGTCAACCAGACCTTCATGGAGTGGGAGCACCACAAGGCGGAAGACATTATGAGCTTCCGCGACCACGCTTACCGCTCACTGATGACCGGGACCATGGCGCCGCTGCACCACACGCCCTGGCTGCAGGCGCTGGACGATTCTATGGAGAGCTACCTTGAGGTGAAGGGCGTCGCGGCGGAGTAGCCGCGGCGCATCTTCCTGACTATCCGAGCCTTGCCCGCGCCTTCGCCGTCCAGGCATTGAACAGCCGGTCGGCGACGATGCCGATGAAGGCGATGGCCAGACCCGCGACGATGCCGCGGCCGGAATCGGCTTTCGACAATGCGATGAACACTTCCTGGCCGAGGTCGCGCGTGCCGACCATGGCGCAGATGATGATCATCGCCAGCGCCATAAGGATGGTCTGGTTGACGCCGAGCATGATCTCCGGCAGCGCCAGCGGCAGTTGCACCCGAAAGAAGGTCTGGCGCGGCGTGCAGCCCGAAACTTTCGCGGCCTCGATCAGCGCCGGCGGCACCTGCCTGATGCCGTGGTTGGTGTAGCGGATTGCCGGCACCACGGCGAAGGCAACCGTGGCGATCATCGCGGTGACGTCGCCGACACGGAACAGCATCACCACCGGAATGATGAAGCAGAAGGACGGCAGCACCTGCAGCGTGTCGATGACGGGCGTGACGATCTTTTCGAAGCGGTCGCTGCGCGCCGCCGCAAGCCCGATCGGAATGCCGATCAGGCAGGCGATGAAGGCCGATATGCCGCAGAGATAGACCGTCGCCATGGTCTTTTCCCAAAGGCCTGTGATGGCGCAGAAGGCGGTGAGTGCCGCGACAAGTGCGGCCAGCCGCAAACCTGAGAGCTGGTAGCCGGCAAGGCCGAGCAGGAACACCGCGCCCAGCCACGGGAACCCTTCGCAGAAGGCGCGCAGCGGATTGAGTACATTGAGGATCAGCGCCACCCGAAACGCTTCGATGACGTCGAAGAAGTTGATCGTCACCCAATTCACAGCCGCTTTCCACAATGGCGCGGTGGTGAAGGTGATCGCCTTCGGCACGGCCGCGAAGGCCGGCACGAACAGGCCGAGCAGCGTCGTGACGACAAGGATGGCGATGGCCAGCGTCAGATTGGGGTAGCGCCGCCAGAAACGCGGGCTCGCGGACGACCGGTGGACATTGGCTGTTGCCTGCTTGTGGGCGATGGCCTGGCTCAGCCGGTCGAGCGCGATGGCGAGCGCGACGATGGCGAGCCCGGCTTCCATCGCTTCGCCGACCTTGAGCGCGCGCAGGGCGAGCAGCACGTCGTAGCCGAGCCCGCCGGCGCCGATCATCGAGGCGATGATCACCATGTTGAGCGCCAGCATGATAACCTGGTTGACGCCCACCATCAGCGTTGGCCGCGCCGAGGGGAGCAGCACGCGCCACAATTTCTGCCGCGCCGTGCAGCCGGCCATTTCGCTGAAATCGTCGATCTCGGACGGCACCCGCGATAGGCCCAGCATCGTTGCCCGCACTATCGGCGGCGTGGCGAAGATGGCGGTGGCGATCATCGCCGAGACCGGGCTGTTGCCGAACAGCAGCAGCATCGGGATGAGATAGGCGAAGGTCGGGATCGTCTGCATCAGGTCGAGGGCGGGGGAGACGATGAACCGCTCCGCCCACGGCTTGCGCCACGCCCAGATGCCGGCGAATAGCCCGGTGACGATGCAGAACGGCACGGCGATCGAGATCAGCGCCAGGGTCAGCATGGCGCTGGTCCATTGGCCGAACAGCGCGATGTACAGGAAACAGCCGCCAACCAGCAGGCCGAGCTTTCTGCCGCCGGCCGCATAGCCGGCAAGGAACGCCGCCGCGCAGACGCCAACCCAGGACAAACGCGGCAACACGAAGGCGTCGGCGCCATGGCCGAACTTGAAATTCTTGGCCAAGAGATTGAGCGCGAAGTCGAGCGGCACGCCGAGCACTGCGGTGACCGAGCGGGTCAGCCAGGACAGGTTCGACTTGATCCAGCCCATCAGCGCGCTGACCCAGTCGGCGACGGGGACGACCGCCTCGACCGGATAGTTGACGGCCCATGGCAGTCTGTCCTGAAGCAGGAACACCACCAGCACGGCGGCAAGCGCGAGCACCCAGATCACCAGCCACCGCTGAATTGGTCGCCTTGTCTGGCTGGCGCTTGCCGTGACCGTCATGCGCCGGCTCGCTCGATGCCGGCCAGCAGATCGATCACCGCTTGCGGCGTCACTTCGCCGATCGGCGTGCCGGTGCCGTTGATCACCGCGAACGGTTTTCCGGCGGCAACGATGCTGGCGGAAAAACTCGCAATCTTGGCCTCCGGCGCTACCGTGCCGCCATGCTCGGCGCCGTCGCAGGCACGCATCAGGCTGCGTGCCGAGATCACCTTGGCGCGGTCGACGTCGCGGGTGAACTCGGCGACATAGTCGGTCGCCGGATTGACCACCAGTTCTTCCGGCGTGCCGATCTGGATGACCTCGCCGTCCTTCATGATGGCGATGCGGTCGGCGAGCCTGATCGCCTCGTCGAAATCATGGGTGATGAACACAATGGTCTTGTGCAGCATGGTCTGCAGCCGCATCAACTCATCCTGCATTTCGCGGCGGATGAGCGGATCCAACGCAGAGAACGGCTCGTCGAGAAACCATATCTCGGGCTTGGTTGCGAGGCTGCGGGCGATGCCGACGCGCTGCTGCTGGCCGCCCGACAATTCGCGCGGGTAGAAATGTTCGCGCCCGCGCAGGCCGACGAGGTCGATGACTTCGCGGGCGCGCGCCTCGCGTGTCGAACGATCCTGTCCCTGGATGCTGAGCGGGAAGGCGATGTTGTCGAGCACGTTGAGATGCGGCAGCAGGGCGAAGTTCTGGAACACCATGCCCATGCGGTGGCGCCTGAGTTCGATCAGCGCGGCATCGGAAATCTTGACCAGGTCCTTGCCTTCGAATTCGACCTTGCCATGCGTCGGCTCGACCAGCCGCGACATGCAGCGCACCAGTGTCGATTTGCCGGAGCCCGACAGCCCCATGATGATGAAGATCTCGCCCTGGCGGATTTCGAGGTCGACGGCGCGCACCGCACCGACCAGCCCGGCCGCCGAGACCTCCGCCATGCTGGCCTTGCCGTCGCGCTCGCGGATGAAATTGGTGGCGTTCGAGCCGAACAGTTTCCAGACATTACGGCAGGCAAGTTTTATCGGGCGGGGATTTTTTCCCGCATTCGATGCCTGTTCAATCGCTTCCGTCATTCAGTCGTCCTTCTGGAGCATCAGGAATTGAGACCCGGCTGCTCAACAGCCGGGTCTCCCTTTTCCAGTCGGAGCGATCACTGCGCCCAGGCTTTCCAGTCTGCCTCGTGGGCGGCGATCCAGGCGGCGGCGACGTCTTCCGGCGTCTTGCCGTCGAGGTCGATCTCGCCGCTCATCTTGTTCAACTCGTCGGTATCGACCGTGTAGGCCTTGGCCACCTTGTAAGCGACCGGCCATTTGTCCTTCATGCCGTTCCAGGAGTATTTCCAGATCTCGCCATGCGGCTTGCCGCAGTCATATTTGGCGTCGGGGTTCACGCCCCATTTCGGGTCGTTGTAGCATTCGGGCGTGTATTCCGGGAATTGCACCCATTCGCCCTTGTATTTTGCGGGCGCCCAATGCGGCGAATAAATCCACAGCATGATCGGCGCCTTGCGCTGATAGGCGGAATCGAGTTCGGCGAACATCGCCGCATCGGTGCCGGCATGGATGACGGTGAAGGGCAGTTTCAGTGCCGCGACGCGTTCGTCGTCAAAACCTTCCCAGGTCACCGGGCCGCCGAGGTAGCGCCCCTTCGGCGCCGTTTCGGCGGTCGAGAACGATGCCGCGCAGGTGGCATCGAGCAGCGCGTGCCAATCCGGCAAGGTCGGGCACTTTTCCTTCATGTATTCGGGAAACCACCACTCTTCCTTGGCCTTGGGCCCGAGCTTGCCCAGCCTTTCGGTCTGCCCCGTGGCGTCGGAAGCCTTCATGGCTTCGCCGGCGGTGGTGTCCCAGAACTCCAGGCCGACATCGATATCGCCATTGGTGAGGCCGGTTGTCAGGCTGGAGAGATAGTCGGCGGTCGGGTATTCGACGGTATAGCCGAGCTTTTCCAGGATGCCGCCGAGGATCTTGGCGTTGAGGTTGACGCTGGTCCAGTCGAACAAGGCAATCTTGATCGGGTCGTTGGATTCCGGTGCCGCTGCCTGCGCTGTTGGCGTCAGCACACTTGCCGCGGCAAGTGCAAAAGCTCCCATTGAGAATTTCGAAATCACACTGCGAATTGGCATTGCTTGGTTCTCCTTCAAGCTGTGACGATTGTTGGTCGTTCCCTTTTTTGCGTCTTTTCTTGATTGTGTTGGAAAGGCCGGCTGTTGCGCAAGGCCGTTATCGCCGGCGCAGGCGCGGCGATGCTCGATTTCGGTGATGACGGACGCTGCCGAGGCGGGCAGTCTCATGGCCGATCGATCGCCGCGACGGCGATCCGCGGATCAATTGCCAGTCCTGCGGCGCCCTGCAAGGTGCGAGCCATCAAGGTCCCATGATCCCGAGCATTTCCGGCGGAATTGCTCTCGGCTATAGCCCTGGCAAGCCCTGTCTCGCCAGCGCTGTTTCATAGGATGAAATTATATATACCAACGTTCATGCCGCGCAACGACTAACGCCACGCTCGCGCCGGAATTTCAGACCGCAGGCGAAGCCGGCGGGACATGGCTCGCACGTCCCGTTACCAGCAGACGTAGCCGCCATCGACGATCAGGTCGAGGCCGGTGACGAAGCTCGACGCCCGGCTGGCCAGGAACACCGTCGGCCCGACCATTTCCTCGGGCGCCGCCATGCGTCCCATTGGCGTGTCGCGTTTGAAGATCTTCACCTGTTCGGCCACCTCCGGCCGTTTGTTCATCGGCGTCAGCGTGTAGCCCGGGCTGACGACATTGACGCGCAGCCCACGATCGGCCCATTCCATGGCGAGGCTCTTCGACAGATGAATGACGGCGGCCTTCGAGGAATTGTAGTGCGCCTGCGTCAGCCCGCGATTGACGATGGTGCCCGACATCGAGGCGATGTTGATGATCGAGCCCTTGCCCCGCGCCAGCATCTTGCGCGCTTCGGCCTGGCAGGACAGGAACACACCGGCGACATTGACCTCGTGCACTTTCCGCCACTTTTCCAACGGCAGTGTCTCCGCTGGTTGCGAGCCGGCAATGCCGGCATTGTTGACGGCGACCGTCAACGCACCGAGTTCGGCTTCCACGCGATCGATGGCCGCCGCGAGATCGCTGTCCGAGGTCACGGTGCCGGTCAACACCAGCGCCCGGCGGCCGAGCGCGGTGATCCGGTGAGCGGTTTCGTCCAGCCCGCCCTTCGACGTATGGCCGAAACAGGCGACATCGGCGCCTGCCTCGGCCAGCCCGATCGCGATTGCCTGGCCAATGCCGCTGCCGGCACCGGTGACCAGCGCGACATCGCCCTCCAGTTTGAAAAGATCCATTGCCTTGCCTCCCTTGTCGAGGGAGGTTATGCGCATTGCCGTCCTTTGATCAATCTCATCAGAAGTCGCAAGCCTTTGGGCGCCGGTCACTGGACCAGGCCTTGAGCGGCACGGGCTTGAACTTGCCCTTGATCGGCTTGCCGCCTTCAAGGTCCTTGGAGACGATGCTTACGCCTGTGAGATAGTTGATGTCGCAGCCGCCGAGCGTCGTCTTGACGCCATCCGACGTCTGCTGGTTCCAGTCCCAACTGCGGCTGTAGCCACCGACCAGGAATTGGCCCCGGCGATAGACGATCGTCATGGTTTCTTCTGTCGACTTGCTGGCGCCGCATCCGAAGCAGGACGTTATCGCCAGCCATCCCTTGCCCTTGGTTTCAAGGTCGAGGACCCGATCTTCCGTCAGTCCTTTCCTGACGAAATCGGGGCGACGCGAGGAATCGAGCTTCTCCTCGCCGGTTACCAGGTAAATATAGAGATCGGCCGGCGCACCAAGCTCCTGCGTTACCCTCGCCCGATCCATCTTGCCGTCCTGGTCGATATCGAGCTTGAGCTCGAACGCTGGCGGACTTTCGGCAAATCCCACTGCGGGCAGCGCGACGAGGCCAACGAGCCAGGCAAGGGCCGCATCATGAAATGCCGTCATGAGCAGTCGTCCGCCGTGAGTGTTCAGCCTAACACCGACCGGGACGGAGGAAAATACGAAACCCAGGCAGACCTCGAGTGCAATCGACTACGTGACGGCCTCAGAAATATCCGTCCGAGGCGAGGGGGCGATCGTTGATCGACTGCACGCCGGTCCAGAAGGGCAGGCACACATGTTCGGCACCGGCAATGTCGATGGCGTCGCGGCCGACCAGCCGTTGGGAGAGCACATCATCGATGATGACGGCCGCCGGCGACGTCGGCGGCGTGGCCTTGATGCTGCGGATATTCACCGGCCGACCTCGAAGAACGGCTTGCCGAGCAGGTCGGGAACGACGTCGATGCCAAGGCCTGGCCCGGCGGGAATGCCCATGCGGCTGCCGGTGACCGGCGGCGCGTTTGACGCGGTGCGCACCGTCACCCATTCATGAAAGGCAATCGCGTGCAGCCGGCGCTCCTCCGGCGTCGACAGCGACAGATGCGCCATGGCGGATGTATCGATCTCGGCGCCGCCGGTATCCTCGACCGTGATCATGAAGCCGAGGTCGACGGCGACGTCCCGGATCAGGCGGGTCTTGGTGACGCCGCCGAGCCGCGAGATCTTCAGCGTCAGTCCGTCGGCCGCGCCGAGGCGATGGATTTCCAGCATCGCCTCGAGCGAAGTGACGGATTCGTCGAGCACCATCGGTTTGTCGAGCATGCGGCGCACCGACATGTTCTCGTCGATGGTCGTGCAGGGCTGCTCGAACGTATAGTCGATCGCCCGCGTCGCATCGGCGAACTGCCGCGCCTGGTAAGGTGTCCAACCGGCATTGGCGTCGCAGAAAATGACAGTGCCTTTCGGCACCGAGGCGGCGACCGCGGTGACCCGTTCGATGTCGTCATGGACATTGCCGCCGACCTTGACCTGCAGCCGGCTGAAACCGTCCTCGACGATGCGCCCGGCAAGTGCGGCCATTTGATTGACCGTGCCATGGGTAACGACCTTGTAGAGTTCCGCCGTGTCGCTTTCCTTGCCGCCAAGCAGCGTCACCAGCGGCACGCCGGCGGCGCGCGCCGCCAGATCCCAGCAGGCCATGTCGAGCGCTGATTTGATGTAGGGATGGCCCTTGAACACGGTGTCCATCAGCCGGCCGATGCTGGCCAGCCCGCACGGGTCCTGGCCGACAAGATGCGGTGCGATCTCCGGCACGCCGGCCCTTGTGCCGGCGGGGAAGGCGGCCGAGTAGAAATTGCCGAGCGGCGCCATCTCACCCCATCCGGTGATGCCGCTGTCGGAGGTGATGGAGACGATCACGGCGTCGAAGCAGTCGGCCACGCGTCCTTTGGACATGCGATAGGGGCCGTCCACGAAGGGCTGCACGACGTGAAAGGCTTTGATGGTTTCGATCTGCACGTGGGGGTATCCATTATCCGCGATGAGGGAAGGGGTCAGGCGCCTTTCGACGGACGCCTTTCGAGGCCGCGCGCATGGGCAAGAAGCTCTTCGAAATCGAGGTCGATATGCTCGCGGGCATGGCGCTGGGCGGCACGCATGTCGTCGCCCTTGAGCAGCGCCACATAGGTTTCATGGATATCTTCGGCCGGCACGGGTTCCTTTCGCGCCTGCTGGTGCAGGGCGAAGTACATCTGCAAACGGCTGGTCAGCCTTTGCCAGGTTTCCAGGAGCACCGAATTGTCGGCCCATTCATGGATCAGACCATGCAGTTGCAGCGCGGTTTCGATCTGCCTTGTGGTGTCGCGGTCGCGGGTCGCCTGTTTCACCGCCTCATGCCGCCGGTCAAGCTCTTCGAAGAAACGCTGGTCGCGCTGCTTCCACGTCCGTTCGATGGCGAACTCGTCCAGCACCTTGTTGAGCGAATAGGCGTCGTCGATGTCCTTGGCGGTGACATTGATGACGAAGGTGCCGGCATAGGGGATGCTGGTCAGGATGCCTTCCTGCACCAGCTCGCGCATCGCCTCGCGCAGCGGCGCACGGCTGACCCGCATCTGTTCGGAAATCCTGAGTTCGTTGAGCTTCTGGCCGGGCTCGAGCTGACCAGTCAGGATCGCGCGCCGCAGCAGTGCCACGATTCCGGCGCGGCGCGTCGTGTCGGCAATCGGGCTGAACTCCGTCTTCACCATCCGGTCCACTCCAGCGAGAACAGAAGGCAAGACAATCAGATTGTCGACAATCTAACAAGAGTTCGTGGTCTTGATTTTTCGGTTTCCGACGGCGCCGACGTCGCCGCCCTGGTCGGTCTGCTCATGAAAACGGCGCCCGCGACCCTGGGAAAGGTCGAGGGCGCCGCGGAAACCGGGCCTGCGGGGGAGTCAGGTAGCCGGTTTCTGTGGGAGGGGCGAAATCGGCATTCCGGGGCCGATCTTCTGCAGGTTGCCTGTGATCACCTGGTCGCCTTCGGCGACGCCGCTGAGGATGGCGACCATATCGCCGCTGGTCGGCCCGAGCGAAACCAGCCGCTGGTCAACCGTATTGCCCTTGCCGACGACGTAGAGATATTTGCCGAGCTGGCTTGATCCCAGCGCGACCTGCGGCACCAGCAGCGCATCGGGCTGTTGTTTGACGTGCAGCCGCACGCGAACATACTGGCCAGGCAAGAGCGTGAACTTGGCGTTGCCGATGGTGGCGCGTGCGGTGATCGTGCCAGTCGAGTGATCGATCGTGTTGTCGATAAAGGTGAGCTCGCCCTTCTGGTGGGCTTCGGTCTCGCCCGGCAGCAGGACCTCGACCTCGATCGGACCGGCAGCACGCGCTTCCTCGATTTGCGCCAGATCCGTCTCGCTCGGATTGAAGGTGACGTAGATCGGATCGAGCTGCACCAGCGTGTTGAGCACGGTGCCGGCAACGCTGACCAGCGTTCCCACGGAAGCCTGGTTGCGGCCCAGGCGTCCGGGGAACGGCGCGTGGATTTCAGCATAGCTCAGATTGAGCTCGGCCGTGCGCACGGCAGCCTGGTTGAGCGCCAGCGACGCCTGCGCCCCGCGCAAGGTGCTGGTGCGCTGGTCGAAGCTGTCCTTGTCCAGGTAACCGCTCTTGGCGAGCTCGGTACCGCGGCCGAGATTGGAACGTGCATAATCGAGCGTCGCCGTATCGCGCTGTACCTGTGCCTTCGCCTGGTCGAGCGCGGCCTGGAAATCGTCAGGCGAGATCTTGTAGAGCAGGTCGCCCTGCCGCACGTCGGCGCCGTCTTGCGCCGTCTGTTCCTGCAGGTAGCCGGGGACGCGCGCCTGCAGCGTGATGCTGCGGATCGGCTCGGTCCGCGCGGCATAGTCGAGATAGATCGGGATCGTCTTCTTGACCACGTTCGCCACCGGCACCGGCATGACGAACGCTGCTGGGGCCGGCGCCGCCCCGGCCGTGCCGGCAATCAGGCTGATATTGCCCATGTCCAGCAGCTGGACGCTGGCAACCGAGATCGCACCCAGCGCGACAGCCGTTCCCAACGCGATTTTCCATTTACGCATGATCATTCTCCAATCTTATTCGGCCGCTTCCGCCAGGGGAGGGAAGGCGGGTTTGGCCGTTGGTTCAGTGTGTTGAGAGGCGGGCTCGTCGCCGCCGCGCCGTTCGCGCAGCTGTTCGATGACCGCGTAGAAGACCGGCACGAACACCAGCGACAGGATGGTCGCCGCGACCATGCCGCCGAACACGGTGGTGCCGATCGACTGACGGCTGGCGGCACCCGCGCCGGTGGCGATCATCAGCGGCACTACGCCGAGAATGAAGGCAAACGCGGTCATCAGGATCGGCCGCAATCTCAGCCGAGCGGCCTCCATCGATGCCTCGATGATGGTGAGGCCTTCCTCGCGCCGCCGTCTTGCGAACTCGACGATCAGGATCGCGTTCTTGGCCGCCAGCCCGATCAGCATGACGAAGCCGATCTGCGAATAGACGTCGATCTGCATGCCGCGTACCCAAAGTGCGGCGAACGCGCCGAACAGGGCGAGCGGCACCGCCAGCAGAACCATGAACGGCATCGCCCAGCTCTCGTACTGCGCCGCCAGGATCAGGAAGACGAAGACGATGGCGAGGGCAAACACTACCGACGCGATCGATCCAGCCTTGAGCTCCTGGAAGGTGATGCCGGTCCATTCGAAACCGAAATCCCTGGGCAGCGCGGTGGCCGCGGCCCGCTCCATGGCGGCGACCGCCTGGCCCGACGAATAGCCGGGCGCTGCGCCGCCATTGATGGTGGCCGAGGCGTTGTTGTTGTAATGCGGCACGGTTTCCGGGCCGACGAACGGCACCAGTTTGCCCAGCGTGCTGAGCGGCACCATGCCGCCGGAAGCATTGCGCACATAGAGCCGTGAAATATCTGCGGCACCCGCACGTGAATCCTTGTCGGCTTGGATGGTCACCCGGAAGGTGCGACCGAACAGGTTGAAGTCGTTCACGTAGAGCGAGCCGAGATAGATCTGCAGCGTGTTGAAGACGTCCGGCAGGTTGAGGCCGAGCAGCTTCGCCTTGGCGCGGTCGAGATCGTAGTTGAACTGCGGCGTCGAGGTCGAGAACGGCGAGAACAGCTGCTGCGGATTGATTTCCGGCTGCTTGCGCGCCTCGGCGATCACCGCTTGCGTGGCGTCGTTGAGGGCCGTGCTGCCGCGGCCGGTGAGGTCCTCGACGACGAATTCGAAGCCGCCCGTGGTGCCGATGCCAGGGATGGAGGGCGGATCGAAGGAGAGCGCGAACGCCTCCGGGATCTGCATCAGCTTGCCGCGCACGTCGGCGACGAGCTTCGAGGCGCTCTGGTCGGGGCCACGCTGCTCCCATGGCTTGAGGATGGCGAACTCGACCGCCGAGTTCGACTGCGCCGCGCTGGTCAGGAAGTTCAGGCCGCTGATCGAGCCGACGATGTCGACGCCGGGTGTCGACTGCAGGATGTCGCGCGCCTTTTGTGCCACCGCATCGGTGCGCTCCAGAGAAGCCCCGTCGGGCAGTTGGATGACGACGAAGAAATAGCCCTGGTCCTCGACCGGAAGGAAGGTCGAGGGCAGCTTCTGCCAGACGAAATAGGTGGCGACCAGACCGGCCGCGAACAAGCCGAGCATGATCCAGCGCAGGCGGATCAGGAAGCGCACGCCATGGGCGTAGGCATGCGACAGTTTGTCGAAACCCGTATTGAACCAGCGGAACAGAACAAACTGCGTCTCGCCGCGATGCCGTAGGAAGGCAGCGCTGAGCGCGGGACTGAGCGTCAGCGAGTTGAAGGCGGAGATGCCGACCGAGATCGCCACCGTCAGCGCGAACTGGTTGTAGAGCTTTCCGGAGACGCCGGGAATGAAGGCAACCGGCACGAACACGGCCATCAGCACGGCGGTTGTCGCGATGATCGGACCCGTGACCTCGGCCATGGCGGCTTTTGTCGCCGCCAGTGGTTTCAGTCCGGCCTCGAGCTGTCGCTCGACATTCTCGACCACGACGATGGCGTCGTCGACGACGAGGCCGATCGCCAGCACCATGCCGAGCAGCGAGAGCATGTTGAGCGAGAAACCCATCATCTCCATGATGACGAGTGTCGCCACCAGCGACACCGGAATGGCGATGGTCGGAATGATCGTCGTGCGCCAGCTCTGCAGGAAGATGAACACCACCGCCACGACGAGCACCAGGGCTTCGCCAAGGGTGATCAGCACGTCATGCATCGAGGCCGAGACGAAGCGCGTCGTATCGTAGTGCATCGCATAGTCGACGCCCTTGGGGAAACGGGCCGACAGTTCCTGCATCTTGTCCTTGACGCGCTGTTGTAGATCGAGCGCGTTGGAGCCGGGCATCTGATAGACGGCGAGCACCACGGTCGGGTCCTTGCCGAAGAAGGCCGAGGACGAATATTGCAGGGCGCCAAGCTCGATACGGGCGACGTCGCGCAGCCGCACCAGCGAACCCGTATCCGTGTTGGCACGCACGACGATGTCGCCGAATTCCTTGGGGTCGCTCAACCGGCCGACGGCGTTGACCTGCATCTCGAAGGCGGTGCCGGCGGGCGCCGGCGACTGGCCGATCTTGCCGGCCGCCACCTGGACGTTTTGTTCGGCGATGGCGTTCTGGACGTCGACGGCGGTGATGCCGAGATTGGCGAGCTTGTCCGGATCGAGCCAGACGCGCATCGAATAGCGCCGTTCGCCGAAGATCTGCACGTCGCCGACACCCGGCAGCCGCTTCAGCGGATCCACCACCTGCAGATAGGCAAGGTTGGAGAGCGCCACCGGGTCGACGGAATGGTCGGGCGAGGTCAGGTTGACGATCAGGACGAAGTTAGGGTTCTGCTTCTTGATCGTCACGCCGCCCTGGTTGACGATCGCCGGCAGCGACGAGGCCGCCTGGGAGACGCGGTTCTGCACATCGACGGCGGCAGTGCTCAGGGAATAGCCGACATCGAAGGTGATGGTGATGGTCGCCGAGCCGTCATTGGAGCTCGTCGACGACATGTAGGTCATGCCTTGCACGCCGTTGATCTGCTGCTCCAGCGGCGTCGTCACCGTGTCTGCCACCACTTGCGCGCTGGCGCCCGGATAGTGGGCGCTGACCACGACCTGAGGCGGTGTGATGTCGGGAAACTGCGAAACGGGCAGCAGGAAATAACAAATCGTCCCGGCGAGCACCATGATAATGGCGATGGCCGAGGCGAAGATCGGACGATGGATGAAGAAGTTTACCACGACACACACGCCTCTCCGGCCGCTCTTGCCCGCCCGAAGGCGCTGGCGACCCTGGACAATTGGCCGTGCCCGTTACGGGACCCTTCCCGTGAACGCAGCAACGGCACCTCGCGACGCTGCCCATCGGCGAGCGAGCGCAACATGTTCTCGAAGGCGCGGGGGTCGACCCCATCTGCTTTCATCACCAGCCGGATCATCGGATCCCGGACGGCCTCATCTATGGTAAGATCGCGGCGCTGTGGCATTGGCCGGCTCCTTGTCTGTCGATTCGCAGCCTATGCTCGCGAACCGTTTTTCATCTCTTCACCGGCCGAAGCCGCATGATTGGCAGTCTTTTCGTCCATCTCGATCTGGTAGGACCAGTTCACGACCTTGTTATTGACGACGGACGTTATAGGTGTTACCAGTAAGTAACATTGTGGAAGTTACAGACCGGTAACACCCTAGTCAAGAGGTGGCCGAGGATTTTTTGGAAACGAAAAGGAGATCATGATGACAGACGGCGTCGTGGAGCGCTCTCGTCCCCGGGATCGGATCCTGGAGACGGCGCGTGACATGTTCCATAAGCACGGCATCAAAGGCGTCGGCGTCGACGCCATCACCGAGGCTGCCGGCACGAACAAGATGACGCTCTATCGTCACTTTGAGTCCAAGGACGAACTGATCGTCGAATGCCTGCGCGCCAATGCGTTGAAAGCCGGCGCGATGTGGGAAACGTTCGAGGCCGAGCATCCGGGCGACAAACTCGCCCAGCTTCATGCCTGGGTTCGCAAGGCCGCTGCCATGCTCAACACCGACGGCCGCGGCTGCGATATGGCCAACGCCGCCGCCGAACTGACCGAGCCCGATCACCCGGCAAGGCGCGTGATCAAGGAACTCAAGGAAGCCCAGCGCGAACGCCTGGTTGGGCTCTGCCGGGATGCCGGAATTGGTCAGGCCGAACTTCTCGCCGATACGCTGTCGCTGCTGTTTGAAGGCGCGCGCGTCAGCGTGCAGACCGTCGGTGCCGAGGGCCCGAGCACGCAGTTCGTGCGTATGGCCGAAGGGTTGATCGTTTCCTTCAGGGGCACTGCGGCAGGCTGACGTCTGCCGGACTGCCAACGATCTGTGCGATTCCGTGACCGGACGGACCGAACCGCACGCTTTTGGCGCGGCGGCGTCGTAATTGCTGCGGATCAGAACGAAAAAAGCCCGCTGCCGGGAGGAGGTGGCAGCGGGCTCGATTTCGAATGTGGTGCGGGAGGAGGTGCACCCCATTCAGCGTCGGCATCGCATCTGGGAGGAGTAGATGGCCGACAACCAGAAACTACGAGTTGCCCAATGATTCGGCAACAATGAATTGTGCATAGCTGCTGTGCAGATTCGCCGTGGCGCCGCGTGAATTCGAGAAATGCGACCTCACTGCACCGGCACGTTCTCCCTGAAGATCAGTCGCGGCTCGATGAATTTGCGCGTGAGATAGGGCGCTGACGATGCGATCGAGCCGAGCAGTTGGATCACCGACTGCTCCGCGATCAGCCTGGCGTTCTGGTCGATCACGACGTCCGCGAGGTCGTCGACGAGATAGCCGCGTGTCTCCCTTGTCAAGTCGTGGCAGATGAACACCGGCTTGCGGTTGGGCCTGGCTTCGCGGATCGCCTTGGCAATGCCGGAGCGCCCGGCGCCGACGCAATAGATGCCGAGCAGTTCCGGTTCGTTGCGCAACGCCTTCATGGTTTCCGCATAGCTGGCATCGGGCTCGTCGTTGATCTCGACGGCGCTGCTGACGGTGAGATTGGGAAACTCCTCGCCAAGCACGGAGCGGAAGCCCATCTCGCGCTCTTCATGGCCGCGATAGGAGCGCGAGCCGACGACCATCGCCAGATGCCCCTCGCGGCCGCCCAGCAAGCGTCCCATCAAAAGTGCTGCCGTCCGTCCCGCCACGCGGTTGTCGATCCCGACATAGGCCGAGCGGGGTGCGGCCGGAATATCGGACACCAGCGTCACCAGGCGGATGCCGGCCTCGACCATGTCGCGCAGGATGTTGCGTGTCCTGGGGTGATCGACCGCGATGACACCGACGCCGTTGGCGCGCAGCGACAGCTTTTCGACCGCTGCCTGCAGGGCATTGGGCGAGATGCCGGCAAGATTGTGGATCCGGCAGGACGCCACAAGCGGCAGGCGCGATGCGTAGTCCTCGATATGCTTTGCCAGGTCCTGCATGAAAGCGTTGCTGCCGATCGGCAGGAAGAATTCGAGGTTTGCGGGTTTCGAGGGAAGCGTCACCTGGCCGGCGGCCGGCAAATAGCCGAGCTGCTTGGCGGCCTCCATGACGCGTTGCCGGTTGGCGGCACTCGCTCCGGGCCGATTGTTGAGCACCCTGTCGACCGTTGCGGTCGACAGCCCGCAGTTCCTGGCGATGTCGGAGACGGTGGCCTTCATGCCGCGACCCTGTGCGTCGATGCCCCTTAGTGCCCCGGCTTGCCGTCGGCGAGGGCGTCGCGGATGTCTTTGTCCGACATGCCGGTGATGATGCGCTCGACCTCCGTCACGGTTGTCATCTTCGGATCGATGTCGTCGGCGACCACCTTGCCCCTGCGCATGACGACGATGCGGTCGACCACCTGGAAGACATGGTGGATGTTGTGCGCGATGAAGATGCAGGAGTGGCCGGAATCGCGGGCGTTGCGCACGAAGCTCAGCACGCCTTGCGTCTCGGCGACGCCGAGATTGTTGGTCGGCTCGTCGAGGATGATGAGGTCGCTGTCGAAATGCATGGCGCGCGCGATCGCGACCGCCTGGCGCTCGCCGCCGGAGAGCGAGCCGATCGGCGTCGTCGGCGGGATGTTCTTGGAGATGCCGACCTGCTTGAGCAGGTCGCGGGCGACCGCGTTCATGGCGTCCTGGTCCATGCGGTTGAGGAAGCGCGGCGGCTTGATCGGTTCGCGCCCCAGGAACAGGTTGCGCGCGATCGACAATTGCGTGACCAGGGCGGAGTCCTGGTAGATGGTCTCGATGCCCTGGGCGATGGCGTCGCTGGTGCTGCGCAAGGTGACCTTCTTGCCGCGGATGAAGATGTCGCCGCTGGTCAGCGGCACCGCGCCGGAGAGAACCTTGATCAGCGTCGATTTGCCGGCGCCATTGTCGCCCAGCAGGCCGACGATCTCACGTTCGTTGACATGGAAATTGGCGTCCACCAGCGCTTGCACGCGCCCATAGGACTTGCGGATGTTCTGCATGCGGATCAGTGGCTCGGCCATGGTTCAAGTCCCCGCCTGGTGCCGGCGTTCCAGCCATGAATGCAACGCCATCATGCCAAGGATGATCGCGCCGATGAAGATGTTGTAGGCAAGGCCGGGCACGCCGATCAGCACGATGCCGTTGCGCATCACGCGCAGGATCAGGATGCCGAGCACGGTGCCGATGATGGTGCCGCGCCCGCCGGTCAGCGCCGTGCCGCCGATCACCACCATGGCGATCACCTCGAGCTCATAGCCGGTGCCGCTGTTGGGGTTGGCGGCGGATGTGCGCAGCGAGGAGATGACGCCGGCAAGCGAGGCCATGAGCGACGACAGGACGAACAGGCCGACCTTGACGCCGTTGACATTGACGCCGCGGGCGCGCGCCGCGTTGGGATTGCCGCCCGCCGCCTGGATCCAGTTGCCGGTCCGGCTTTGCGTCAAGACATAGCCGAGCGCGATCGCCGCGGCGATGAACCAGAACAGCGACATGTAGATGCGGAACGGCCCGATGAAGAAGTCGCCGACCAGCGCCTCCGCCAGCCAGCTGCCCTCGGCGCTCCAGGTGCGCTGCGGAAACCCGTCGGTGATGAAAAGCGCGCTGCCGCGCACCACCAGGAGCATGCCGAGCGTCACCAGGAAGGACGGGATCTTGAGCTGCGTGACGAACCAGCCATTGACCAGGCCGATCAAGGCGGCAACCACCAGCGCCACGATGAAGCCCATCTCCAGCGAGGTGACGCCGGCATTGAACAGCGTCCACATCAGCACAGGCGAGAAGCCGAACAGGGACCCGACGGAAAGGTCGAATTCGCCCGACGTCATCAGCAGCGTCATCGCCAGCGCGATCAGGCCGAGTTCGACTGTGAAGGCCAGCGTGTTGGAGATGTTCTGCGGTGACAGGAAGTCATGGTTGAAACCCCAGAAAACGGCGATCTCGACGATGAGCAGAACGAAGGGTCCGAATTCCGGCCGCGCGATCAGGCGTTGAGTGAGCGAATGATTTTCCACTGGGAACCCGCGACATGGTTGGAACGGGCCGCGACCACCACCGCATCGGGTGGACATGCCGCGGCCATGAAGGTATCTGGCGCCGCACGAGATGCGCGGCGCCAGCGATCGCGGATTATTTGCCGGACAGGATCTTGTCGTAGACCGCCGCGGTGTCCTTCTCGTAGAGCGCGCCGGTGATGACGTTGAAGCCCGGAGGAATGCCGCTGGCCGCCATGTTGGCGAGCGACAGTGCCACATAGCTGGTCGCCTGCGGATCCTGCCACTGGCCGGCGTTGACATAGCCGTTCAGCACTTCCTGGGTGGTGTCGAGCGAGTTGCCCCAGCCGACGACCGGGATTTCGCCCGGCTTGACACCGACCTGGTCGAACACGCGCTTGATCGAACCGGTGACCAGGTCGCCCAGGCCGATGATGGCTTTGACCTTGCCCTTATGGGCGGTGAGGTAGTCGACCATGCGGTTGATCACCTCGGCCTGGTCGAGCGTCGCCTCGGTCACTTCATAGGTGATGCCGAGCGGTCCGAAGACGCTCTTGATGCCTTCCTCTTCCTGCACGCCGTAGGTGGCGCCGGGGATCTCGACCGGCATCCAGACGAAGTCGCCCTTCTTCACCAGGCCCTTGTCGACCAGGTACTGCGCCCAATGCTTGCCGAAGGTGACGTTGTCGCCGCCGACATAGGCGTTGAAATTGGCCTTGGGATCGGGCGTGTTGAAGTTGATGATCGGGACGTTGGCCGCGCGCGCTTCCTTGACGATCTCGACAAGGCTGCCCGGGTCGGGGCTGGTGGTGACGATGCCGTCGGCCTTAGCCGAGAGGGCGGCTCGCACCGCCTCCTGCTGCGAGGCGACGTCTCCATTGTGGAACGAGGTGTTGACGGTGTTGCCGGTGTCCTTGGCCCATTGCTTGGCGCCGGCGAGGAAGTAGGTCCAGACCGGGTCGGCCGGTCCGCCATGTGAAATCCAGTAGAACGTCTTGGCCTGCGCGGCTGCCGGAATGACCGTCAGCGCGATCAGCAGGCCGTAGAGCACAAGTCTTAATCTCGTCAGCATTTGATTTCCTCCCGGTTGAAGATGATCCGTCCCTTGTTCCGGCTTCAGCCGGATTGCGTCTTTTGCCAGCGCCGCTCGGATGCCTAAGAGCATTCCCTTTTTCGACGGATGGCAAGCCTCCATCTGCAGATGTAGTCGGCGCCTGACGGGGCGCCATCAACGACCCCATCAGATCGCATCAGTTGGGATGATTTTTTCCAGGCAGCCGAATGATTGTCGCCGAGGCTCAGCCGGGCGGACTGTCCTGGCCAGTTTGGGCGGTCACTTGGGGCGAAAGCCCCCGAAGAGCCGGTTAGAGCAGGCGGGCCTTGGCGAGGTCACGCATCAAATGGCTGGCGCCGTAGGTCCAGTGCGGGCAATCGGGCGACAGCCGCACGCGGTTGACCAGCGCGCCGAATTTTTCCGACGAGATGGTGACGATGTCGCCGACCTTGTGCGTGAACCCCTTGCCCTTTTCGCCGCGATCCTTCGACGGCACGAACATCGTGCCGAGATAGAGCGCCAGCCCGTCCGGATACTGGTGGTGCGGCCCCATGGCCGCCGCAACCAGCTCCTCCGGCGAACGGCTGATCTCGGCCATCGAGCTTGCGCCCTCCAGCGAAAATCCGTCCTCGCCCTCGACCTTCAGGCGCACGACGGCCTGCTTCACATCGGCGATGGAGAACGTGTCGTCGAACAACCGGATGAAAGGGCCAAGCGAGGCCGAGGCGTTGTTGTCCTTGGCCTTGCCGAGCAGCAGCGCCGAGCGCCCTTCGACGTCGCGCAGATTGACATCGTTGCCGATGGTAGCGCCGACGATCCTGCCGCTTGAGGCGGCGATCATGGCGATCTCCGGCTCCGGATTGTTCCAGGTCGACACCGGGTGGAGGCCGACATCGGCGCCGAAGCCGACCGAGGCCATGGGCTGGCACTTGGTGAAGATCTCGGCATCGGGCCCAATGCCCACTTCCAGATATTGCGACCAGGCGCCGCGCGAAATCAGCTTGGCCTTGATCTCCATCGCCTCGGGCGAACCGGGCTTGAGCTTCGAAAGATCATGGCCGATCAGGCCGGCAATGTCGGAGCGGATAGCGTCGGCCTTTTCCGCCGAGCCGCGCGCCTGTTCCTCGATCACCCGCTCGAGCAGGCTGACGACGAAAGTGACACCGGATGCCTTGATCGCCTGCAGGTCGACCGGAGACAGCAGAAAGGGTTTTGCCGGATCGCGCGTGGCTTCGAAACTGTTGGCCGCGATGTCGTCGAGTGAACCGATCGGCGTGCCGTTGGCCGAGCGCACATGGCCGGCCGGATCGGCCAATTCGCAGACGTCGCGCACCGTGGGCGCCGCACTCGACGTGATGTCGAAGACGGTCCCGTCACGCACCGTGACCACCATGGGATGCGAGGCGGGCAGTAATCGAGCGCGGCCGAGAAAGACACCGTCACCAGGGATGTTAATCGTGTTCGTCATCGTTCTCTCGTTGTTGGGCGGGACAAATCGGATTGTGAAATTCCGGCGGCCCCTCTTCAAGTCAAATCGCACCGAAGGCCACACGCTTCTCCGGCATCAAAGCTCATGCCAGCGCAGTCGCGTCCGCGAGGTCATCGATTCCCTCGGCTCGAGTGTCCTCAGGCCGCCGATGTGATGAGCATCCACTGTATGCGAGACAGGTTCGAAACAGAAAAAACCGGCGTCTCGTGCCGGCGAATAGAGAATGAAGACGCTGAGCGGCGGCGATGCCTCGATCGAGACGACGATGGCATCATCGGGTTGGACGATCGAGGCGCGTCCATCCCATCCCTCAAACGCATTGTTTACCCAGGTATCGGGAAGCGGCGCACGTCTCGAGAAATCCCAATCGAGGTGGTCGGTGAGTGGCACCATCCTGGTCGGCAGGTGGCGTTCATCCTCAAGCCAGACGCTCTTGGCCGATGCCTGGAGCGACGTGTGCGCCTTGCGCGGAAACCATGGATGAAAGCCAAGCCCATAAGGCAGCCGGATCTCGGCCCGGTTCTCAATGGTCAAAGTAGCGCTCAACGCGCCGTTCTCCAGTGCATAGAGCACGCTCGCATAGTAGCGATAGGGTCCGATCGACCCATCGCCCAGAACAAACTCCGCCTCGGTCCCCGTCCGCCGCGTCAGACGCCAAGGCTTTTGAAAAGCGTCGCCATGAAGCGGGAACGGCTCGCCTTCGACATTGGGTTCTATCGCATGGAAACGCTTGTCGAACTCGAAGCCGCCGCCGGAAATCCGGTTCGACCATGGCGCCAGCAACTGGGAGCCGAATTTCAGCAATCCTTCCGACGGCTTTATCACGGGTGTGACCACGCCGTCGGAGCGAAGCGCGTCGTAGCGCAGGATTGCCGCGCCCTGGCGAGGGCTGACAACCACCCTGGCGCGTTCGTCGGCAAGTTCGATCGTGTCGATGTTCGTCATCGACGGGATAACACGACTACCAGCCGCCATCGACGTGGATATCCTGACCACTTATCATGTCTGCGGCAGGCGAAACAAGAAACAGCACAAGGGCGGCGACGTGATGCGGCTCGATGCGGCGCTTCAGGCTCTGGTTGGCCATGATCCAATCACTGTATTCCTTGAGCCGCTCGCCGAACACGGGCCCCTCTGCTTCGGAAACGACTGCGCCCGGCGACACTGCGTCTACGGTGATACCATGCGGCCCCAGTTCCCGTGCCAGCGATTTCGTGAGGCCCAGCATCGCGCCTTTCGATGCGACATAAGGTACATAGCCATCCCACCGGCCATTGAGTGTGATCGAGCAGAAGTTCACGATCTTGCCATACGCCTTCGCCTTCATGCCGTTTCCACCTTCACCCGTGCGGCCCATCCCGTCCACGCCTTCCGACGGGGGTGGCCTGACCATCAAAGTCGTATCGACGCTGGACGGGTTCGAAGGCTGGGTTGATGGGGCGCCGATCAGGCGAAGGTCGTGATTCAGCTTGACAGTTTCATGAATATGAAAAAGCTAAGATGATTTCATAAATCTAACAGGCAGGTCGATGTCGACCCTTGCAGCAAATCAGCCGTTGCCGGAATTCCGCTCTTCGCCGGTGTTCCGCTTCACCATGTTGCTGCCCGGTGCATTGGTCACTTTCCTGCTGATCCTGTTCGCCCTTGGTCTCGTGCTTTTCCTTGCCTTACGTGGCAATGACGGCTCATTGCTCGGCGCCGGTTTCAGCCTGTCGAATTTCATCACCGTGGCCTCGGACCCGCTCTACTGGACGGTGACGTTGCGCTCGTTGGTCATCGCCGGCCTGGTGACGATGGCAACGGTCGTCACCGCCTATCCCGTCGCCTACTATCTGGCCTTCCATGCCGGCCGCAGGCGCGGCCTGCTGCTGTTCCTGGTGACGCTGCCGTTCTGGACCAGCTATCTCCTCCGCGTCTTCGCCTGGAAGATCGTGCTGGCCTATAATGGCGTGCTGAATTCGGCGCTGATCGAAAGTGGCATCTGGTCCGAGCCGACGCTGGCATTCCTCAACACGCCGGCCGCTGTCGTGGTCACGCTCGCCCACGCCTACGCGCCTTTCGCCATACTGCCGATCTATGTGGCGCTGGATACCATTCCGAAATCGCTGCTCGAAGCCGCTTCCGACCTTGGTGCCAGGCCATTCACATCGTTCCGCCGCGTCGTCCTGCCCAATTCGATGCCGGGCGTCCTAGCGGCCGCCCTCGTCGTATTCGTGCCGACCGTCGGCGACTATGTCACGCCGGCCATGGTCGGCGGCCCGGCCAGCACCATGATCGGCTCGCTGATCCAGTCGCAGTTCGGCAAGGCCAATGACTGGCCGTTCGGCGCCGCACTTTCGGTCTGCGTCATGCTGGTCATCCTGCTCCTGGTGTTGGTCGCGCGCGGCGCCGACCGCCGGTTTGGCAGCCGCACATGAAAGCAGGGCACGCCAACATGAAACGGGATGGCCGCTGGCTCGGCCTGTATGTGGTTGCCTATCTGGTCTTTCTCTATCTGCCGGTCCTGCTGATCCCGCTGTTTTCCTTCAACGATTCCATCCAGGCCGCGTTTCCCCTGCAAGGCTTCACACTGCAATGGTATGCCACGCTCTACGGCAATTCGGCACTGTCGGGTGCACTCGTCAACAGTCTCGTAATCGGCGCCATTGCTGCCTCGGGCGCCACGCTGTGCGGCATCACCGTGTCCTATATGGATCTCTATGGCCGCTCACCGGTGGTCGCCATGATCAGCGCCATCGCGCGGCTGCCGATCCTCATTCCCGGCGTCATCGTCGGCATATCACTGCTGATCCTGGTCAACCTCGTCGGCCTCGGACCGTCGCGTGTCGCCATCGTGCTCGGCCATATCCTGGTCGCCTTGCCGACCACCGTGGTCGTCATGCGCAGCCGTTTCGCCGCCATCCCCGGGACGGTTCGCGAGGCGGCGCTCGACCTCGGCGCCTCCGACTGGACGACGTTCCGGCGCGTCATGCTGCCGCTCAGCCTGCCTGCCGTGCTGTCGGCCTTCATGCTCGCCTTCCTGATCTCCTTCGACGAGTTCATCGTCGTCTTCTTCCTCGCCGGCACGGAGCCGACCCTGCCGCTCTATATCTGGAGCCAGCTGCGCTTTCCCCGCTCGCTGCCGACTGTCATGGCGCTCGGAACAGTGATCCTGGCCGTGTCCTTCATCATCGCCGGAACCGCCGAAATCCTGCGCCATCGCGGGCTCGGCGCGGTTCGCCGCAATCCAGCCTGAACCACAACAACAAGAGAGGAGAACGAAAATGACATTCCACCTGAAATCGATATCGGGACACAAGGCCCGGGCCGGCCTCGCAGCGCTTGCGCTTGCACTGTCGTCGACCGTGGCGCTCGCCGCCGAGAAGCTGCAGTACTTCACCTGGTCGGGCTACGAGCTGCCCGATTTCAACAAGAGCTTCCTTGCCGCGCACCCCGATGGCGTCGAGGCCTCGATCTTCGGCGACGACGACGATGCCTTCACCAAGGTCAAGGCCGGCTTCCGGCCCGATATCGCGCACCCCTGCTACGACAAGGTGGCGCGCTGGAACAAGGAAGGCCTGCTGCAGCCGATCGACACCAAGCGCATCAAGAACTGGGACTCGATCTTCGCGGTGTTCAAGAACCTGCCCGACCTGCAGGCCGGCGACGGCAAGGTCTGGATGGTGCCATGGGACTGGGGCAACACCTCGATCCTCTACCGCACCGATCTGGTGAAGAATCCCGAGGCGAGCTGGAATCTTCTGTGGGACAAGCAATATGCCGGCCGTATGGCGACCATCGATGCGGTGCACGACACGCCGATCGTCGCCGCACTTCTGGCCGGCGTAAACCCCTTCGACATGACGGCGGAGCAGATGGATAAGGTCGCGGCGAAGTTGCGCGAACAGCGCCCGCTGCTGTCGAGCTACACGACCGACATGACCTCGGTCGAGCAGGCGCTTGCCAGCGGCCAGCTGGTTGCTGCCATGACGTGGAATGCATCGGCCACCTCGCTCAAGAAGCAGGGCGTGCCGGTCGAGTTCATGAAGCCGAAGGAGGGCATGCTGACCTGGGCCTGCGGCTTCGTCATGTTGAAGGACGCCAAGAACGTCGATCTCGCCTATGACTTCATCAACAGCCGGCTGGACGCCGATTCCGGCAAATTCCTGATCGAGTCCTACGGCTATGGCAGCTCGCTCTCGACCGCCTTCGCCGGCGTGCCGAAGGACGAATTGGAAAAGTTGCAACTGCCGTCCGACCCGGAAGTGATGTTGAAGAGCACGATCTTCACTGGGCCGATGAAACAGAACGACGATGTCGCCAAGATGTTCGAAAAAGTGAAGGCTGGCGGTTAAGCGCGGTTCTTCTTTCTCCCCTTGTTGTGGGAGAAGGTGTCGCCGAAGGCGACGGATGAGGGGTGTTCCAGCTTGGCACCCGCGGTGTTCCGTCACGCACCCCTCAACCGTCTCGGCGCTGCGCGCCGATCCACCTTCTCCCACAAGGGGAGAAGGGAAAAACAACGAGGATCGACGATGGACATACTAAACGAACCCCCATCAAAGCCGAAGGACGAGGCCGACGTTCGCGTCGGCCGGCGCGTGCGGGCGTTGCGACTCGAGCGCCGCTTGTCACTGGCAGAACTGGCGGCAAAAACTGGCATATCGATCGGCGCGCTCAGCCAGATCGAGCGTGGCATGTCATCGCTGCGCGTCAAGGTAATCTGGCCGCTTGCCGCCGCCCTCGACATCGAGCCGTCGGCGCTGATCGCCGACGGCGGCGATGCCGTCAATGATCTCTATTGCGTGCGGGCCGACAAGCGGCGTTCGATCCCCGTGAAGTCGGAAGGCATCGCCAAGGCGCTGCTGTCTCCGCCCGGCGCCACGCTGACCGGCATGCTGGTGATGGTGGAAGCCGGCGGCGGCACGGCGGAAGCCTATGCGCATGCCGGCCATGAATTCGGCTGTGTACTCGCGGGCGAGGTCGAACTGGTGGTGGATTCGACGAAATATTTGCTGAAGGCCGGCGACAGTTTTGCTTTCAAGAGCACGCTTCTGCATGCCTTCCGCAACCCCGGTGGCGAGCAATGCCGGATCCTTTGGGTCAACACGACCAAGCCCTCCGAGGTTCGCGATGGCGCCTGATCCAATTGTGCGGCTGCAGGCGGTGTCGAAGGTGTTTCCGGGTGGCATAGTCGGGCTCGATGCCGTCGATCTGGACATCGTCGGCGGCGAATTCCTGACCCTTCTGGGCCCGTCCGGCTGCGGCAAGACCACCAGCTTGCGCGTCATTGCCGGCTTCGAAAGCCCTTCGAGCGGCAGAGTGTTGCTCGATGGCCGCGACATCACCGCGCTGCGGCCGTTCGACCGGCCGGTCAACACCGTGTTCCAGGACTATGCGCTGTTTCCTCATATGAACGTCGCCGAAAATGTCGGCTTCGGCCTGTCGCTGCGCAAGCTGGCCGGCGGCGAACAGGCAAGACGCGTCGCCGAGGCTCTCGACATGGTCGGCCTTGCCGACAAGCTGCGCGCCCGCGTCTCCGAATTGTCGGGCGGCCAGCGCCAGCGCGTCGCGCTTGCGCGTGCCATCGTCTGCGAGCCCCGCGTGCTCCTGCTCGACGAGCCGCTGTCGGCGCTGGATGCGCATCTGCGCGAACAGATGCAGGTCGAATTGAAGCGGCTGCAGTCGCGGCTCGGCACCACATTCGTCATGGTCACGCATGACCAGACCGAAGCGCTGTCGATCTCCGACCGCATCGTCGTCATGAACAAAGGCCGCATCGAGCAGACCGCACCGCCGGCGACGCTTTACGACCGCCCCGCCACCAAGTTTGTGGCAAGTTTCATCGGCACCATGAACCTGCTGCAGTCGCGCTTTGTCGGCAGCAATGGCGATCGCCTGCGTTTCACCGCCGGCGCCTTGCCGCTGGAAGCTGTCCCCGACACCGGCGATCAGCCTCGCGAGGGCGAGATGCGCACCATAGGTGTGCGCCCGGAGGATTTGCTGGCGGCCGCCGAGGCCACGCCCGGCACGGCGCCGGCGCGGGTCAACAGCATCGTCTTCCATGGCCGCACGTTGCGCCTGCACGCCGAACTGGGGCAAGGCATGCCCGTTGTCATCGACGCGCCGCGCCAGGCCGAGGGCTTTCAATTCAGCGCCGGCGACGTGGCGCATATCAGCCTTCGCCGTGGCGCCAACTGCCCTATGCTCTCGGCATAGTCATTAAGGCTTGACCTTAGGAAAATGTTCCTGTTTTGTTCTGGTAGAGCAAAAAAGGAGCGTTCCTCGCTGGGCGTGCGTGCATGTATCTGCAAGGCGAATTCGATTTCGGCATTCCAGAACCGCCATGGCGGCCCAAAAAAACCGGATCGTGCCTTCTTCGGTTTGTTCTTGCAGCCTCGGTTCCATGGACCCTTCGCCGATCTGCAGAAACAGCTTTGTCATCGGCATGAAATAACTGGATCGCGGCTGTCGGTTGAACGGTTTCATCTGAGCCTGCAGCATGCTGGCGACTACGGACGGCTGCGGTCTAAGATCATCTTTGCGGGGTCGAGATCGGGCCGGTATGTCCAAATGCCTGCCTTTGAAGTCACGTTTGGCCATGTTGGCAGTTTTGCCGGTCGTCCCGCGACCAGGGACAGGCCACCCCGTCGCCCGTTTGTGCTTCTCGCCGATGAGGGGCCTGTTTTCGAACTCCACAAGTTACTCGGCGTCGAGATGCTGAAGAATGGGCTGAGGGCATCGGATCGTTTCGTCCCGCATCTGACACTCGCCTACGATCAGAAGTTTATCCCCCGGCAGCCGATCGAGCCGATCAGTTTCATAGCCCATGAATTCACTTTTGTTCACAGCCATCGCGGTTTGACAAAATACCTATTCCTGGACCGTTGGCCGTTGATGGCGGCGTCCCAGCCCTCCATCCTGACAGCGCCATGTCAGCTATCGAACGGTCCGGCAATGGTCGGCCAGCAGGCGGTTCCCTATTTGCAATGGGTCTGAACAGGAGGAACACAAATGACCACAGCGGAAATTGCCAAGGATTTCACCGAGCTTCTCAAGCAGGGTGACAATGAAGGCGCTGCCGAGAAGTACAATGCCGACGATATCGCCAGCTACGAAGCCATGGAGGGGCCGATGGCCGTCAGCCACGGCAAAGCGGCTCTCAAGGAGAAGAGTCGGTGGTGGCAAGAGAACAACGAAGTCCATGGCGGCTCGGTCGAGGGTCCCTATGTCAATGGTGACCAGTTCGCGGTGCGCTTCACCTTTGACATAACGCCCAAGGCCACGGGCCAGCGTGTCACCATGGATGAGGTCGGCCTTTACACGGTCAAGAACGGCAAGATCACCGAAGAGCGATTCTACTATTGAGCTACCGGGCCGGAACGATCGGTTCCGGCCCACTTCGCGCCTACGATTTGCTGGCAAAGCGGGAAGGGCGGTTTTAGGCTGTGGGCGGATTCGACTGTCAGCCAGAGGACCACGCTTTGACGATCACCATGTACGGCATCACCACCTGCGACACGATCAGGAAGGCGCGCGTCTGGCTGGAGAGCCATGACGTTGCCTATCGGTTCCACGACTATCGCGCGGAAGGGATCGAGGCAGACAGGTTGAATGGCTGGGTCGGCAAGGTCGGTTGGGAAAAGCTGCTCAACAAGGGCAGCACGACGTTTCGCGAACTGCCGGAGGCGGACAGGCAAGGCCTCGACGAGAAGAAGGCGAAAGCGCTGATGCTGGCCAGGCCGACGATGATCAAGCGTCCGGTGCTGGAAGTCGGCGACAGTATCCTCGTCGGGTTCAAGCCGGATGTTTATGAAGGGGCGGTGGGCGGGAAGTAGAACCGACTCTCACCCCCGCCGCGATCCTTCGCGCCCCCTCTGTCCCGCCGGCGCCTCGATGTTATGCGTGGGCTCGCAAATACCCCGCCAGCGCCACGGCGTTGTTATGCGCTTCGTCATGGGCGCCATAGAGCAGCGTCACCTTGCCGTCGCCGAGCAGGGCGCGCAATTGCGCCACCGCCTTTTCATTCCCATCCAGCTCGCCACGATACCGCTGTTGGAATTCCGCCCAGCGCGCCGGCTCATGCCCGAACCATTTGCGCAGTTCGTCGCTCGGCGCGATCTCCTTGAGCCACAGCGCCAGCGCCGCATCCTTCTTGGCGACGCCGCGCGGCCATATCCGATCCACCAGCACCCGCTGGCCATCGTCCTTCCCGGGTGCTTCGTAGACGCGCTTGACCGCGATGTCGAAGGCCATCACACCTCCGCTGGCTACAGCCCCTGGGCCCACTCGCCCTTGCGCATCACCGGCACGCGGCTGCCATCCCTGGCGACGCCCTCGATGTCGATCTTGTCCGACCCGATCATCCAGTCGATGTGGATGAAGCTCTTGTTGCCGCCGCGCGCCGCGATTTCGTCCTGGCTGAGCGAGGCGCCGTCGACGAAGCACTTTGAATAGCATTGGCCGAGCGCGATATGGCAGGCGGCGTTTTCATCGAACAGCGTGTTGAAGAACAACAGGCCGCTGGCCGAGATCGGCGAGGAATGCGGCACCAGCGCAACCTCGCCGAGGCGGCGCGCGCCTTCGTCGGTGTCGAGCACTTTCTTCAGCACGTCCTCGCCTTTCGAAGCCTTGGCGTCGACGATCCTGCCTTCCTCGAAGCGCACCGAGATGTCGTCGATCAGCGTGCCTTGGTAGGACAATGGCTTGGTCGACGACACGTGGCCCTCGACCCGCCTCGCATGCGGCGTGGTGAAGACCTCCTCCGTCGGGATGTTGGGGTTGCAGGTGATGCCGTTCTTGGCGGTCGAGGCGCCACCCATCCACTCATGGCCATCCGCCAGCCCGACCGTCAGGTCGGTGCCCGGTCCGGCAAAATGCAGCGAATGGAAGTTATGTTCGTTCAGCCATTTGGTGCGCTCGGCTAACGCTGCGTTATGCGCCTTCCAGTTGCCGATCGGATCCTCGACGTCGACGCGCGAAGCGGAGAAGATGGCCTCCGCCAGCTTCGCCACCGCGACATCGTCGGGCTCGCCCGGAAACACCTGTTTTGCCCAGGCCAGATCCGGATAGGCGACGATGTTCCAGTTGATGTCGAAGCCGGTGATCTTCTCCAGCGCCGGCTGGTAGGCCATCGAATTGGCCTTGTTGGCGCGCGCCACCTTCGCCGGGTCCTGCGCCGACAGCAGCGACGGATCCTCGCCGCGCACGGCAAGCCTGGCGGCGTTGTTGGAAAAGGCCTTCGCCATGCCTTCATAGAGCCAGCCGGCGGCGCGGTCGAAGCCGGCGTCGGCGCCAAAACGGTAGCGCGCCAGTGTCATCTCGTCATCGTTGAAGATCGGCGTCACCAGCCCCGCGCCGGCCTTGTAGGCATGCTCGACGATGCGCCTGGTCAGCGGCAGTGCCGCGATCGACGATGTCAGCACCAGATCCTGTCCGGGCTGCAATTGCAGCCCGACCTTGATTGCGACCTCCGCCAGCCTGTCGAGCTTCACCGGGTCGATCGTTGCGGAAACGCCGCGCGAATGTGTGGTCATGATCCTGCCTGTCGTAGTGGGATGTCTGATTGAACATAGACCGGTGCCGCGTTGCTTTCCACCGCGATCGCGCCGCTGGGCCCCCCGACCGACGATCCGAACTGCGCCATCGTCGCCGCGATCTCTTCCTTGATCCAGATTTTGAAGTCCCGGACCTTGCGGCTCTCGGCCTTGGTGGTGGAGGTCACCAGCCAGTAGCCGAGTCCGCTCTGGGCGCGGATTCCGAACGGTGCCACCAGCCGGCCGTCGGCCAGCGCATCGGCCGTCAGCAATTGCCAGCCCAGCATCACGCCATGGCCGGCGATTGCCGATTCCAGGCACAGCATCGGGTCGGTGAAGCGCGCGCCTTTCTGGAAGGTGACGGGTTGAACGCCGGCGGCCGCGAACCAGCTTTCCCAGTTGATCATCGCGCGCTCGTCGGTGATGGCGCAGGTCTGCTCAAGGTCGCCGATCGACTTCAGTTTTCTTGCAATGCCAGGCGCGCAGACCGGGAAGACTTCCTGCGCCAAAAGCAGCTCCGCCTTTCCGCCCGGCCATTTGCCGTCGCCAAGCCGGATCGCGATGTCGACGTCCGAGCGATCGAGATTGGCCAGCCGCACCGAGGCATCGATACGCAACAGTACGTTGGGATGCCGGTCGAAGTGCCGCGACAGCCGTGGCAACAGCCATTTGGAGGCAAAAGCCGGTGCTGCCGAAACAACCAATGTGCATTGGGTAGCCTCGTCGGCCAGTGCCACGGCCTGGGCAAGCTCGCGAAATCCAGCGCCAAGGCGGGCCGCGAAGACGGCGCCGAATTCGGTCAGCACGAGACCGCTCGTCGTGCGCTCGAACAGTGCCTGGCCGAGCTGTTTTTCGGTGCGGCTGATCTGCTGGCTGACGGCGCTGACGGAAACATTGAGTTCGCCGGCGGCGCTCGCCAGCGAGCCGAGACGGGCGACGGTTTCGACGGCGCGAAGGCCGTTGAGATGAACGCGGTTGAGCATGGCCATTTGAGATTTTCTAAACCGATCCGGCCGAAATCTCAATTGAAAGACTCGCCGAAACGGCTGACTTTATCGATGGGAGAACCTCCCGGGAGCCGGAAATGTTGAGGATATTGTCGTCGTTGAAGGTCCTGTTCGCCGCCACTTCTTCCGACGATACGCGCTGCGACATCGATACGCTGAGGTGGTTGACCGACCCGCTTGCGCATCCGGCGCTTGACGCTATGTCGGAGCGCGAGCTCGGTGATGTGCCGTTCCGCTTGACCGCGCGCCGGACCGTGCATGAGACCGTTTCACTGAGCGCCGGTTTCGGCGGGCGCTGCTGAGCGTGCGATCAGGGCCCTGGCCCAACATAAGGCGGATTGTTTCACCCGCCCGCACATTTATTGTGCACTGCAATGACTTCGCCCCAATCGACAGCGCTGCGTTACGCCTTCGCCGGCATGATCGCCATGGCCGTCGCCATGGGCATCGGCCGCTTCGTCTACACGCCGATCCTGCCCGGCATGATGGAGGAACTGCATCTGTCGCCGGCCGATGCCGGCTGGATCGCCTCGGCCAACTATCTCGGCTACCTCGTCGGCGCGTTGGCGGCGGCGGACAACTGGGCGCATGGACGCGAGCGTTTGATGATGCTCGTCGCCCTCGGTGCCAGCGCCATGCTGGCCGCCCTGATGGGGTTGACCGACACCATGCCCGCCTTTCTCGCCATCCGTTTTCTGGCCGGTCTGGCGAGCGCCTTCGTCATGGTGTTCATGGCCAGCATCGTTTTCAGCCATATCGCGGCGGCCGGGCGCGGCGACCTGCAGGCCTGGCATTTCGGCGGCGTTGGCCTCGGCATCGCGATATCGGCGGCGATGATGGCCGTGCTGGTCACCGAGCACGCCGGCTGGGCGCAGGGCTGGCTGTGGTCAGGTGCGATTTCGGCTTGCGGCTTCGTCGCCGTGGCGCTGCTGGCGAACCAGGGTCCGCTCACCAATGGCGAAGCCCTCCCGGAACCGGCGCTGCCGAAAGACCGGTCGCTGATCAAGGTGATCGTCGCCTATGGCCTGTTCGGTTTCGGCTATGTGGTGACGGCGACCTTCCTCGTCGCCATTGTCCGGCAAGGCGGCGGCAGCCGCGTCTTCGAGGCCGTGGTGTGGATGGTTGCCGGCCTTGCCGGTTTCCCTTCGGTCTGGCTGTGGCAGAAGATAGCGGCGCGGATCGGGCTCTATGCCGCCTATGCCTTGGGATGCTTCGTCGAAGTTGTCGGCGTTACCGCGAGCGTCGCCGCCGGCGGGCGCACGGGGCCGCTGCTTGGGGGCGTGCTGCTTGGCGGCACCTTCATTGCCATCACGGCACTTGGCCTGCAGGCGGCGCGGCAGCAGGCGCCAGGGTCGCCCCGGCGCGTCTTTGCCCTGATGACCGCCTCCTTCGGTCTTGGCCAGATCATCGGCCCGATCGCGGCCGGGCTTCTGGCGCAGGCATCGGGCGATTTCTTCCTCGCCTCCATCGTCGCCGCGGCCGTCTTGGTCGTCTCCGGCGCCGTCACATGGTCGGCTGCGCCAAAATCGCCATGATTTGCCGTCTTGCTCCGCGCCTGAGATCGGGCAGGCATTTTCTTTCCCCCTAATGTGTGACTTTATGCCCGCCGAACCCACCTGATTTGCGCATAGATCGAGGAATTCGCCACAGTGTTCGTATCCTTCTTCCCGCAGCCGAAGCTCTTCTTCTCTTCGGCCGCCATCTGGAGCCTTGCGGCAATCCTGTTCTGGTTTTTCGGCGGGGAGCAATTGGGGGGGCTTGTGGGTCTTCCGCCGGCAGCCGCCGATGCGGCGCCCATCATCGGCATCGCCGTGCTGGCGTCGAAACCGTTCATCTGGTTTTATATCTATTTCGCGCTGTGCGTGGCCATCTTCTATGCGTTCTGGAGCTGGTATTCGCCGCATCCATGGCAGCGCTGGTCGATCCTGATGACGGCGGTCATCCTGTTCTTCATCTATTTCAATGTGCAGGTCAGCGTGGCCGTCAACGCCTGGTACGGTCCGTTCTTTGACTATGTACAGGGATTGATGTCGGGGACCGGAAAGTCGACGAACGCGGAGTTCTATATCGGATTGGCCGACTTCTCATGGTTGGCGCTGGTCGGCATGAACGTGCAGGTGGTCAACGCCTTCATTGTCAGCCACTGGATCTTCCGCTGGCGCACGGCCATGAACAATTACTTTATCGAGAACTGGAGCAGGCTGCGCCATATCGAGGGCGCCTCGCAGCGTATCCAGGAAGATACGATGCGGTTCTCCCAGATCATGGAGGATCTCGGTTCCAGCTTCGTCCAGTCGATCATGACCCTGATCGCCTTCCTGCCGGTCATGATCCAGTTGCAGGCCCATATCAGCGAACTGCCGATCGTCGGCGCGATCCCGCAGCCATTGGTGGTCGCGGCACTTGCCTGGTGTCTGTTCGGCACGATCTCGGTGATGATTGCCGGCATGAAGCTTCCGGGGCTGCAATTCCGCAACCAGCGCGTCGAAGCCGCTTACCGCAAGGAACTGGTCTATGGCGAGGATCATGCGGACAGGGCGCAACCTGCTACCACCGCCGAGCTGTTCGCCAATGTCCGGCACAATTATTTCAGGCTCTATTTCCACTACATCTATTTCAACGTCGTCCGGTACACCTACCTGCAGGCCGACAATATTTTCTCGCTGTTGATCCTGGGTCCGTCGCTGGTCGCGCACAAGATAACGTTCGGTGCGCTGAACCAAATCTCCAATGCCTTCGGCAAGGTGACGGGTTCGCTGCAATTTCTGCTCACCTCGTGGTCGACCATCGTCGAACTGCAGTCGGTGCACAAACGCTTGCGCGCCTTTGAGGCGACGCTGCTGGGTGAGCCGCTGCCGGATATCGATCAGCGTTATCTGGCAAGGCACGGCGCCGAAGATCCGGCTTGAGGATGCTCTGACGAAAGACGGGTTGGCGGTTCAACCGCCAACCGAGGCCTGCTTCTGGACGCCATCCTGCCGCGAAACATAATCGCGAAAACTGATGCATTCGACATCTGATTTGACGCAGACCTCGCCGGCAAAGCGTTCCAGCGCGTTCCAGTAGGCGCCGTTATTCATCAGCGTGAAGTGGAAGCCGAGTTCCAGCGGAATGCGCTTGCCCTGATATTGCGCATCGAAGGCGGTGCGAAACGCCTGATAGGTCCGGTCGGCGAACTCCCCGGCCTTGCTCGGCCGCTCGAAGCCGCCGGAATGCCTGATATAGAGATTGTAGTCCATGGCGATCACCGGCCGCGATGTCGGTCCCTCCGGGATTAGCGGTAGGGAAAAACGGGTGATGCCGCCGACGGTCGGCGGTAGGGCAGGGCCCTTTGAAACGCCGCTGGCGTCGAATTGATAGCCGGCCGCCGGCAGTGCCTCGTAAAGCGCTTTGCCTGTCGACAGATACGGTGCCCGGAAACCCACCACCGCATGCCGCGCGAAATCACGCCAGCCCTCGGGTTCGGGCGCAATGCCGTTGATCGCATAGGCGTTCTCGAGAATGTGCTCGAAGGAGCCGAACTCTTTCAGCCAGTCGGCCTTGGTCCAGTCCTTGCCGTCGAAATGGCCGCAGACGTGGCTGGCGATGTCGTGGCCCTCGTGGGCAGCGAGGCCGATCTGTTCCAGCCGCTCGGCCACTTCCTGCCTGGAGGTGGCAAAGCCGATGTTGGATTTGCCCGCGCTCTTGCCCGGCGCGGTATATTGGCCGCGTGTCTCGGGCGACAGAAGGAAGACGCAGGACAGGAAATAAGTAAAATGCGCGCCGGTACGCTGGGCCAGCGCCCTGCTGCGCTTCCACTGCGAGATGTCGCGCGCGCTGTCGAAGGAGATGATGACGACCTGCTTCGGCCTTGCCGGTGCTGGTGGCGCGGGCGGATCGGCCAGGGCCGCGCCGGCGGTGACGAACGAGGCAAGCGAGAACGCAACAGCGCGGGACAAACAAGGGATCGGCAAATTCATGTGCTCCGGGTGGTCGGCAAGCCGGCTATCGCGCAAATGTGGCGCCGGTGCGATTGGGGTTTTCGTGGGTTCGCCCCGGCAATAGCCGATTTTCCGCTCGAACCCCTTCCATGCCGACAAAATTTCGCTAAAACGCGGGCTCATGAACCGCCCCGGCCCGGGGCAGGAATGGTTTGATTGATGTCCGACGACAGTTTTATCCGCGAAGTCAATGACGAGATGCGTCGCGAACAGGCGCAGAAGCTGTGGGACCGTTTCGGCCCGGCCTTGCTTGTGATTGCCATCCTGGTGGTGCTCGGTACCGCCGCCTTCGTCGGCTATCGCTATTGGGACGAGACTCGTGCCAACCGCTCCGGCGATACCTTCTCGCAGGCGCTGAAGCTTGCCAATGACGGCAAGAACGATGACGCGCTGGCCGCGCTCGTTCAGCTGGAGAAGGATGGCTACGGCGCCTATCCGCTGCTCGCCCGCATGCGCGCCGCGACCGTCAAGGCCAACAAGGGCGACGTCGATGCCGCCGTCAAGGATTTCGACGATGTCGCCGCCGACACCGCTATTCCCCAGGGTCTGCGCGACATGGCGCGGCTGAGGGCGGCGCTCCTGCTCGTCGATCACGGCTCCTTCGCCGACGTGTCGAGCCGCGTCGAGGCGCTGACATCGGACACCAACACGCTGCGCCACAGCGCGCGCGAGGCGCTCGGGCTTGCCGCCTGGAAGGAAGGCAAGACCCAGGACGCCCTGAAGCTGTTCGACCAGATCGCCTCCGATGACGGCGCCCCGCGCAACACGCGAGAGCGGGCGACCTTGATGTCCGAGTTGATCCGCGGGTCGGGCAGTGCATCGTGACCTTCAAAGTCGCCATCATAGGCAGACCTAACGTCGGCAAATCGACGCTTTTCAATCGGCTGGTCGGAAGGAAGCTGGCGCTTGTCGACGACACGCCGGGCGTTACTCGTGATCGCCGTGTCCATGCCGCCAAGCTTTACGATCTGCATTTCGATGTCATCGACACAGCGGGCTTCGAGGATGCCGGCGCTTCGACCTTGCCGGGACGCATGCGCGCGCAGACCGAAATCGCCATCCGCGAGGCGGATCTGATCTTCTTCACCATCGACGCCAAGTCCGGCCTGTTGCCGGATGACAGGACCTTTGCCGAGATCGTGCGCAAATCCGGCAAACCGGTTGTGCTGGTCGCCAACAAGGCCGAGGCGCGGGGCGCGCAAGGCGGCATGCTGGAAGCCTGGGAGCTCGGGCTTGGCGAGCCGATCCCGGTTTCGGCCGAGCACGGCCAGGGCATGCCCGACCTGCGCGACGCGGTGATCGAAGCGCTTGGCCAGGCGCGCGCCTTCGGTGAAGACGAGGACGGCGAAGACGAAGAAGCCGCCGCCAACGAAGTGCTGATCGGCGAGGACATCGCCGATCCGGATGCCGAGCCGGCCTATGACGACACCAAGCCGATGCGCATCGCCGTCGTTGGCCGTCCTAACGCCGGCAAGTCGACGCTGATCAATGCACTGATCGGCGAGGAGCGGCTGCTGACCGGACCGGAAGCCGGCATCACCCGCGATTCCATCTCCGTCGACTGGGACTGGCGCGGCCGCCGCATAAAACTGTTCGACACGGCCGGCATGCGCCGCAAGGCCAGAATCCACGAGAAGCTGGAAGTGATGTCGGTGCAGGATGGCTTGCGCGCGATCCGTTTCGCCGAGATCGTCATCATCGTGCTCGACGCCACCATTCCCTTCGAGAAGCAGGATCTGCAGATCGCCGACCTGATCATCCGCGAGGGCCGGGCACCGGTGATCGCCTTCAACAAATGGGACCTCATCGACAACCCGCAGGAGCTGTTGGCCGAACTGCGCGAGAAGACCGAGCGGCTGCTGCCGCAGGCGCGCGGCATCCAGGCCGTGCCGGTCTCGGCCGAGACCGGACGCGGCCTCGACAAGCTGATGGATGCGGTGCTGAAGACGCACAAGGTCTGGAACAGCCGTGTTTCGACCGGCAAGCTCAACCGCTGGCTCGAAGCCATCCTGACGCATCATCCGCCGCCCGCCGTTGCCGGGCGCCGGCTGAAGGTCAAATACGTCACCCAGGCCAAGACGCGGCCGCCGGGCTTCGTGGTCCAGTGCTCGCGGCCGGACGCGATGCCGCAAAGCTATGTCCGCTATCTATCCAATAGCCTGCGCGAAGCCTTCGACATGCCGGGCGTGCCGATCCGCATCGCGCTGCGCACTTCGGACAACCCCTTCGCTGGCAGGGCAAAGAAGCGCTGAGGCTTGGCTCGGCAACGCTTAAGCGACTTTCAGCAGGTTCTCTTTCGTCTCGGCGCCCTCAGGCAACGCCTCGAACGCCGATTGCAGCAGGATGTCGGCCAGCCGCGCCGCGACCGGATCGAGCTCGGCATCCTTCTGCTGCAGGTGCAGCGCCATCTTCGGCAGCGGCGGCAGCCCGAGCACTCCGGGCGCGAGCGCCCTGACATTTGCGGGCAGGCCGATATCGGTGCGGATCGTCAGCCCGAGGCCTGCTGCCACCGCCGCCCATATGCCGCCAAGGCTAGGGCTGGAGAACGCCATGCGCCAGGGCCGCCCGGCACGATCCAGCGTCTCGGTCGCCACGGTGCGCAGCAGGCAAGGCGCCTCGAACACAACCAGTTGCAGCGTCTCGTCAGTGCGGGGGCCTGCCTCCATCGGTTTTGCCGGGCCGATCCAGCGCGCCTGCACGTCGGCGACATGCCGGCTGTATGGCAGCTTCGTCCCGTCATGCCAGGCGAGCGCGATGTCGAGATTGCCGGAGAGGATACGCTCGGCCAATTCGTGGCTGCGCCCGATCCGTGCCTCGATCCGAACCTTGGGATGGGCACGGGCGAAGCGCCCGAGCACTTCCGGCAGCACGGCCTCGCCGAAATCCTCCTGCAGGCCGAGCCGCACCCAGCCCTCCAGTTCGACGTCACGGATGGCCAATGCTGCCTCGTCATTGAGCTCGATCAGGCGCCGCGCATAGCCGAGCATCGTCTCGCCGGCTTCGGTCAGTGACAGGCCGCGCCCCGCCTTGCGGAAGATCGGCGTATCGGCCTGCTCCTCCAGTTTCTTCAACTGTGCGCTGACGGCGGAGGTCGAGCGGCCAAGCCGCTCGGCTGCCCTGGCGAAACTTCCCAGTTCCAGCCCGGTGATGAAAGTTCTCAGCACGTCAAGATCGAATGTGACACGTCGCATTAGATCGTCCTTGTTTTCAGGATTATTAATCAAAAACTTCCTGATTTTATGGATGAAGCTATGGCGCTAGTTCCATCCCGTCAAGGCCGCTCGACCGGCGTCACGGGAATGGAATCATGTCTGCCACCGTCATTCGCAACGATTGCCAGCCATCCGGACGAGGCGCCGCCACCATCCCGGCCGGCCGGACCTTCGGGCCTAATCATCGCTGGAAGGTCCTGGGTATCGGGGTTGCCGCGAACGCCGGTTTCTCGGCCACTTTCTCGGGCATACCGGCCACGGCGGTCGTGCTTCGCCAAGGCTATCAGTTGAACAATGCCGAACTCGGCCTGGCGCTCGGCCTTCTCGGGCTGGGGGTTGCGCTCAGCGAACTGCCATGGGGTCTGCTCACCGACCGCTGGGGGGATCGCCGCGTGCTTCTGATCGGGCTTGGCGCGACGGCGGCGTGGCTGCTTGCGATGGCGATGCTCGTGGTGCCGACAACGGCAGACATTCCCGATGTCACGCTGCTGGCGGCAAGCCTGCTCGTCACGGGACTGCTCGGCGGCAGTGTCAACGGTTCGAGCGGTCGCGCCATCATGGCCTGGTTCAGCGAGAATGAGCGCGGTTTTGCCATGAGCATCAGGCAGACGGCGGTGCCGCTTGGCGGCGGCCTCGGCGCGCTCGTCCTGCCTTCGCTTGCCCTGGCTTTCGGTTTTGCCGCGGTGTTCGGGCTCCTGGCGGCGGCATCCGCTCTCTCCGCCCTGTTCGCCTGGCGTTGGCTGCACGAACCGCCGACGGCGGGTGGCGGCCACGCCGTTCCGTCTGGCGTGGCCGGTCCGGCACCGTTGCGCAACACAGAGGTCTGGCGCATCTCGACCGCCATCGGCTTGCTCTGTTTTCCGCAAGTGGCGGTCCTCACTTTCGCATCGGTGTTCCTGCACGACTTTGCCGGACTTGGCACGACGGCGATCAGCACCAGCCTCGCCGCGGTACAGGTCGGTGCCATGGTCATGCGCGTCTGGAGCGGCCGCTTCACCGACCGCCACGGCAACCGCCGTCAGTTTCTTCGCTTGTGCAGTGCGCTGAGCGCGCTGGCCTTCGTGATGCTCTGGGTGCTGGTTCTGGCCGTACCCGCAATGCCTGGCAGCCAATCCGTCCTGATCGCCGTCCTGCCCTTGGTGCTTGTCGTCGCCGGCATCTCGGTCTCCGCCTGGCACGGCGTTGCCTATACCGAGCTTGCCACGCTGGCCGGTCCCGGCCATGTAGGAACCGCGCTCAGCCTTGCCAACAGCTTTGTCTTCGTCGGCTTCTTCCTGGTGCCGGTAGCCATTCCGTGGCTGCTGCACCTCTGGTCCTGGCCCGGCGTCTGGCTGTCGGCCGCGGTTTGCGCGCTCATCGCCTGGCCGATCTTCCTGCGGCGGGCCTGAGTTCCCGCCGCAAAACCGCCCGACTTCGAAGCCACGACCTTGAGCCGACCGGGATCCCGTTAACGTCCCATCAAGGTTAATGCATCATTTTGCTCTCCAGTGGGGTCAGTTGCGTTCCTGGAGAGAGTTCCGTGCATCGACGTGTGTTGAAGCGGCTGATGGCCGCCGCCGGTGAGAAACGCAGCCTTGTGTCTCCGTTCATCATCGGTCTCGGTATCTGGATCGGCTTTCCGACCGTCGCCGCCTACCAGGACATGACCAGCCTCGTTTCCGGCCTTGAATCGCCGACCGCGCGCTGGAACTCCTATGTCGAGAAATCCGTCGCCGGTTCGGTCCACGCGGCCGAGATGCCGTTCGTCGAGTCCGACATCACCGGCTCGATCTCGGGTTCCGGCGTTCGCCTTCCCGGCATCGGCTCCGTTTCGTTCCGCGGCAAGGGCGGCAAGGTTAGCGGGTCGCCCGACGAGGATCGCGTCGCGCGCGCCGACAAGAAGGGCCGCATCGTCCAGGTCTCTCCCGTAGCGCCGCCGAAGAACTTCAATGCCGGCTCGATCTTCCAGCGGACCTCCTCGCTGACGCGGCCGAGCATGGACAGCGACCTGAAAATGGCATTCGCCAAGCCTCAGATCAAAGGCAAGGAAATCCAGATCGCCGCCGCATTCCACGCACGTGAGGACAGGAAACCGGATCCCGGCGTGCCGGCCATGCTTGCAGCCCTCGTCAACAACGACCATCCCGATGTGCTGGCGACCGCCTATGCCCAATCCGCGCCGGACTATGCCAAGGCCTCGCCCTTTGAAGCCCTGCTTCAGGACGAGCAGCCCAACAGCGGCCGCTTCATTCCGCCGATGGCCAAGGGCGACCACGCCTGGATCCAGAATCCGCTTCCTGCCGGCGTCTTCTCCAAGCCGGAGCAGAAATGCCTGGCCAACGGCATCTATTTCGAGGCACGCGGCGAAGCGGTGCGCGGCCAGGCCGCCGTCGCCCAGGTGATCCTCAACCGGGTCCGCAATCCCGCCTATCCCAATTCGATCTGCGGCGTCGTCTACCAGAACGACAGCTGGTTCAACCGCTGTCAGTTTTCATTCGCTTGCGACGGCAGGAAGAAGCGCATCGACAATCCTGTCGCCTACCAGACCGCACAGGACATCGGCATGGCCGTCACCGCCGGCAAGATCTTCATTCCGGAAGTAGGATCGTCCACCCACTACTATGCCAATTATGTCCACCCCGGCTGGGCGCGCACAATGCAGAAGATGACCAAGATCGGCCTGCATATCTTTTACCGGACCTATGGTGGCGGCTGGAGTTGAGCGGCCCGCCGCCCGCCGTTCTTTTCGCGCGGTCGCACGGTCGATCGGAGAGCCATTGTCTGGGGGATTCGCGCGGCGCATCCCCCTGATCGCCGCGGGCACGATGTCGCACCTTGCTAGTATATTGATTTCATTGTCTAAAATACACAGCTCGGAAGTTCCGTCCGTGGCTTGACGGGCGCAAACCCTCTAACTATGTTGCCGGCGACTTTAGAAGCGGACGGACGGTGACGGTCTGCCCGGGCAGGGGGGTTGCGATGGCCGAAAAAAAAGGGCCAGACGGAACCGGAGAAACCGGCCGTGGCAAAGAGCATGACCCCGAAATCCGCGACGACGATCTTGAGCGACGTCGGCGTGAACTTGGAGCATCGCTTGCGACAAGGCTGCCGAACCGGCTCGAGGGGAAAGACGACGCGAAACCAGTGACCGGATACGGTCAGGCGATCAAACTATCCAGCGAGTTTATCGCCGGGGTGGTGGTGGGCGCCGGCATCGGCTGGATCATCGACCGTATGGCGGGGACATCGCCGTGGGGTCTGATCGTTTTCCTGCTGCTTGGTTTTGGCGCCGGCGTGCTCAATGTCATGCGTTCGGCTGGCGTTGTGGCGGAATTCGGACAAGGTGCCAAGCCGCGCCATGACCGGGACGACAGCAAATGACCGCCCTTCAGGCGGCAATGGTAATTTAGCCGTACGCGGCATTGACGGGGTTTGAACGTGGCAGCTGACAAGGTCGATCCGATCCACCAGTTCCATATCAACAAGCTGATACCGATCGAAATCGGCGGCTATGACCTGTCTTTCACCAATTCCGCCCTGTTCATGGTCGCCACCGTCGTTGTTGCCGCGGCGTTCCTGTTTCTGACGACGTCGAGCCGCAGCTTGGTGCCAGGACGACTGCAATCGGTCTCCGAAATGGCTTACGAATTCGTCGGCAACATGCTGCGCGACGCCGCCGGCACGCAGGGCATGAAGTTCTTCCCCTTCGTGTTCTCGCTGTTCATGTTCGTGCTGGTTGCCAATCTGCTCGGCCTGTTTCCCTATTTCTTCACTGTCACAAGCCACATCATCGTCACCTTCGGCCTCGCGGCCCTGGTGATCGGAACCGTGGTGGTCTACGGCTTCATGAAGCATGGTCTTGGTTTCCTCAAGCTGTTCGTGCCGCATGGCGTGCCGGTGTTCCTGCTGCCGCTGGTGGTGCTGATCGAGGTCATCTCCTTCGTGTCGCGCCCGGTCAGCCTCTCGGTTCGTCTGTTCGCCAACATGCTTGCCGGCCACATCACGCTCAAAGTGTTCTCTGGGTTCGTCGTCAGCCTCTCCGCTCTGGGCGCGGTCGGTGTGGCGGGTTCGATCCTGCCGTTGGCGATGGCGGTGGCGCTGACGGCGCTTGAATTGCTGGTCGCTTTCTTGCAGGCCTACGTCTTTGCCGTGTTGACCTGCATGTATCTCAACGACGCCCTGCATCCCGGGCACTGAGGCCAAGAGTTCCGGCCCAAGAGTTTCAACATTGGTGCCGGATGAAATCGCAACGGAATTTTCAGATCCAAAGGAGTTGAACAAATGGACGCAGAAGCAGCAAAGTACATCGGCGCCGGCATCGCTTGCCTGGGCATGGGTGGCGCGGGCATTGGCCTGGGCAACATCTTCGGCAGCTACCTCTCGGGCGCGCTGCGCAACCCGTCGGCTGCCGACGGCCAGTTCGGCCGCCTGATTTTCGGCTTCGCCGTGACCGAAGCTCTGGGCATCTTCTCGCTTCTCATCGCGCTGCTGGCCCTGTTCGGCTGAGTACTGAGAAGATTGGACAGGCCGGCCGCGCTAGCGGCGGGCCTGATATCTGGGGATAGTCCATGTTCGTGACATCTGCCTTCGCGCAAGAGTCCGCGCCATCAGCCGACACCAGCCACGCTGCGACCGGAGGCGACACGCATTCCGGCACCAGCGTGCCTGCCGAAGCACACGGCACGTTTCCGCCATTCAATCCGGAGACGTTTCCGTCGCAGCTTCTGTGGCTGGCGATCACGTTCGGGCTGTTCTACCTCTTCCTGAAGCGGGTCGTGATGCCGCGCGTCGGCGGCATCATCGATGTCCGCAACGACCGCATCAGCCAGGATCTCGACCAGGCAGCCAAGTTGAAGGGCGAGGCGGACGCCGCCGTTGCCGCTTACGAGCAGGAACTGGCTGAAGCCAAGAAGAACGCCAATTCGATCGGCCAGCAGGCCAACGATGCGGCCAAGGCGGAAGCCGAGACCGCGCGCAAGAAGATCGAGGCCGCGCTCGACGCCAAGCTTGGCGAGGCCGAGGCACGCATTGCTTCCATCAAGGCCAATGCCATGAAGGAAGTCGGCAGCATCGCCGAGGACACCGCTTCGGCGATCGTCGAGGCACTGGTTGGCGGCAAGGCCAGCAAGGCCGAGATCGCGGCCGCGGTCAAATCCGTGGCCCGGTGAGGAGCGCATCATGGACGCTACATCTCTCGCAACGCTCTGGGCCACGATTGCCCTGATCATCTTCCTGGGCATCGCCGTCTACATCAAGGTGCCCCGCATGATCGCCAAGGCGCTCGACGCCCGCGCCGCCAGGATCAGCAGTGAACTCGACGAGGCACGCAAGCTGCGCGAAGAAGCCCAGCAACTGCTCGGTCAGTACAAGAAGAAGCGCAAGGAAGCCGAGCAGGAAGCTGCCGACATTGTCGCGGCCGCCAAGCGCGAGGCAGATCTGCTGGCCGCCGATGCCCACAAGAAGACCGAGGATTACGTTGCCAGGCGCACCGCGCTTGCCGAGCAGAAGATCGGCCAGGCCGAACGCGAAGCGATCGGCGAAGTGCGCGCCAGCGCCGTCGACATCGCTGTCGAGGCGGCACGCGTGCTGCTTGCCGGCAAGATCGACGCCAAGGCCGGAGCCGACCTGTTCAAGTCCGCGCTGCAGGATGTGAAGGCGAAGCTGAACTAAGCTGAACGACCAATATTGAAGAGCCGCCCGGGCAACCTGGCGGCTTTTTTGTGCAGTGCGTCAACGCTGCCAATCTCCCCCACAAGGGGGGAGATCGGCCGACACGGCTGCCGTCGTTTTACTCCAGCCCGGCGAAGCTTTCTTCTTCTTCCGTCACCTCGGCGCCGCCCAACCTGAACGGCGCAAACGAGGTGCGGTGCAGCCGAGCGACGGGGCCATGCGCCTCGATCGCCGTACGGTGCCGGACCGTGGCGTAGCCCATATGGACTTCGAAGCCGTAGCGGTCGTGATGATTGCCGCAGCCGCACATCATGCGGTCGCGCATGACTTTGGCCACGATCGAGGCTGCGGCGATCGACTGCGAGCGTTGGTCACCCTTGATCAGCGCGCGCCCCTCGCAGGGCAGTCCCGGCGGCACGTCGCGTCCATCCGCCAGCGCGAGCTTTGCCTGGATGGGCAGCCCGACCACTGCGCGGCGCATCGCTTCGAGGCTCGCCTTGAGGATGTTGCTGCCATCGATGCCCTCGGCGCTGACCGACGCCATCGAGACGCCGAGCGCGGAACCGATGATGCGCAGAAACAGCGCTTCGCGCTGCAAGTGGCTAAGCCGCTTGGAATCGTCGAGCCCTTCGGGAATGTTGGCGGGGTCGAGCACCACTGCCGCCGCGACCACCGGCCCGGCCAGCGGGCCACGGCCGGCTTCGTCCATCCCTGCGACCGGCCACAGGCCATCGGCCATCGCCTTCGTCTCGAAGGAGAAATCGGGTTTCTCGACGATTTCGAAGAGAGGCGGAGAATCAGAACGCGCGCGAGCCATGTTGCGGCGAGGTTCGCATCGGCTCTGATTCTCCGCAAGTCCCTCCGGGTCGGGTGGGGCGCCGTACCGGGAGGGCACCGTCTGCAGGCCGGGGCAGGCCGGACGGGATCTTTTTGCAGGGCGGCAATGAACAGCCGCGGTGTCTTTCGGCTTCAGAGCAGCATCAACTGCTCCTGGTCCTTACCGGCCGCGACGAACTGGTCGGTCCGCAGCGTGCGCCGTTCGGCATTGAGGCCGAGCCGCTTGGCGGTGATCTCGAAGCGCCGGCCGATCTGCCAGGCATAAGGTCCGGCGCCCTTCATGCGCTTGCCCCACTCCGAATCGTAGTCCTTGCCGTCGCGCATCGAACGGATCAGCGACATCACGTGGCGATAGCGGTCGGGATAGTGGCGCAGCAGCCAGTCCTTGAAGATCGGGCTGACCTCCAGCGGCAGGCGCAGCACCACATAGCCGGCCTCGCGCGCACCGGCATGGTGTGCCGAGTCGAGGATGCGTTCCATCTCCTGGTCGGTCAGGCCCGGAATGATCGGCGCCACCATCACCGAAGCCGGGATACCGGCTTCCGAAAGCTGCCTGATCGCTTCCAGCCGCTTGGTCGGCGTCGATGCGCGGGGCTCCATCGTCCTGGCCAGCATGCGGTCAAGCGTCGTCACCGACAGCGCCACCTTGGCGAGCCCGCGCTCGGCCATGCGCGACAGAATGTCGATGTCGCGCACCACCAGGGCTGACTTGGTGACGATGCCGACCGGATGACCGCGTGCCTCCAGCACTTCGAGGATTTCGCGCATGATCCGGTACTGCTTCTCGATCGGCTGGTAAGGATCGGTGTTGGTGCCGATGGCGATGGTGCGCGGCTGGTAGCCATCCTTCGACAACTCCTTGTCGAGCAGGCGTGCCGCATCCGGCTTGGCGAACAGCTTGGATTCGAAATCCAGGCCCGGCGACAGGCCCATGAACGAATGCGTCGGCCGCGCGAAGCAATAGACGCAACCGTGCTCGCAACCGCGATAGGGATTGATCGACCGGTCGAAGGAGATGTCGGGCGATTCGTTGCGGGTGATGATGGTGCGCGGCTTCTCCACCTGCACCTCGGTCTTGAACGGAGGCAACTCCTCCAGCGAACTCCAGCCATCGTCGAAGACATGCCGGCTGACGGGTTCGAACCGGCCGGACGGATTGATGCCCGCCGATCGGCCACGGTTGCGGTCCGGACGGACCCGCATGCCACTCTGCTCGATCATCGCGTTGGCCATCTCGGCTCGTCCTGCTCCGAAGGCCGCAATATCGGCGCGCATGATCGGTTCCATCTTCGCCCGCTCCCAGGGACTGTCCATGTTGTGTCGAATCGCTCTGCTCATGAAATTATTCCTATTTTATTGATGAGAACAAATCAAGAACTTTTCTATGGCGCGATGCAAAAACTGGCGTCGGTCAGTGGTTTCCGCTATTCGGCTCACGATGCTCAGTGTTCTCATCGAAACGCATAATGACGAGGAGGGTCTCGCCCGCACGTTGGCGACGCTGATTGGCGGCGCGGTCGAGGGCGTGGTGCGAGAGGTCGTCGTCTGCGACAACGGCTCCACCGACCACACGCATCGTGTCGCCGAGCATGCCGGCTGCCACTATGTGGGGAGCGGCGGCATCGCCGCCGGCATCCGCCAGGCCAAGGGTGACTGGCTGCTGTTTCTCGAACCGGGTGCGAGGCTGGTAGAGGGCTGGATCGACGCGGTCGTCGCCCATACGGCTAGGCAGACCATGGCCGCCCGGTTCTCCCGGGCGCGGGGCAGCCGTACGCCGTTCCTGGCCCGGGTCTTTTCCGCAAACCGTGCTCTCGCCGACGGACTGGTGATCAGCAAGCGGCAGGCGGCACCTCTGTCCAAAAAAGCCGGCACCGCCGAGGCGTTGGCGCGCGGCTTGGCGACAAAGAAGCTCGACGCCGAGATCTGGGTGGCGCCACCGAGGCAGGCACAGCGCTCTCCGAGGTGATTTTTTGCAGCTGCTCTGCGTGGCGTTGCTTTTTAAGGGGCCGATTTGCCGCGCCGCAGATGTTCGTCCAGGCGCGGCATGATCTCGACGAAGTTGCAGGGCATGTGCCGGTAGTCGAGCTGTGCCTTGAGGATGCCGTCCCAGGCATCCTTGCAGGCGCCGGGCGAGCCCGGCAGCACGAAGACGAAAGTCGCGTTGACGACGCCGCCGGTCGCTCGGCTCTGGATCGTCGAGGTGCCGATCTTGTCGTAGGAGATGCGGTGGAAAACTTCCGAAAAGCCATCCATGCGCTTTTCAAAGATCGGCTCCAGCGCCTCGGGCGTCACATCGCGGCCGGTGAAACCGGTTCCGCCGGTGGTGATCACGACGTCGATGGCCTTGTCCCGCGACCACGCCAGAACGGTGTCACGGATTTTTTCGCGGTCGTCGGTGACGATATCCCGGCCGGCCAGGATGTGGCCGGCCTCGGTGATGCGATCGGCCAGCGTCTGGCCGGATTTGTCGTTGGCGAGGCTGCGTGTGTCGGAAACCGTCAGCACCGCGATGCGCACCGGAATGAAGGCACGGCTCTCGTCAATCCTGGCCATCTCACTCAGCCTCCGATGCAATGCTGCGTGTTGCCGCGACGAACCAGTCGGGCTGGCGGCTGCGGATCTCGGCGGCTGCGCGCTTGGCGACATTGCCGGTCTCGAACAGGCCGAAGCATGTCGCGCCCGATCCGGACATTCGTGAAAAACCCGATCCCGCCTTATCAAGCCATGAAAGCGCCCTGCCTATGGCGGGCCGCATCGCAAGGGCCGCAGGTTCGAGATCGTTGCGGGTGATCTCCAGCCAGTTGCGCAGGCTGTGAAACTCGATGCTGCGCGGCAGCGGCGGCAATGGCTCATTGTCGCGCCGGGACAGTGCTGCGAAGATTTCCGCCGTCGAGACCGGCGTGCCCGGATTGACCAGCACCAAACCCAGCGCCGAAAAATCCGCCACCATCGACAACTCCTCACCGATGCCGCGCGCCACCAGCGGCTTTGCCGCCAGGCACATCGGCACATCGGCGCCAAGCGAGAGACCGATCCGCGCCAGCTCGGCGCGAGCGATGTCCAGCCCCCAGCTGTCGGCCAGCCCGCGCAGCACGGCCGCCGCGTCGCTCGACCCTCCGCCCACGCCGGACGCGACTGGAAGGTTCTTTTCGAGCCTGATGATCACGGGCGGCGTGCTCCGAAGACCGGCGGCCTGCCGCAACGCGTCGCGTGCCTTGAGCACCAGATTGTCACCATCGGGCGGAACGTCCGGCGCGTAGCGGCCGGATACGGTGAAATCGTCGCCTTCAGCCGGCGCGATCTCGATCCTGTCGCCAAAGCGCGTGAACACAGCCAGGCTTTCGATGAGATGATAGCCGTCGGGGCGCCTGCCGGTGACGTGCAGGGCAAGGTTTATCTTGGCGGGTGCTGCCCATGTCCGAACATGCGGACCGGACTCCACAGTCTCGATTGCGAGTGAAATGAGGGTCAGTCCTTGGCCAGCCGGTATTCGCCGGTCTTCGGATCCTTGACCAGCGTTCCCATCGCGCCGTTGGCCGCCTGCTTTTCGGTCCGCCGTACCTTGGCCGTCACGCGCTCAGCCTCGCGCAGGAAGGTGCGGTAGCCGAAATAGGCGGCAATGCCGACGACGGCAAAGAAAATGAGTTGCGGCATGTCAAAACTCCTACCACGCTGGGCCGGTAACGGCGGCCGGTCGGGTCTTTCGGGCAACCATGCTAGACGCTTTCATGGCTTTTTCAAAGCCCGAAGCGCGCCCACAATGCGCGCTCTTCCGCCGCATCAATGACGCCGCTGGCCGCTGCCGCGGCGATATCGGGCGCTGAAAAGCCCTTGCTCGAGCCGAACAGGCCGAAGCGGCCGAACAGACCGCGCGGCGCCGTTATCAGCTTGAGCCGGGTCTTCGGCCCGAAGCGGGTCTTCAGTACCGTGCGCATATCGCCGAGCGCATCGACGAGGCCGAGTTCCAAGCCTCTCTTGCCGGTCCAGAACAGTCCGGTGAACAGTTCCGGATCGTCCGCCAGCTTCGTGCCGCGCCGCTCCTTGACCAGATCGATGAAGGTCTCGTGCACTTCGAGCTGCAGCACCTTCAGCCGCTCGACGTCTTCCTTTTTCTCGGGCTTGAACGGATCGAGCACTGCCTTGTTCTGGCCGGCGGTGTGGACACGGCGCTCGATGCCGATCTTCTTCATCAGTTCCGGGAAACCGAACGAGGCCGACACCACGCCGATCGATCCAACGATGGAGGAGGGGTCGGCGAAGACCTCGTCGCCGGCGACAGCGATCATGTAGCCGCCAGACGCCGCGACATCCTCGACGAAGACAAGCACCTTTTTGTTCTTCTCGACCGCAAGGTCACGAATTCGCTTGAAGATCAGCCGCGACTGCACCGGGGAGCCGCCGGGGGAGTTGATCGAGATCGCGACCGCCGGCGCGTCGAAGGAAAACGCCTTTTCGATCAGCCCGGCGGTGGAGGCAAGCGACAGGCTCGGCCGGAACGGACCGCCGCCGGCCATGATGGTGCCGTGCAGCCGGATGACCGGAATGGTGTCGACGGTGGAGCGCCAGGACTTCGGCAGCAGACGGTTGAAAAGACGTTTCACGATGAAGTGGTCTCCGGCGATGGTTGCAGGCATGTAGTGATTTCCCGGCCAACGGCAATGTTCAGGCCGCGAACAGCTCAGTCTCCGAACAGCGAGGCGAGCCCGTTGGTTATCATTTCGCTGCGCTCGTCGGGGCCGTTGCCCGATCGCGCGTGAAGCATCAGGGGCGGACGGATGGCGAGCTTTCCCCTCGCCCCAAGCGCCGCCCGCACGATAATACGGATCGCCGCCGCGTCGGGGCGAGGGTGCACGGCGAGCATCTCGGCTTCGCCGAAGCGGCCTGAAATCGCGTCGAGAATGGAGCCGAGCTGTTCGGGCCGGGCGATCACGGCAAGCCCGCCGCGCGGCCTGACAACCGCTGCCGCACTGCGGATCCAGTTTTCGAACAGGCCATCCTCCATGACATGGGCCTCTTTTCGCAGGCGGTCCGATGTGGCGCGGTCCCGTGCGGCGTTGAAAGGCGGGTTCATGATGACGAAGTCGAAATCATTGTCGGCAAGGCCGGCGGCGGCCCGGGCCCGGCCCGAAACGGTGACATCGGCGACAAGCACGGCCGCGCGATCGCTGAGATGCGCATTGCCGGGATGGGCAAGCGTGGCCGCCGCGAAGGCCGCCATCTCAGGCGCGCGTTCGACCAGCACAGCCTGGGCGTCCGGACAGCGCGACAGCACTGCCAGACCGGCAGCACCGGCGCCGGCCCCGAAATCGGCGAGCCGCCCGCCAAACGAGGATGGCACCGATGCGGCCAGCATCATCGCATCCATCCCGGCGCGATGGCCGCCATGCTTGGGCTGCACGAGCCAGAACCGGCCGCGGTGGAAGGCATCGACCGTATGGGCCGGCATATCCGTGTCAAGGGTGGCTGGCGCGGCGGACATTATTTCTGGCGGATCTCGTTGGCGATGCCGGCGTCGGTCAGGATGCGTCGCGCTGCGTCGGCCTGTTCGGCGTCGACCATGACGCGCCGCGGCAGGATGCCGAGCGAGCCGTCGAGCACGCTCATATTCTGGTCGGCGACGAAGCAGCCGATGCCGGCGTCGCGCATCAGCGATTCGACAAACGAGATGATGACGGCGTCGTTGGTGCGGATTAGCTCTATCATCGCAAGAAACTCGCAGGTTGCAGCATGCATGTAAACGTGCGGCCGCGCTTCCGCATTTGCCGACGTTGACAGGCTGTCGTCGCCGCCGCGCCAATTCGCCACTTGCCGTGGCCGTGCCCGCCGCCCTAGAGTCCGTGCGGGACTAAGGGTGCCGTCGCACGCGTTATACCAAGACGGGAGTGATTGTCGTGGGTGTCGTTCTCAACATCGAAAACGGGAAGCGGGAGCCCGCCTCCATCAAGGATTTGATCGATCTGACGGCGGCCGATATGGGGCGCGTCAACAAACTAATCTTGTCCAAGGCCGGCTCCGACGTCGAGATGATTCCCGAAGTCGCCAACCATCTGATCTCGTCCGGCGGCAAGCGGCTCAGGCCAATGCTGACGCTGGCTGCGGCGCAGATGTTCGGCTATGCCGGCGAGGGCCACGTCAAGCTCGCCACTTCGGTCGAGTTCATGCATACGGCCACGCTTCTGCATGACGACGTTGTCGATGAAAGTGGCATGCGGCGCGGCAAGAAGACCGCCCGCATGATCTGGGGCAACCAGGCCAGTGTGCTGGTCGGTGACTTCCTGCTCGGCCAGGCCTTCCGCATGATGGTCGATGTCGGCTCGCTCGAAGCGCTCGACATCCTGTCGAGCGCCGCCTCGATCATCGCCGAGGGCGAGGTCATGCAGCTTGCCGCCGCCAAGAACCTCGAAACCACCGAGGACGAGCACTTCGCCGTCATCAAGGCGAAGACCGCCGCGCTGTTTTCGGCCGCCGCCGAGGTTGGCCCGGTTATCGCCCAGGCGACCCGCAACGATCGCGCTGCGCTGCGCTCCTACGGAATGAATCTCGGTCTTGCCTTCCAGCTCATCGACGATGCGCTGGACTATGGCGGCACCAGCAAGGATCTCGGCAAGAATGTCGGCGACGATTTCCGCGAGGGCAAGGTGACCTTGCCGGTCATCCTCGCCTACCGGCGCGGCAGCAAGGCCGAACGCACCTTCTGGAAGCGTGCCATCGAGGACAATGTGGTCGACGACGCCGGGCTGGAAAAGGCGATCGGCCTGATGACCCGCCATGGCGCCATTGCCGACACGATCGGGCGCGCCCGCCATTTCGGCGAGATCGCCCGCGACGCCTTGGCGCCTCTGGAAGAGACGCCGCAGAAATCGGCGCTGATCGACGTCATCGATTTCTGCATCAGCCGGGTGAACTGAGGCGACCGGCTTTCGCTGGGCTTTCCGGGGCTGCGCCAGTGAAAAGACGCCTGTGAATTCGACCCTGCCGTCTCGACAAGCCGCCTTGCCGCAAATTATCTATAAATCATGGCAAAGGGCACGGACGACACCATAGCGGTGCGCATCAGCAAGGTATTGGCGGATCGCATCATTTCCGGCGCGATCGAGCCGGGGGCGAGGCTGCGGCAGGATCACGTCGCCGAGGAATTCAACACCAGCCATGTTCCCGTGCGCGAGGCCTTCCGCCGCCTCGAGGCGCAGGGGCTCGCCGTCAGCGAGCCGCGCCGTGGCGTGCGCGTGGCGGCCTTCGATCTGGGTGAGGTCAAGGAGGTCGCCGAAATGCGGGCGGCGCTCGAAGTGCTGGCACTGCGCCATGCCGCGCCGCATCTGACCTCGGCCATTCTCGACCAGGCCGAGGAGGCGACCAAGGCCGGCGACAAATCCCGCGATGTCAGGTCGTGGGAGGAGGCCAATCGCGCCTTTCACCGGCTGATCCTGGCGCCATGCGGCATGCCGCGCCTGCTTGCCACGATCGACGACCTGCACGCGGCAAGCGCGCGCTTCCTGTTCGCGGCATGGCGCTCGGAGTGGGAGACGCGCACCGATCAGGACCACCGGGCGATCCTCAGCGCCTTGCGGCAGGGAAATACCGAATCGGCCGCGGCAACACTGGGACGGCATGTCCAATGGGTTGGCCGCAAGCCGGTCAGGACAGCGTCCGGCACCACGCGCGAAGCCTTTGCGATCGTGGGTTAAGCGCGCTTGTCCCGAGCCTGGGCTTGCTATCGCTCCAAAAATGTGGATTCGATAATAGATCGAAAGCATAAATTATCTATAATTTTGGATTGACCGAAGGGAAGCCTATGACCAACCTCGCATTCTCGTCCGCCAGACCGTCCTTCAGCCCGCTGCGCCTCCAGCAGCGATCGCTCGGCTGGCAGGCCGGCGCCGTCGTGCTCGGCACGCTGTTCCTGGCGCTGTCCTCCTACATCGAGGTGCCGATGGTGCCTGTTCCCGTGACCATGCAGACCTTCGCGGTAACGCTTGTCGGCGCGCTCTATGGCTGGCGGCTTGGCGCGGTGGCGATCGCCGCTTGGCTGGTCGAAGGTGCTGCCGGCTTCCCGGTCCTGGCTGGCGGCGCTGCCGGCATACAGCATTTCGTCGGCCCGACGGGCGGCTATCTCTTTGCCTTCCCGATCACCGGCGCGCTGGTCGGCTGGTTGGCCGAACGCGGCTGGAACGGCAACAGGGTTTTGCTTGCCTTTGCGGCCATGCTGCTCGGCAACGTCGCCTGCCTGGCTCTCGGCACGGCCTGGCTTGCCGTCATGATCGGCGCCGAGAAGGCCATCACCTTCGGCTTCGTGCCGTTTATCGTCGGCGGGTTGCTGAAGTCGGCGCTTGGCGCCGCGACGCTGATGGCGCTCCCGCGCGGCAAGATGAATTTGCCGAAGCCGTGACGATCAGGCTTCGCGCCCATCATCTCCTTTGCCTGCTCACCTATGTGGGCAAGGGATACAGCCCCGCTTTCACCGCCAATTATGACGGGATCGCGGAGCGCCTGAGCCGGGGCGAGGACATCCTCTTCGTCTCCGGCCCGGACGACATCTGCGCCCCGTTGCTTGGCGAGCCGGAACCGCACTGCTTGCGCGACAGCGCGGCCGAGCGGGACCGGCAGGCCGGCGATGACGTGGAAGGGCTGCTGGCTCGGCCGATCCGGGACGGCGTCCGCCTCGATCTCGATGCCGCGACCCTGATGCGGCTGCGGCTGGCGTTTTCGGCCGGCCACGTGCGCAAGGCATGCGGGGGCTGCGAATGGAGCGGGCTGTGCGGCACGGTGGCAAGTGGCGGCTATCGCAATACGCGGTTGCAACGGCCCGTTGAGACGCAAAACTGTCCCTTTTAGCCATGCTTTGTTAATCGGGTGACCCGATTGTGAATTTCGGGCGGATTGAAGCGCGACCCCAAAAAGGCCATGCTTTGCCTGGAAAGATCGAGTCTGGGTCGATCCGCTGACGCGGAGATGGCGCCTGGCTGAAAGGGATATGATGCAGCAAGGACGTGCGCGCTGGCTGACAAGGCTGGCAATTGTGACGGGCATGGCGATCTCGGCTTTGCCGGCCTATGCCAAGCAATCCACCGAACCGGTCAAGATCTCGTCGTTCTCGGGCGCTTATCTGGCTGCCCGGATCGCCGAGGGCGACAACGACCTCGACAGCGCCATCGCGTACTACAAGCAGGCCTTGGCCTTCAATCCGAGCGACACCGCACTGCAGCAGAGCCTGATGCTATCGTTGATCGCGCAAGGCCGCTTCGACGAATCGCTGGTCTATGCCGACAAGCTCAAGGAAGTGCCCGATGTGGAGCGCTTCTCGCGCCTGGCGCTGGCCGTCGATTCCTTTCACAAGAAGGATTTCACCAAGGCGCAGTACTGGCTCAAGCTGTCGCTGGAATCCGACCTCGACCGGCTGATCTCCGGCGTCATGTCCGGCTGGGCCGAACAAGGTGCCGGTCAGGCCAGCGAAGCTATGGCTTCGATCGACAAGTTGCAGGGGCCGGACTGGTTCGGCCTGTTCAAATCCTTCCACCGCGCTCTGATCGCCGATGCGTCTGGTATGCCCGAAAAGGCCGAGGCGATCTACGCGGCGACGATGCAGGATACCACGGCCGGCGGTGCGGCGCCTGAAACCTGGATGCGCAACGCGCAGGCCTATGCATCGTTCCTGGCCCGCAAGGGTGACAAGGCCAAGGCGATCTCGGTGCTCGACCAGGCAGAGGCGTTCTCGCCGGGCAAGCTGGAAATCGTAGCTTTGCGTGACAGGATCAGCAAGGGCGACAAGATTGCGCCCCTCGTTTCCGGTCCGTCCGATGGTGCTTCCGAAATCCTGCTCGATCTTGCCACCGCGCTCAACCGTGGCGGCGGCGAGCCATTCGTGCGCCTCTATCTGCAATATGCCTTAGCCCTGAAGCCCGACAGTGACGCGGCCCTCGTGCAACTCGCCGCCGTCGCCGAACAGCTGAAGGACGGGGAGGGCGCCATCGCGCTCTATCGGCGCATCCCGGACTCTTCGCCGCTGAAGGAGATTTCGGACCTGCAGCTTGGCCTCAACCTTGCCGACCTCGACCGCCATGACGAGGCGATCACGCATCTGAAGGCCTTCGTCGAGGCCCATCCCAATGACATGCGCGCCTATCTGGCGCTTGGCGGAGTCTACTCCTCGAAGGATGATTTCCGCTCCGCCGCAAATCTCTATGACAAGGCCGTCGAGGCGCTGAAGACGCCAACCGCCGCCAACTGGAACATCTTCTATCAGCGCGGCATCGCCTATGAGCGGCTGAAGGAATGGCCGAAGGCCGAGCCGAATTTCCGCAAGGCGCTGGAGTTGCAGCCGGATCAGCCGCAGGTGCTGAACTATCTCGGCTATTCCTGGGTCGACATGAACACCAACCTGAAGGAAGGCCTGGAGATGATCCAGAAGGCCGTCGATCTCAGGCCTAGCGACGGCTACATCGTCGATTCCCTGGGTTGGGCCTATTTCCGCCTCGGCCGCTTCGATGACGCCGTGCGCGAGATGGAACGCGCGGTCGCGCTGAAGCCGGAAGATCCGGTTCTGAACGACCATCTCGGCGACGCCTATTGGCGCGTCGGCCGCAAGCTGGAAGCCACCTTCCAGTGGAACCAGGCCCGCGACCTGAAGCCCGATCCCGACGTGCTGGCCACCCTGCAGCAGAAGCTGATGAAGGGCCTGCCGCCGATCGAATCCAACACGGCGCAGGAGACCCCGAAGGTCAAACCGGAGCCGGTTCCGGCCCCCAAGGGCTGAAAATCGCCTTTTTTGGAATGCGAACGGGGCTCTCAGGGCCCCGTTTTCGTTTTGATATCCGTTCCGCTCAAAAATGCCTGCCGGCGCCGGAAACGTCCTCAGAACATCTTCCGATAGACGACGAAGCCCGACCGTTCGCCGACCGTGTCATAGAGCTTCATTGCCGTGTGATTGGTTTCATGCGTCAGCCAATATACCCGGCCGGAACCGGCCGCCTGGGCGCGCTCGTAGACGCCTTCGATCAGCGCCCGGCCGATGCCTTTGCCGCGCGAGGCCTCGTTGGTGAAAAGGTCCTGCAGATAGCAGTTCGGCGCGATCGCCGTGGTGCTGCGGTGGAACAGGTAATGGACGAGGCCGAGAAGCTGGCCCCCGCTCTCGGCGACCAGCGCATGGACCGGCTCGTAGGCGTCGAAGAAGCGCGACCATGTCATCGCGGTGATGTCGCTTGCCAGCGCCGTCTCGCCCGAACGGCCATAGAACGCATTGTAGCCGTCCCACAGCGGCATCCATCGGTCGAAATCCTGGCGCGTGACGGGGCGGATGGTGATCGGGTTGGACATGGCTGAACCTGCTGTGCCTGAAGCGGACGCTTTGTTGGATCGCGGACCGTGGCGGCGAGCAATGGGCCAGTCGCACGCAAAGTCTTCAACATCGCCCGGCATGCTCACGACGGCCCGCATCGGACGCGCCTTGCTTGACGCTTCGCCGCCGTGTCTCTAGGACGTGGCCGCAAGCTAGCCTGTGTCGCCGAGGCCACCGTGACGATTGAAATAGCCCATATGCATCCCAGCCGCTCCTTCCAGGGGCTGATCCTGACCTTGCACAATTACTGGGCGGCTTATGGCTGCGTTATCCTGCAGCCCTATGACATGGAGGTCGGGGCCGGCACGTTTCATCCCGCAACGACGCTGCGCGCGCTCGGGCCCAGGCGCTGGAACGCCGCCTATGTCCAACCATCGCGACGTCCGAAGGACGGCCGCTACGGCGAGAATCCCAACCGGCTGCAGCATTACTATCAGTATCAGGTGATCCTGAAGCCCAATCCGCCGAACCTGCAGGAGCTTTACCTCGGCTCGCTTGCGGCGATAGGCGTCGACCCGTTGCTGCACGACATCCGCTTCGTCGAGGACGACTGGGAAAGCCCGACGTTGGGCGCCTGGGGCCTCGGCTGGGAATGCTGGTGTGACGGCATGGAAGTGTCGCAATTCACTTACTTCCAGCAGGTCTGCGGCATCGAATGCGCGCCGGTCGCGGGCGAACTCACCTACGGCCTGGAGCGCCTGGCCATGTATGTGCAGGGCGTCGACAATGTCTACGACCTCAACTTCAATGGGCGCGAGGGCGCCGACAAGGTCACCTATGGCGATGTGTTCCTGCAGGCCGAGCAGGAATATTCGCGCCACAATTTCGAATACGCCGACACGGCGATGCTGCTCAGGCATTTCGAAGACGCCGAGGCCGAGTGCAAGGCGCTGCTCGAGGCCGGCGCGCCGGCCTCAAACGACAATCTGCCGATGCACAAGATGGTCTTCCCTGCCTACGACCAGTGCATCAAGGCGAGCCATGTCTTCAACCTGCTCGACGCGCGTGGCGTGATCTCGGTCACCGAGCGCCAGAGTTACATCCTGCGGGTGCGCAATCTGGCGAAAGCCTGCGGCGAGGCGTTCTTGAAGACGCAGGCCGGTGGCCTGGCGGCCTGAGTCTCAACCGCCGTTGATCATTTCGAGGGAAGCGTTGATCGGCGGCAGGATCTGGCCGCTCGGACCAGCCATCGTCCGCAGCGCCTGCCGCACGCCCGGCATCGAGAAGGCGCCGTGAGCCTGCGCGGCGAAGCAGGCGCTGAGCGCGAGGATCTGAAGAAGTCTGGATGCCGTTTTCATGATCGTTCAGCCAATAGTTCCCTGCCTGAGCGTGGGTCGCTTCAGCGCTGCGTTCGGTTCATGGAAATCTTTGATCCAAGGACGGGCGGCATCGGCTCGTCCCGACAACGTGGCCAAAATTTCTGGAAAGGGTGACAGCGGCCAGCCGAGTTGCTATGCCCCGCGCGGACCATTTTGCCGCGTGAGCCCCAACCATGCCTGACCTGCTTCTAGAACTTCGCTCGGAAGAGATTCCCGCTCGCATGCAGCGCAAGGCCGCGGGTGATCTGAGGAAGATGTTGACCGACGGTCTCCTCGAGGCGGGGCTGACCTACGAGGCGGCGCGTGAGTATTGGACGCCGCGGCGCCTCACCCTCGATATCCGTGGCCTCAACGCACGCTCGAAGGATATTCACGAGGATATCAAGGGGCCGTCGACATCGGCGCCTGAACAGGCGGTCCAGGGTTTTCTGCGCAAGGCCGGGCTGTCTTCGATCGCCGAGGCGCATGTTCATTCCGACCCGAAGAAGGGCGACTTCTATGTCGCGCACATTTCGAAGCCGGGCAGGGCGGCCGAAGAGATTATCGCCGGTCTGGTGCCAGATATCATCCGCACTTTCCCCTGGCCGAAGTCGATGCGCTGGGGGCCGACGTCGGCCAAGCCGGGCTCGCTGCGATGGGTGCGGCCGCTACAATCGATCCTGTGCACCTTCGGCCCCGAGACCGAGGAGCCTGTCGTGGTCGACTTCGAAATCGACGGTATCCGCTCGGGCAACATCACCTACGGCCACCGCTTCCATGCGCCGGGCGAAATCACCGTTCGCCGCTTCGACGACTATGTGTCGAAGCTGGAGGCGGCCAAGGTCGTGCTCGATGCAGACCGGCGCAAGGAGATCATCCTTGCCGACGCCCGCAATCTCGCCTTCGCCAACGGGCTCGACCTTGTCGAGGACGAGGGACTGCTTGAAGAAGTGTCCGGGCTGGTCGAATGGCCTGTCGTGCTGATGGGCGAGTTCGAAGAGGCTTTCCTGGTCATTCCGGCGGAGGTGATCCGCCTGACCATCCGCGCCAACCAGAAATGCTTTGTGACGCGGCCGCAGGGGGAAGGCGAGGCGCTCTCCAGCCGTTTCATTCTCACCGCCAACATCGAAGCCAGTGACGGCGGCAAGGAAATCGCGCACGGCAACGGCAAGGTGGTGCGCGCCCGCCTGTCCGACGCGCTCTATTTCTGGAAGACGGACCAGGGCGATCTGCCTGATCTCGTTGAGCTGGAAGCATCGGCTGAAAAGTTCGGGCTCGATCTGAAGAAGCCGCTCGACCAGCGCATGGCCCGGCTCGACCATCTCAATGTTACCTTCCATGCCAAGCTCGGCACGCAGGGCGAGCGGGTGGAGCGGATTGCCCGGTTGGCGGAAGAACTGGCGCCGATCGTCGGCGCCGATCCCGCGCTCGCAGGTCGCGCGGCTGTTCTCGCCAAGGCCGATCTCACCACTGAAGTGGTTGGCGAGTTCCCCGAACTCCAGGGTGCGATGGGCCGAAAATATGCGCTGCTGCAGGGCGAACCGGCATCTGTGGCTGCGGCCATCGAGGAGCATTACAAGCCACAAGGCCCGTCCGATTATGTGCCGAGCGATCCGGTGTCGGTCGCCGTGGCGCTCGCGGACAAGCTCGACACGCTGGTCGGCTTCTGGGCCATCGATGAAAAGCCGACTGGATCGAAAGATCCCTATGCCCTGCGCAGGGCGGCGTTAGGTGTGATCAGAATTTTGGTTGAGAGTGGAGTGAATGTTTCGCTTCTTCGTTCCATGATGTCTCCCATTCTGGCGGCATACATGGAATTTCAACGGGAGGGGTCACGGCCATATCTTGAGGCTGCGGATCGGTTGGCCTCGGCGGGCCTTGCCACGGCAGTCTACAGAGCTGAAGTCTACGACCGACTTGTAGGTCAATCGGGGAAAGAGGCTTTCGCCGAAGAGACATCCGATTGGGCATGGCGCTTGAGTCTCGACCTCCTGTCATTCTTCCACGATCGTCTCAAAGTCTATCTTCGCGACCAGGGCGCACGGCACGATCTCATCGATGCCGTCATCACGCCGCAGTCCGACGACCTCCTGCAGATCGTGCGCCGCGTCGAGGCGCTTGGCTCTTTCCTTGATACCGAGGACGGCAAGAATTTGCTCGCCGGCACCAAGCGTGCCGCCAACATTCTGGCCGCCGAAGAGAAGAAGAAAACGGCGGTCGCCGAAACCGTTGAGCCGGCGTTGTTCCGGCAAGATGCCGAGAAGTCGCTGTTTGCGGCGGTGAATCAGGCCGAGAAGCAAGCCGGCGAAGCGATTCAAAACCAAGACTTTTCCGCTGCCATGCTGGCGCTTAGCGTGTTGCGTGAACCCGTTGATTCATTCTTTGAGCATGTTCTCGTGAATGATGAGGACTTGTCGGTACGTGCCAACCGTCTTGCGCTGCTCGCCCGTATTCGGACCGCTACCGGCCAGGTCGCGGATTTCTCGAAAATCGCCGGCTGAGAAACATGATCCCGAAAAGTGGGCACCGGTTTTCGGACAAGATCATGCAGGGATAAACCGGGCTGTAGGCCCACAAAAAATATCTTCCAGCCGGCCGTTCGAGCCGGCTTACAGTCATATGACGATGATCTCTCAGTGGCAAAAGGGACATGTTCCCCAACCCAACGGAGGCTTCCATGAATTCCGATCACGAAATCGAAGTGACAGAAGAAACCTCGGCCCCCGCCGAGGCGCTTGAATCCGCTTCCGAAACCGCCCTCGATCATGCCGCCGCCGCCACGGTCGAAGCCGCGGACCTGTCTGATGAAGACGAGGATGGCGATGACGAGGATGGCGATGATGAAGACGGCGAAGAGTCTGACGAAGACGACGCCGATGACGCTGTGAAGGCCGAAGGTGACGACGCCGAGGGCGAAGAAGAATCCGAAGACGGCGAGTCCGACGAAGAAGACGACAAGGAAGAAGCGGCCTGATTTCAGGTGACAGGTTTTCTCGAGGAAAGGGCGGTGCTTTGGCGCCGCCTTTTTTGTTGTCTTTTCAAACTGATTTGATCAGTTCTCAAGAATGCTGACGCGCACGCTGTTTTCATAGACGTCGACCTGGATCAGCGGCTCGCCATTGACGATGGCGCGTTTGGTCGAGGAACTCATCGCGCCGGGGCGCTCCAGCATGCGCTGCAGGTCGGCGCGCTGGTCGTTGGTCCTGAACCAGGCGTCGCCCTCGTCGTCGCTGTCGCGGCGATGGAATTTGTGCCAGTTGGCGCGGTCCTGCCGCACCATCTGCGCGGCGCCGTCAAGCGCATAGCCGTCGCTTGCCTGGTGATCGCGATCGGAAATGCGAGCGACATAGGACCCCAGCATGTCGTCCGCATGAGCCGCGCCGCCAAACAATGACGCCAGCAGAAGCCCTGCCACTGTAACGGTCTTCGATTTTTTCATGAGCAACCCCCTTGCCTTGAACAATGCAATCCCGTCTGCCGAAGCCGCTTGGCTAAATTCAGGCCGCGGCGCCGACCGGCGAGATACGCCGGACGAAATTCGCCTGACAATGGTGCGCAGCGCGCCAGACCGCCGTCAAGCAGCCGAGCATTTGACTGCCCGGTTTGGCGAGGTCGCTATTTGACCTTGCCGGCTCCCGAAGCGGGCTGTCGGGCTGCCGGCCGCGGTGCGGCTGCCGCCGGTGCGGCTGCTTTCCCTTGCACTGCAGGCGCGGGGGCGGCCGAGGCGGTCGCCGTCGCGGGGGCGGTTGCCGCTGCCGGGGTTTTGGCCTGCACCGGCGTCGAGAAGGCGCCGCCGACGACCCCGCCGCGAATGATCATCGGGCTCTGCGGGAAGACGTGCCTCGCCTCGGCCTTGTCCGGGATTGCCGCCACCTTTTCATCGGTGACGTCAGGCTCGCCGAGCGCAACGACGGACACCACGTCGCTCGCCTTGCCGTCGGCGGCCTTCAGGACAAGGATGGAAGGCGTCGAGGCCGGCGCACCGGGAAAGACCAGCGACGAGGCCTGAGCCCCGCCAGCCGTAGCAGCCAGACTGATAGCAAGCGTTCCCCAGATACGCATAGACACTGACATAGCTCCCCATTGCCCAGAAGCCGCACAATACTGCCCGGCGATTGATACCGGCTTTCATGGAAACATAGCATTTTAGGAATTGATGAATTGCCAATGCCCGCTTGCCCCGGCGATGCTGTCGTACTACGCAGCCGGCATCCGCGAGGTGACGAGAGTGGCTGAAATACTTGCCGTCGGCGAAGCGATGGAACCGGCGTTGGCGCTGCTTGAGGGCGGCGATGTCGTCGCCATTCCGACCGAGACCGTCTATGGACTGGCCGGCGACGCCACCAACGGCATTGGCGTCGCGCGCATTTTCGAAGCCAAGGGGCGGCCGCGTTTCAATCCGCTGATCGCCCATGTCGCCGACATGGCGATGGCCGAGCGCGTTGCCTCGTTCGATCCGCTGTCGAAGAAGCTCGCGCTTGCCTTCTGGCCGGGTCCGCTGACGCTGGTGCTGCCGCAGCGCCCCGGCAACGGCATTCATCCGCTGGTCACCGCCGGGCTCGACACGATCGCCTTGCGCATGCCGAGGGGTTTTGGCGGCGAGCTGATCGCCAGGCTTGGCCGACCGCTTGCCGCGCCCAGCGCCAATTCATCCGGCAAGATCAGCGCGACGACGGCGCAAGCCGTTGCGGCGGACCTCGGCGCGCGCATCAAGCTGGTGGTCGATGGCGGCGCAACACCGGTCGGGCTGGAATCGACCATCGTCAAGGCCGAAGGCGAGAGGTTGCGCCTGCTTCGGCCCGGTGGCATTGCCGCAGGGGAAATCGAGGCGGCCATCGGCATCGACCTGCTGCGCGGCGGCGCTGCCGGCGTCGAAGCGCCGGGCATGCTGGCCTCGCACTACGCGCCGGGTGCCGCGGTGCGGCTCAATGCGCGGGCGGTCGGCGAGGGCGAAGCGCTGCTCGGCTTTGGCAGCCAGAGAGCGGAAGGCTGGCGCGGCGCAACCGCTTTCCTCAACCTGTCGGTTTCAGGCGACCTGCGTGAAGCGGCAAGCAATCTCTTCGCCTACATGCAGGAACTCGACCGCAGCGGCGCGCGCACCATCGCGGTCGAGCCGATTCCCTTTGACGGGCTCGGCGAGGCGATCAACGACCGGCTCTCCCGTGCCGCCGCTCCTCGTGACAATGCATAGCCCTCGACGTAGTTTTCCCACATGACCGAAACCGCAAAGACACTCGATCCCGCTCTCATCGATCGTTTCGCGGCGATCGTCGGTGAGAAATATGCGCTGCGCGACCAGCAGGACATCGCGCCTTATCTGATCGAGCGACGCGGCCTCTGGCATGGCGCGACGTCCCTGGTGCTGCGGCCGGGCAGCGTCGACGAGGTCAGCCGGATCATGCGGCTGGCGACAGAGACCGGAACGCCAATCGTGCCGCAAAGCGGCAACACCGGGCTGGTCGGCGCGCAGGTGCCGGACAAATCCGGCCATGAAATCGTGCTGTCGCTGTCACGGCTGAACCGCATCCGCGAGATCGATGTCCTGTCGAACACGGTCACGGTCGAGGCCGGTGTCATCCTGCAGACCTTGCAGGAAGCGGCCGACGCCGCCGACCGGCTGTTCCCGCTCTCGCTCGCGGCGCAAGGCTCCTGCCAGATCGGCGGCAACCTGTCGTCCAATGCCGGCGGCACCGGCGTGCTCGCCTATGGCAATGCGCGCGAGCTGTGTCTCGGCGTCGAGGTGGTGCTGCCGACCGGCGAGGTGTTCGACGATTTGCGAAAGCTTAAGAAGGACAATACCGGCTACGACCTCAAGAACCTGTTCGTCGGCGCCGAAGGCACGCTCGGTATCATCACCGCCGCCGTGCTCAAACTGTTTCCGAAGCCGAAGGGGCGGGACGTCGCCTTCGTCGGCCTGTCGTCGCCCGAGGCCGCTCTTTCCCTGTTCAGCCTGGCCATGGACCGCGCCGGGGCAGCGCTCACCGCCTTCGAACTGATCGGCAAGCGGCCATACGATTTCACGCTGGCGCATGCCCCGGGCGTGACGCGGCCGCTGATGGAGGATTGGCCCTGGTATGTGCTGATGCAGATATCGTCCGGCCGCTCATCGGAGGATTCTCGGGCGCTGATCGAGGACGTGCTTTCCGCGGGCCTCGAGCAGGAATTCGTCGGCGACGCGGTCATCGCCGCCAGCCTCGGGCAGGGCGACGCCTTCTGGGATTTCCGCGAGCTGTTGCCCGAGGCGCAGAAGCCGGAAGGCGCTTCGATCAAGCACGACATTTCAGTGCCGATCGCATCGATACCGCGCTTCATCGCGGAGGCCGCTGGCGCGGTAGCCTCGGTCAGTGCTGGCGCCAGGGTGGTCTGTTTCGGCCATATGGGAGACGGCAACCTCCACTATAACATCTCGCGGCCCGTCGACGGCGACGACGAGGCGTTTCTGGCGCTCTATCATGCCATGAACAAGGCCGTGCATGACGTGGTGCGCAGCCTGCATGGTTCGATCTCGGCAGAGCATGGCATCGGTCAGTTGAAGCGCGACGAACTGATCGCCACCGCGCCGCCGATGGCCATCGATCTGATGCGCCGGGTAAAGGCTGCCTTCGATCCGGCCGGCATCATGAATCCTGGTAAGGTTATCTGATCCTTTCAACATCTTGTGGCTGGTGGCATTCCGATAACCATCCCTGAGATCAGCAAAATTTAACCGACTTTCTTAAGCGCGGCGGTAAGGAGCCGGCGCTACTGTTTCCCCATAACGAGGCCGGGAAAACTGGCCCGGAGAGAACCGGACACCGGCTCTCAGGAGACAGACAGGAAGGCGCTCTATGAACGTGAACACTGGACTGAAGCCAGTCTGGGCGGGACGCAACATGCGTCTCGACCCATTCCGCCTGCCGCAGGTGGTGAGCTACGCGACACGCGACGATTATGGCGACGTGACCTTCACCATCGACCAGCGTGGCGCCGTGATCCGCCGCCTGCTCGAGATGAGCGGCCTGCCGGCGATCATTGTGCTGCCCGCCAATGCATTTCGCGGTGTCGCCGCTCGTGCGATGGAGGATCCGGAAGGCAATGTCACGGTGACCCTTGAACTCCTGCACAACGATCCGATGTTGTCGGTGCCGCTGCTGGTGGCTGACGATCTCGAAGACGTCGCCGCCGACTGGCGCGCCTGGGCCGATGCCTACCGCCTGCCGATGCTGTTGATCGAATCCGACGGCGTCGCCCGCACCCTGGAAGAATCGCTCGGCGCCGCCATCAAGACATTGCCGCCGCAGGACCGCCGCAAAGGCCGTGTTTCGACCATGCGCCGCCCGCGCTTCCTTGCCCGCCGCAGGGCTGGTGACCTCGGCCTCAGGCTGGTCATCGACGGCCAGGAGATCATTGCGCGCGAGTGAGACTTGGCTCCCCTTCTTCCCGTAACGGGGAGGAGGGGAAAAAGCCGCTACACCAGCGGCTTCAGCGCCACCCATAGCGCGCCGCCGATCAGGCCGAGGAAGATCAGCCAGCCGACCTGGTTGTTCGACCGGAACAGCCGCAGGCATTGGTCCGGATCGTCGATATCCAGCACCGCGATCTGCCGGGCCATATGGGCACCGGCCGCTATCAAGCCAGCCAGCGCCACCACCGGGGTCTGCGCCGAGGCGAAGGCGATGGCGAAGCAGATCAGCGTACCGCCATAAAGCCCAGCGAGCCACGCTTTGGTGTTGTCGCCGAACAACCGCGCCGTCGAACGCACGCCGACAATGGCGTCGTCTTCCTTGTCCTGGTGCGCATAGATCGTGTCGTAGCCGATCACCCACAGGATCGAACCGATATAGAGCATGATGGCGGGACCATCGAGATCACCGAACTCGACCGCCCATCCCATCAGCGCGCCCCAGGAAAAGGCAAAACCGAGAAACAGTTGCGGCCAGTTGGTTATCCGCTTCATGAATGGGTAGACGGCCACGATCGCGAGCGAGCAGACGCCGAGCAGGATGGCGAAGCTGTTGAACTGCAGGAGTACCGCCAGGCCGACCAGGGCTTGCAGCACCAGAAACAGCCAGGCCCGCCGGCGCGTGGTCTGGCCGGATGGCAGCGGGCGTGAGCGGGTGCGTTCGACCTGGTTGTCGATGTCCTCGTCGACAATGTCGTTATAGGTGCAGCCGGCGCCACGCATGGCAATGGCGCCAATCAGGAACAGCACGAGATAGAGTGGCGCCGGCAGCAGCGAAAGCAGCGGGTCGCCAGGCCGGGGATAGGCGCTCGCCGCCAGTGCGGCGGACCACCAGCATGGCCACAAAAGCAACTGCCAGCCGATCGGCCTGTCCCACCGTGCAAGCTGTGCATAGGGCCAGACCGCGCGCGGCAGCACGCGGTAGACCCAATGGCGGTTCGGCGCATCGGAGACGCGGCCCTGGGACGCTTTCGACTGGACAGGTTCCATTGGCATGGAGTGGCAGCAGCAGCGGAAACCGTCAAGCGGCAAGCAGGGCAGGAGCGCCCGTCCACCCGTCAGGAGGTGAAGATGTCGCGTGTGGAAAACCAGACTTTCGCCACCTCGATGAAAGCTAGCGCCACATTCGACACGCGCTGATGCGTATCGTGGGTGAGGATGATGCGCTGCATGGGCAGCGGATCCGACAGCGGTTTGCAGACGAGGCGCAAGCCGTCATAGCTGTGGTCGCCATGCGGGCGGGTATAGCTGACCGCGACGCCGAAGCCGTTCGCCACCATGCTGCGCTGGAGTTCGAACGAGCTTGTGCGCATGTCGGCGACGGGTGACAGGCCACGGCTGCGGAACAGGTCAAGCATATGCTGCCAGCTATGCGGCTGGTCGGTCGTGATCAGCGGGTAGGCGGCCAGATCCGCCAGGCTGACCTCCTGGCGGTCCGCCAGCGCGTGGCCCGCCGGCAACAGCGCATGCGGCCGCAGCTCGTGCAGCAGGATGCGGGCGAAATGCGACGGCAGGCCGAGATCGTAGCTGAGACCGAGATCGACGGCGGCGTCCGCCAGGCGTCGCCCGAGCGTCTCGAACGTCTCGTCGCGGACGATGACGGCGACCGCTGGATGGCGTTCGGAGAAGGCGCGGATGAGGCCCGGCGCGAAATAGGGCGCCAGATCCTCGAAGCAGCCGAGCACCAGCTCGCCGCCGATCGCCGAGTTGACCTTCCCCAAGCCCAGGAGTTCGTCTGTCTCGGCAAGAACCTGCTTTGCCTTTGCCACGGCGGCACGACCGAAAGAGGTCAGCGAGACACCGCTTCCACGCTGGCGCACGAACAGTTTCTGGCCGAAATCCTTTTCGATGGCGTCGATCGCCACCGAAATAGACGGTTGCGAAATGTTGAGCGCCCGGGCTGCGCCCGTGACGCTGCCATGGCGGGCGACGGCGATGAGATAGCGTAGCTGGGTGAGCGTCAGACTCATAGTTCAAACCTATGTGCCGGATGAGAAGTTATTATTTTACTGAATGAGCGGCCGTTGCGATAGTCGCCTCGATACTGAAAGGAGGACAACATGGCTTTCCAAACCGCTCCACGGGCAATGGACACCGAAATCATAGATGCGCGGACAATCGCCGACTACCAGCGCGACGGCGCGGTCTGTGTCCGCGGCGCCTTCAAGGGCTGGGTCGACACGATCGCCGCCGGCATCGAGCGCAACATGCAGAACCGCAGCGCCACGGCGTCCGACATTGCCAATGGCCTCGGCAGCTTTTTCGACGATTACTGCAATTGGGAGCGCATCCCCGAATTCGTCAAGGTGGTGCGCGAATCGCCCGCGGCGCGACTGGCAGCCGCGGTGATGCGGTCGCGCACCGCGCAGTTCTTCCACGACCATGTTCTGGTCAAGGAACCTGGCACGCAGAAGCCGACGCCGTGGCACCAGGACATTCCCTATTATTTCGTCGACGGCCAGCAGACGGTGAGCTTCTGGATCCCTATCGATCCGGTGAAGGAGGCGACGCTGCGTCTGATCGCCGGCTCGCACAAATGGGACAAGATGATCCTGCCGGTACGCTGGCTGGACGACGGCAATTTCTACGGCGCCGAGGGTGATTATCGTCCGGTGCCCGATCCCGACAACGATCCATCGATGAAAGTCATCGAGTGGGAGATGGAGCCGGGCGACGCCATCCTGTTCGACTTCAGGACGGCGCACGGCGCGCGTGGCAATATGACCGCGGCCCGGCGCCGGGCGCTGTCGCTGCGTTGGGTCGGCGACGATGCCCATTATGTCGAGCGGCCGGGCCGCACCTCGCCGCCCTACCATGGTCATGGCATGCGGCCGGGGCAGAAGCTGCGCGAGGATTGGTTCCCGGTGGTCCACCAAGGCTGAACGAGAGCCAGAATAGGGGGCGCTGGCGGCCTGCGCCCCCTATTCGACAGGCATAACGTTTCCGTGCGCAATTCAGATCAATCCACCCTGATGCCTTGACCCGTCGTTCAGAGAGCAATAGCGGGTTGTTTTCTCTATGGGATAGTCGGCATCAAGAGGTGGCCATGAACGTTCTTCTTCTCGGCTCCGGCGGCCGCGAACATGCGCTGGCCTGGAAGATCGCCGCTTCGCCGCTGCTGATCAAGCTCTACGCGGCTCCAGGCAATCCGGGCATCGGCGCCGAGGCCGAACTGGTGAAGCTCGATATCGCCGACCATGCCGCCGTAGCCGCCTTCTGCGGCGAGAAAAAAATCGATCTCGTCGTGGTCGGTCCGGAAGGGCCGCTGGTGGCCGGTATCGCCGATGATCTGCGCGCCGAAAACATCCGCGTCTTCGGGCCTTCAAAGGCCGCCGCGCGGCTGGAAGGCTCAAAGGGTTTCACCAAGGATCTCTGCGCCCGCTACAACATCCCGACCGCCGCCTATGGCCGGTTCGGCGATCTCGCCTCCGCCAAGGCCTATGTCGAGAAGATGGGTGCGCCGATCGTCATCAAGGCCGACGGGCTCGCAGCCGGCAAGGGTGTCACCGTCGCCATGACGATGGATGAAGCACAGGCGGCAGTCGATGCCTGTTTCGATGGGTCGTTCGGCGCCGCAGGCGCGGAGGTGGTGATCGAGGAATTCATGACCGGCGAGGAGGCGAGTTTCTTCTGCCTCTGCGACGGCACAACGGCGCTTCCCTTCGGCACCGCGCAGGACCACAAGCGCGTCGGCGACGGCGATGTCGGTCCCAACACCGGCGGCATGGGCGCCTATTCGCCGGCCCCGGTGATGACGCCTGACATGATCGAGCGCACCATGCGCGAGATCATCGAGCCGACCATGCGCGGCATGGCCGATCTCGGTGCGCCTTTCGCCGGCATTCTGTTCGCCGGGCTGATGATCACGGAAAACGGGCCGAAGCTGATCGAATACAACACCCGCTTCGGCGATCCTGAATGCCAGGTGTTGATGATGCGGCTGAAGGACGATCTTGTGGTGCTGCTCAATGCCGCCGTCGACGGCCAGCTTGCGCATACCTCCGTGCGCTGGCGCGACGAGGCGGCGCTGACCGTTGTGATGGCGGCGAGGGGCTATCCCGGCACGCCGGAGAAAGGCTCCGTCATCCGCGGCGTCGAGGACGCCGCGGGCGAAGGCGTCCAGATTTTCCATGCCGGTACAGCCATCAATGGCGGCGCGCTGGTCGCCAATGGCGGCCGTGTGCTCAACGTCACGGCGACCGGCGCCACCGTTGGCGAGGCGCAGGCGCGGGCCTATGCCGCGCTCGACCGGATCGACTGGCCGGACGGGTTCTGCCGCCGCGACATCGGCTGGCAGGCCGTGGCGCGCGAGCAGGCAGGCTGAAGCTCCGACCGGGTGGCGGCTACCGCTGGCCGCGGTCGAGAGTTGTCGAGGCCGTGCTCAGCGGGTCGGCGGCCGCTGCGAAGGCGGCGTCGAGTTGCTCGGGTGAACGCTGCCCGGCCCGCTTCCAGACGACATATTGGACAATGCCGAAGCCCGGCCGTCGCGGCACCGTCTTCACGACAGGCATGCGGAACCCGTCGCGGAATTTCGACCAGCGCGAACCGAGCACGGCGGCCATTTCCTCGAATGTCGGCGGCGTCGCCACATCGGCATAGATGATGGTCGCTTTGCCGGCCAGGGCGGCTTCCCGCGAGAGCGGCACCGGCACGCTGGCAAGATAATCGGGAGGCACGTCGATCAGGCCGCCAAAGGGCCATTGCTGGCGCAGCGTGACTGCATCCGTGGGCGCCACGTTGACGTCGATGTTGTCGGGCGTGCCGGCAACCCTGTAGGGGCAACGGAAGCGCCCGCAATTGGCCTGCGCCGAAAACTGCCAGAGCGCGTAGCCCTGCCAGTTGCCCATCGGAAAATGCACGTCGATGTCGGGCTTGTAGCGCGCGTACCACAGGGGCAGTCGCGACAGGAGCCGGTATTTGTAGCGGTTGTCGGCGATATATTGGGCGGTTTTGCCATTGGTGTAGAGCACCGGGAAGCGGCCGACGCGCCGATGCACCTGGCGCGCGAACTCCTCGGCGTCATCGAGCGACATCCATTGCGAGGGATCGTTGCCCTCGAGGTCGAGAGCCATGAGATCATCCGGCGCGGGGTCGGCGAAATCGAGGAAATTGTTGGCCTGCTCGACCGGATTGCCGGGACGGGCGAGATGATAGGCGCCCCATTTCATGCCGAGCGCCTTGGCCACGACCCTGCGTGTCTGGAACAATTCGCGCGTCACCGCGTGGCGTTTCCACAGCGCCTTGCACAGCTTCACGTCGGTGTCGCCGCCGAAACAGAAGTAGGGCGGCGGCATGCCGTCGGACGCCTTGTTGATGAAAGCGACGATGCGTTTGTCGGTGGCAAGCCGGGCCCAGTCGATGGAATTGTACTCGTAGGCATCGACCACCAGGGCACGGTCGGCACTCTTCCACGGCTCGGAAAAGTCCGAAGCCTTTGCCGCCATCGACAGCGCCATCGTCGCCGCAAAAGCGAGAAGCGCTGTGCGGCGAAGGAAACACGCCGTCCTTTTCAAACAGGGAATCCCCATTGATCAAAGGCAAATCCTGGACCGCTATGGTTAAGGATTTACTTCGGGAATGGCCAGGATCGACGCGGTCCTTAGCAGATAGCTGGCAAGCGCGAAATTTACGGGGAATCCACGACCAGTCGTTTGTAAGCATTGGCGGCTGCGCGTAGCGCTTCATTCGGTTCGGGCGGATTCACAATCGCCTACGCAAGGCGATCCGATCCTCGATTGAGAGGCGCATGACTGCGGCCTCGTCAGGGGAGGGCAGCGCTGACCGGGTCCGCGCAATAACGGCCTGCTTGTTGGGCAGCATGTCTCCTCTGGCCCAGCTTTCACCGCTGGCTGAACGGCTGAGATTCGAACGGGTCCGGCGCGGGCTCTTGCTGCAGTGTCCCTTCGGCGGCGCGTTTGCGGTGGTGGGCAAGCGAGCATCGCGGCGAGCACAATATGCCGCGATCCGACCAGTAGGCGGCACCGTTTGCCACCTCGCCGTGATAGTAGGAAAATCCCGCTGCCCGATAGGATAAGCCGCATTCAATACAGCGATAGGCGTCAGGTCTGGCAAGCATTGGAATGTTCCGGTCGGCTGGTTTTCTGTCGCCGTTCGATCTGATCCGGCATCGGTCCAATTTAATACAGGCCGGCCCGATTGCAAAATCTGCGTGACAAATTTTGACGTTTACGTAAAAAGAAATGGGAGACCGCCCAAAGGCGGATGGTTTTGCGGCGGCACTGGCTCTAGCGTCGGCGAGGCCGGTGCATCAGGAGGATCGAGCGGCATGTATCGGGCACCGGTCGAGGATATTGCGTTCACCCTGAAGCACGTCGCCGGCATGAAATCGGCCATTGATGCCGGTGCGTTCGGCGATCTCGGCGAGGATCTGGTCGATGCCGTCCTTGGCGAAGCCGGCCGCTTCGCCACCGAGGAGGTGGCACCCCTTTATAAGATCGGCGACGAACGAGGCGCCGTGTTGAAGGACGCGGTTGTCACCACCCCGGCGGGCTGGAAGGAACTCTATCGCCGCTGGATCGAAGGCGGCTGGAACGCGCTCTCCGGGCCGGAAGAGTATGGCGGTCAGGCCCTGCCGACCATGCTCGGCGTCGCCGCGCTCGAAATGTGGAATTCGGCCGCCATGGCCTTCGGCATCGGTCCGACGCTGACCATGGGCGCGGTCGAAGCGCTCGATAAACACGCCTCTGAGGACCTCAAGGCCAAATATCTCGCAAAGCTCGTCTCCGGCGAATGGATGGGCACGATGAACCTGACCGAGCCGCAGGCCGGATCGGACCTCGCCGCCCTGCGCAGCCGCGCCGAGCCGGCCGGCGACGGCACCTACCGCATCTTCGGCCAGAAGATATTCATCACCTATGGCGAGCACGATTTCACCGACAACATCGTCCACCTGGTGCTGGCGCGGCTGCCCGATGCACCGGCCGGAACGCGCGGCATCTCGCTGTTCCTGGTGCCGAAATTCCTGGTCGGCGACGATGGCACGCTGGGTGCGCGCAACGACGTCTTCTGTTCCGGGCTCGAGCACAAGCTCGGCATCCATGCCTCGCCGACCTGCACCATGATCTATGGCGACGGTTTCCAGGGTGCCCAACCCGGCGCGATCGGCTGGCTGATCGGCGAGGAGAACAAGGGCCTCGCCTGCATGTTCACCATGATGAACAATGCGCGGCTTTGCGTCGGCATGCAGGGCGTCGCTGTCGCGGAGGCCGCGACCCAGAAAGCGATCGCCTATGCCAATGAGCGCCGTCAGGGCAAGGCGGCAAGCTTTGGTGGCACCGGCATGGCGCCGATCGTCCATCACCCGGACGTGCAGCGCAATCTCCTCACCATGAAGGCGCTGACACAGATCGCCCGCGCCATCAGCTATTCCTGCGCCCACGCCATCGATCTCGCGCGCGCAACGTCCGATGACGAGGCGGCGCATTGGCGCGACCGTGCCAATCTCTTGACGCCGCTCGCCAAGGCCTTTTCCACCGATGTCGGCGTCGAGGTCGCCTCGCTTGGCGTCCAGGTGCATGGCGGCATGGGCTTCATCGAGGAAACGGGTGCGGCAGCCCTCTATCGCGACGCCCGTATCGCGCCGATCTATGAGGGCACCAACGGCATCCAGGCGATCGATCTGGTGATGCGCAAGCTGCCGCTTGGTGGCGGCGAGCACGTGCATGGCTATATCGACGAACTGGCTGGTATCGCCAATGCGGTGGGAACGTCGAACCTCGAAGGGTTTGGCCGCACCGCTGATGCTCTCGATCAGGCGCTCTCCGATTTGACGCAAGCAACGCGCTTCCTGCAGAAATTGTCGGCCGACGGCCGGACGGAGGAGGCGCTGGCGGGTGCGACGCCTTATCTCAGGCTGATCTCGCTTGCCGCCGGCGGCGCCTATCTGGCGCGGGCCGCTCTTGCCGACCAGGGCCGCATCGCGCTTTGCCGCTTCTTCGCCGAAAACCTGCTTGGCGAAGTCAGCGCTTTGAAGGAGCGCGTCATCGGCGGCGCCGAAAGCCTGGCTGCTGCCGGCAAGGCGCTGATTTCTGCCTGACCTTCACAAGGAAAAGACCGTGACAGACCACATCCTCGTCGAGCGCCAGGGCGCCATCCAGATCATCCGCATGAACCGCCCGGACAAGAAGAACGCCCTGACGCGCGCCATGTATGCCAAGATGTCGGCGGCCCTTGCCGAAGGCGACGCCGATCCGGCGGTCCGCGTTCATGTCTTTCTCGGTGCGCCCGGCGCCTTCTCATCCGGCAACGACCTTGCCGATTTCATGGTTATGGCTACCGGCGGCGATGGTGGCACGGAAGTCTGGGATTTCCTGCTGGCGTTGGCCCGGGTCGAAAAACCCATCGTCTCTGGCGTCGACGGCATCGCGGTCGGCATCGGCACCACGATCAACCTGCATTGCGATCTGACCTTCGCCACGCCACGCACCGTGTTCCGCACGCCCTTCGTCGATCTCGGCCTCGTGCCGGAGGCTGGATCGAGCCTTTTGGCGCCGCGCATCCTGGGTCAGCAAGCTGCGTTTGCGCTGCTTGCCCTCGGCGAAGGCTTCTCGGCCGAGCGCGCGAAGGCCGCTGGACTGATCTACGAGGTGGTCGAGGAGGGCGCTCTGGAGGCCTCGGTCCTCTCGGCAGCCGGCCAGATCGCGGCCAAGCCCCCGCAGGCTCTCAAGATCGCGCGCGACCTGATGCGCGGCTCACGCGACGATCTGGTTGCCCGCATCGGAGTGGAGAGCGAGCATTTCCGTGAGCGGCTGAAATCCGATGAGGCGCGCGCGGCCCTCACGGCATTCATGACCAGGAAAAAGGGCTGAACCTTACCCTTTCAGGGATAAAGCCTCGTCTTGCTCCACCCACCATCGGCGTCGCGTGAGAAGACCACTCGGTCATGCAGCCGGAACGGCCTGTCGTGCCAGAATTCGATCGTCTTCGGCACGATGCGGAAGCCCGACCAGTGCTTGGGTCGTGGAATCTCGCCGATCGCGTAGCGCGCCGTGTATTCCGCGACGGCCTTTTCCAGGGCAAAGCGGCTTTCCAGCGGCCGCGACTGCTTCGAGGCCCAGGCGCCGATGCGGCTGCCGCGGGGCCGCGTCGCGTAATAGCTGTCGGCCTCGGCGTCGCTGACGATTTCCACCGGACCGCGAATGCGGACCTGGCGGCGCAACGATTTCCAGTGGAAACACATCGCCGCCTTCATGCTGCCTAGAATCTCCTGGCCCTTGGCGCTTTCGAAATTCGTGTAGAACACAAAGCCGCTTTCATCGAACCCCTTGAGCAGCACCATCCGTACGTCCGGCATGCCCTCGGCATCGACGGTCGCCAGCGCCACGCCGTTGGCATCGTTGATTTCGCTCTTGGTGGCGTCGTCCAGCCATGCGGCAAAGAGACGAAACGGCTCGGCCGCTTCGGTAAAGTCACTGGTTATTAACGCTGTGTCACTCATAGTTTTTCTCAAATTGTCACGAGATCAGGGAGGTTGCCGATTGTCGCGTATCGCGCAAGCTTTTGACAGCAGGCAATGGGGCGTTATCGCTTCAGCCAGCGCGAAAGCGGCGATCGTGGCAATCGCCCTGCCGCTTGCTGGCTGCGGTGCGGGCGGCTTCAGCCTGGACAAAGCCGAAGTCGACCGCTCGATCCTGACCAGCAGCACGTCGGCTTCGGCCAAGCCGGCCGATTCGGATCGCGACTCCGACCAGACGACGATCGGCAATGCGGTATCCTCCGCCGACATCGAGCAACTCAGTGGCCAGGCCGTGCCTTGGGCGAATGCCGGCACCGGCTCGCGCGGCTCCATCACGGAACTGGCGGAATTGAAGGACAGCGGCCAGACGTGCCGCCGCTTCAGGGCTTCGCGCGAGAGCTTTGACGGCGTTGCCATGTTCGAGGGCGAACTCTGTCTTGCCAGCGCCGGCGGCTGGCGCATGCAGGGCTTCAAGGCACTCTGATTTTCCGTCCTTGATATGACGCACCGCTACTGGAATTTCTTCCTATGCGAGCGCATATAGGGGGCAAGTATGGACTCACTCCTTTTCCAGGGCAGGAAGCATGCGCGACCCCTATGAGGTGCTGGGCGTTGCAAAGAACGCATCGGCCAAGGACATAAAATCGGCGTACCGGAAACTCGCCAAGAAGCATCATCCGGACCAGAATCCGAATGATCCGAAGGCGAAGGACCGTTTTGCCGCGGCCAATCAGGCCTATGAGGTCATCGGCGACGAGAAGAACCGTGCCGCTTTCGATCGTGGCGAAATCGACGCCGACGGCAAGCCGCGTTTCCAGGGTTTTGAAGGTGCGGCCGGTGGCGGCGACCCCTTTGCCGGGTTTCGCCGCCAGCAACAGGGCGCCGGCGGCTCGCGATTCGAGTTCCGCTCGGGCCGCCCCGGTGGCGATCCGTTCGACGGCAACAGCGACATCTTCAGCCAGATTTTCGGCGATGCCTTTTCAGGCGCGCGCGGGCCAGGCGCAGGCGACCGCCGCCAGCCGGCGACATCAGCTGACCTGAACGTCACGCTCGACGTCACCATCGAGGAAGCTGCGAACGCCGAAAAGGTGACGGCGATGTTCCCGGACGGCCGCAAGGTGGCGGTCAAGCTGCCGGCCTATGTCGAGGATGGCCAGACCATCCGGTTGAAAGGCCAGGGCGAGCAGGGACCGGGCCAGCCCGGCGACGCACTGGTCAAGATCCACATTCGCCGCCATCCGCGCTACCGCATCGAGGGTCGCGACCTGCACGCCGATCTGCCGGTTTCGCTGGCCGATGCGGTGCTGGGCGCCAAGGTGCCGGTCGAGACGCCGACCGGCAGGCTCGCTGTCAACGTTCCCGCCTGGTCGAGTTCCGACAAGGTCCTGCGGCTCAAGGGCAGGGGCTTGCCCGAGAAAGCCGGCGGCCATGGCGACCTCTACGCCCATGTGCGCATCATGCTGCCGGAAGGCGGTGACAGCGCGCTGGAATCGCTGTTGCGGGGCCAAAAAGGCTGATCAAGAGCTTTTGTCCCCCGAACTGTCCGGTTTGAACGCTTGAAGGGGCTGTGTGCCTGTGCGATAGGCACTCCACAAAGCAGAAACCTTGCGGAGAGCGCTGACATGGCGGGTGGACAGGGCCTAATGGCCGGCAAGCGCGGCCTTATTCTTGGCGTCGCCAATAACAGGTCGATCGCCTATGGCATTGCCAAAGCCTGCGTCGATCATGGCGCCGAGATCGCACTGACCTATCAGGGCGAAGCCTTCAAGAAGCGCGTCGAGCCGCTGGCGGCGGAACTGGGCGCCTTTGTCGCCGGCCATTGCGACGTCACCGATCCTGCGAGCTTGGACGAGGTTTTCGCCAATGTCGCCAAGCATTGGGGCAAGCTCGACTTCCTCGTCCACGCCATCGCTTTTTCCGACAAGGACGAGCTGACCGGCCGCTATGTCGAGACGACGCGCGACAATTTCCTGCGCACCATGGACATTTCGGTCTATTCCTTCACCACCATCGCCAAGCGCGCCGAAGCGCTGATGACCGAGGGCGGTTCGCTGCTGACGCTGACCTATTACGGCGCCGAGAAGGTGATGCCGCACTATAACGTCATGGGCGTCGCCAAGGCGGCGCTCGAGGCCAGCGTGCGTTACCTCGCGGTTGATCTCGGCGCCAAGAAGATCCGCGTCAACGCGATTTCCGCCGGGCCGATCAAGACGCTTGCCGCCTCCGGCATCGGCGATTTCCGCTACATCCTGAAGTGGAACGAATACAATTCGCCGCTGAAGCAGACAGTCACGCAGGAAGAAGTCGGCGATTCCGGCGTCTATTTCCTGTCCGACCTGTCGCGTGGCGTCACCGGCGAGGTGCACCATGTCGATTCCGGCTATCACGTCGTCGGCATGAAGGCGGTCGACGCGCCGGATATTTCGACGGTCAAGGATTAGTTCTCTCCGCCTATCCTCCGTCCAGGCCCTGGCCCGATCTTCGGAAGAGCTGATGTACCCGCTGGTTTATATCGTGCGCCACGGCCAGACCGCGTGGAACGCCGAGTTCCGGCTTCAGGGCCAGGCCGACACCGATCTCAATGCCCTCGGCCGCGAGCAGGCGACCAGAAACGGCCATCGGCTGGCCGAACTCATCGGCGATCCCAACGAGTTCGACTTCGTCGCCAGCCCAATGAGGCGGACGTGCGAGACGATGGAGCGCATCCGCGCCGCCATGAAGCTCGATCCGCTCGCCTATCGAACCGATATCAGGCTCATTGAAGTCAATTTCGGCGATTGGCAGGGTTTTACCTTTGCCGAGCTCGATACGCGGTCTCCCGGGGCAAGCAGGACGCGTGCTCGCGACAAATGGAATTTTCAGCCGCCGGGCGAAGGTGCCGAGAGTTACCAGATGCTGCTTGAGCGGGTGAAGCCATGGTTCGACGAGATCGACCGCAAGACGATCTGTGTCACGCATGGCGGTGTCATGCGCGCCCTGTTTCGCTTCGTGCTTGATAGGCCCGAGGACGAGGCCGCGAACCTGGAGATACCGCACGATCGCGTGCTCAAACTTGAAGGCAACAGCCTGGAGTGGCTTTAGGACGCCTGGTAAAGGCCAATTCCTAATGCATGTCGCCCAAAGTGACCTCGGTTTTGGGGAAGACGACATGCACAAAACAAGACCTAAAGCGTGTCGCATGAATCCATTTCGACGCGACGCGCTTTAGTTCGTGTCGCTGTCTCCCGGCAACTGCATGTCGGTGACGACGTTTTCGCCATCGGTCACATCGTAAGCGATGACGATGTCCATGCCTGGCTTCAGCGCGTCGAGATCGGTCTCGGCGTTCAGCTTGTAGGATTTGCCGTCATCAAGCGTCAGCGTCAACGCGTCCTTGTCGACCTTCTTGATCAGGCCTTCGGTCTGGCCGGCAAAGGCGGCGGTGGAAAGCAGCAGCGTGGCGGCAACAGCGCCAATCAGGGTACGCATCATCGTCCTCTTTGGTCATTGCGCCGGCCTGGGTGGCGGCGGATCCTCAACGGCGAATGGAGCAGAGCAGAAACCAACCGAATGTGTCAAAACTAAATCCGCCAGATCACAGTTTGACCACTGTGGAAAACGCCAATAGAAGGCTGGCTTCAGCCGGTTTCGATGCCGGGCAGGGCACTTTCCATGTCTCACAACACGTTTGGCCATCTTTTCCGCGTCACCACCTGGGGCGAGAGCCATGGCGCGGCGCTCGGCTGCGTGGTCGATGGCTGTCCGCCGGGTATCCGTTTCACGCGCGATGAAATCCAGGCCGAACTCGACAAGCGCCGACCCGGCCAGTCGCGCTTCGTCACCCAACGCCGCGAGCCGGACGAAGTGAAGATCCTCTCGGGCTTCGTCCTCGACGAGGACGGCGCGACGATGATCACCACCGGCACGCCGGTGTCGATGCTGATCGAGAATGTCGATCAGCGGTCGAAGGACTATGGTGAGATCGCCCGCCAGTTCCGGCCGGGCCATGCCGACTACACCTACGACGTCAAATACGGCATACGGGACTATCGCGGTGGCGGCCGCTCTTCCGCGCGCGAGACCGCGGCCAGGGTCGCCGCCGGCGCGCTCGCCCGCAAGGTGGTGCCGGGCATGGTGGTGCGCGGCGCGCTGGTGTCGATGGGCGAAAAGTCGATCGACCGCGCCAACTGGAACTGGAATTTCATCGGCGACGCGGAAAATCCGTTCTTCACCCCCGATCCCGCTTCCGTTTCTGTTTTCACGCAGTATCTCGACAGCATCCGCAAGGCCGGCTCCTCGGTCGGCGCGGTGATCGAGATCGTCGCTGACGGTGTGCCTCCTGGCCTCGGCGCGCCAATCTACGCCAAGCTCGACCAGGACATTGCCTCCGGCCTGATGTCGATCAACGCCGTCAAGGGCGTCGAGATCGGCAACGGCTTCGAGGCCGCCCGCATCACCGGTGAGCAGAACGCCGACGAGATGCGTATGGGCAATGACGGCAAGCCGGTGTTCCTGTCCAACAATGCCGGCGGCATACTCGGCGGCATCTCCACCGGCCAGGCGATCGTCGCGCGCTTTGCCGTGAAGCCGACGTCGTCGATCCTGACGCCGCGCAAATCGATCGACAAGGACGGCAACGACGTGGAGGTGATGACCAAGGGTCGCCACGACCCTTGCGTCGGCATCCGCGCCGTGCCGATCGGCGAGGCCATGGTTGCCTGCGCCATCGCCGACCACTATCTGCGGCACCGAGGACAGACAGGAAGGGGATAGGGAATAGGTGACTAAGCTTGGCTGCCACGCCGAAACGGCCAAATTTTCCTTTTCCCTACTCCCGCACTACCCTATTCCCCTACTCCCTGCGAGTGAAACGAGCGCTTTATGCCTTACGACCAGAAGAAAATCGTCGAAGCAATTCGAGCCTTCGAACGCGGCGAGATCGTCGTCGTCATGGACGATGACGGGCGTGAGAACGAGGGCGACCTGATTGTCGCCGCCGTCCACTGCACGCCGGAGAAGATGGCCTTCATCGTGCGCAACACGTCGGGCATCGTCTGTACGCCGATGCCGCGCGAGGAGGCCAAGCGGCTGAACCTCGCGCCGATGGTGGCCGACAATGATTCGGCCCACACGACCGCCTTCACCGTCAGCGTCGACTTCAAGCATGGCACCACGACAGGCATTTCAGCCGACGACCGCACGCTGACCGTTCGCAATCTTGCCAACGGCAATGTCGGCGCCTCCGATTTCGTCCGCCCTGGCCACATCTTTCCGCTCATCGCGCGCGAAGGCGGCGTGTTGATGCGCTCGGGTCACACCGAGGCCGCGGTCGACCTCTGCAAGCTCGCCGGCCTGCCGCCGATCGGCGTGATCTCGGAACTGGTCAATGATGACGGCACCGTCAAGCGCGGCCCGCAGGTCGCGGCCTTCGCCGAGGAGCACGGTCTCAAGCAGGTATCGGTCGCCGACCTCATCGCTTACCGGCAGCGCAAGGAAACGCTGGTCGAGCGCGTCGCCTGCTCCGACATCGAGACGCTGGGTGGCAAGGCGCAGGTCTTCACCTACACGCTGCCCTGGGACACGATGCATCACGTCGCCATCGTCTTCGGCGATATCCGCGATGGCGAGGACGTGCCGGTGCGACTGCATTCGGAGGATGTCGTAACCGACGTGTTCGGCACCAGCCACCGCCTCGACGGCATCATGAAGGCGATGGGCGAACGCAAGCGCGGTGTCATCGTCTATCTGCGCGAGGGCTCGGTCGGCGTCGCCCACCAGGAGCGCAACCGCCCGGCGCCGGGCGATCGCGAGGACCATGAAGAGGCGCGCCGGCGCGAGAGCGAATGGCGCGAGATCGGCCTTGGTGCGCAGATCCTGAAGGATCTCGGCATTTCCTCCATCAACCTGATCGCCTCGCGCGAACGCCATTATGTCGGTCTCGAAGGGTTTGGCATCCACATCGCCAAGACCGAGATTATCTGAGCTCAAGAAATCCTGGCTGTCACTCGGCCGGGATTGCCGCCTCGCATCCTTCCAACTCGCATTCGTGGGTGGCGAGGCTGCGCTGGCCGAGCAGCACCGTGACCAGTGCGATAACGCCCGATGCCACCGAAACCCAGAACCCGTTCTGGGCGCCGAACGCATCCACCACCGCGCCGGCGGCGAACGAACCGAGCGCCATGCCGATGCCAATGCCGGTGGTCACCCAGGTGATGCCTTCGGTCAGCATCGTCTCAGGCACATGCCGTTCGATCAGGCCGAAGGCGGTGATGAAGGTCGGCGAGATCGCCACGCCGCTGATGAAGACAGTCAGCGCGAGCACGGGCACGGTGCTGGCGGTAAGCGGCAGCAGTGTGCCGAGCGCGACCAACGCGACCGCGATGGCGAGCTGGCGCTGCAGCGGTGCTTTCAGGTTGAGCGCGCCGATGATGATGCCGAGCACGAAGGAGCCCAGCGCATAGACGCCGATGACGAGACTTGCGGCGCCTGGCTGGCCGAGTTCCTTGGTGATCGCCACCGTGCTCACCTCCGTCGTCGCGAAAGTCGCGCCGATGAAGATCATTGCGAAGGTGATGTTTTGAACCGGCCCCAGGCGGATAGCCGAACCGGTTGAGCCATGGTCCACCGGTCGCACCTGCGGTTCGGTCGAACGCTGCAGGATGAAGGCTGTCGAGCCCAGGGCTAGGAACAGCGTGCTGACGAGCACGCCCGCTTCCGGGAACAGCGCGGCGCTGAGACCAACCGACAGCGATGCGCCGGCGATGTAGACCAGTTCGTCGGCCGCCGACTCGAAGGCGAAGGCGGTGTTCATCTCGGGCCGGCCCCGGAAAATCTCGGTCCAGCGCGCGCGTACCATGGCCGGCATGCTTGGCATCGCCGCGGCCAGCAATGCCGACACGAATAGCGTCCATACCGGCCAGTCCTGATTGGCCGATGCGATCAGGGCCGCGAATGCGAGCACGGAGATGATGGTGGTGGGGACGACAACCCGCGTCTGGCCGAGGCGGTCGACCAACCTCGATATTTGCGGCGCCAGGAAAGCATTGGCCAAGGCGAATGTCGCCGAAACCGCACCCGCCAGCCAGTATTCGCCACGCGTCTGCGACAGCATCGCCACGATGCCGATCGGCGCCATGGCGATCGGCAGGCGCGCCATGAAGCCGGCGGCGGCAAAGCCCCTGGCGCCAGGAGCGCGAAAGATTTCCGAGTAGGGGTTTTGCATGATCCTGTTCCTCGACAAGGGGCGATTCGACAATTACATACGAGACGTATAAGTGTTAAATAAACCATACGTCGCGTATGTCAATTGGCATACGGAGCGTATGTAGATAAGGCCAGAGCATGCACCGACCCCGCAAGGAGATGATCGCCGAGACGCGTGCCAAGCTGATCGCCGCGGCGCGCCAAGCCTTTGGCACCATCGGTTATGCCGAAGCGTCTATGGACGATTTCACCGCATCGGCCGGACTGACGCGCGGCGCCCTCTATCATCACTTCGGCGATAAGAAGGGACTGCTGCAGGCGGTTATCGCGCAAATCGATGCGGAAATGGCCGCCCGGGTGAATGAGGTCGCGTCGAGGGCGCCGACCCGCTGGCAGCATTTCGTCGACGAATGCACGACCTACATCGAAATGGCGCTGGAGCCGGAAATCCAGCGCATCATGTTCCGGGACGGTCCGGCCGTGCTGGGCGATCCGGCACAGTGGTCGAATGCCAATGCCTGCGTCGGTTCAATGACCGATCATCTGACCGCGCTGCAAGAGGAGGGGGTGGTCGTGCCGGGCCTCGATCCCGAGACCGCGGCGCGGCTGATCAACGGGGCGAGCAGTCAGGCCGCGCAGCGGATCGCCAATTCGAACGATCCCGAAGCGACGTCGAGGAAGGTGGTGGCAGCGTTCAAGCAATTGCTCGAAGGCCTGCTCGAAAAGCCGGAAGCCCGGCCAAACTGAGCCACCGTGGCGCTCCCGCCACCGCCTGCAATTGACAATAAACGGTTTGGGCGCATCCTCCACGCCACCTCTGGGGGATTCGGGGCATGTGGGATTTCGATATCGGCAGGTCGGTGTCCATCATGATGCGGACCTGGCCTTTCATCGTCTTTCGTATGATCGTCTATTTCGGCATCACGCTGGCCTATATCATGGCCACCGGCACGGGCGCCTCGGTCGGCTATGGCGTCGGCCATATCTCCACCGATCCCGACGGGCCGTTGTCCTTTGCCATGTGGGGCGGCGTAGTTGGTTTCGGCCTCGTCTCGATCGCTGTCTACTGGATCCGCGAATACATCCTCTACGTCGTCAAGGCAGGCCATATCGCCGTCATGGTGCATCTGATCGACGGCCATGACGTACCCGACGGCCAGAACCAGATCGCCTACGCGAAAGAGGTTGTGACCGAGCGCTTTGCCGAAGCGAACATCCTTTTCGTCGTCGACCAGCTGGTCAAGGGCGCCATCCGCGCCATCACCGGCCTGCTGAGCGGCATTGCGGCTTTCCTGCCCATTCCGGGCCTGAGCGGCCTGGTCTCGTTCCTCAACACGGTGATCCGCCTGTCGCTGACCTATGTCGACGAGATCATTCTCGGCTACAACATCCGCATCAATTCGTCCTCACCCTTCGAGACCGCGCGGCAAGGCGTCGTGCTCTACGCCCAGAACGGCAAGATCATGGTCAAGAACGCCGTCTGGCTGGCCGTGATCATGTGGGGGGTCTCCTTCGTCATCTTCCTGCTGATGCTGGCCCCGGCAGCCGCCATTCTTTACGTCATGCCAGGACAGCTCGCCGGTTGGGCCTTCGTTCTGGCCATCGTCTTTGCCTGGGCCTTTAAGGCGGCGTTCATCGAGCCGTTCGCCATCGCCTGCCTGATGCAGGTCTATTTCAAGACCATCGAGGGTCAGGTGCCCGATGCCGCCTGGGACGCCAGGCTGGCCGATGCCTCGTCGAAGTTCCGGGAACTCAAGCGCAAGGCGCTCTCCACCTTCGACGGTTCGCGCTGGGGCACGGCCGGCGCGACACGCTGATCGGTTGGGCTGGCGGGCCCACCGGCGACAGTGCTGAAGCGGGCCACTGTCGATTTGAGCGGCGCTTCGCCTTGCCCACAAAAAGTCTCGCTCATGATCAGGTCGGGCAACGGCAGCCGTCGGCCCCAGCCATGCGTTTCGAGATCCGGTTTTGGCGCGAACTCCGAGACACGGCCGACGCAGAGATAGGCGATCGGCGTCACGTGATCGGGGATGGACAGCAGGCTCTTCAGCGCTTGCGCCTCGATGATGCTGACCCAGCCGACGCCGACTCCCTCGGCGCGTGCCGCCAGCCAAAAATTCTGCACCGCGCAGACCGTGCTGTAAAGATCCATTTCCGGATTGTGCCAGCGTCCCAGCGGCGAGGCTTTCGAGCGCTCGCGGTCGCAGGTGATGCAGATGTTCAATGCGCTTTCGCAGATGCCTTCGAGCTTGAGCTTGCGGTAAAGCGCCCGCCGGTCCGCCTCGATTGCCGGCAGTTCCTGTTCGCGCGCCGCCAAGAACAGATCGCGCACCTCCGCCCGTCGCGCGGCATCGCGGATGACGATGAAATTCCAAGGCTGCATGAAGCCGACTGACGGCGCGTGATGGGCGGCGAGCAAAAGCCGCGCCAGCACCTCGTCGTCGATCGTTTCCGATGTAAAATGGCTGCGGACGTCGCGCCGCGTGAACATGGCGCGGTAAACCGCGTCACGCGCTATCTGATCAAATCCATCGCCCATTGGAGCGGTCATAGCTTCCGGCATCGCTTGTCCCCTTGCGATTGCAGCAGTTCAAATTCTCAGAGCGTACTTTGTGCGTCCAGGAGGACGCGCGTCGCTCTGATATCATCCGCCTGACCATGCGGATGACGATGCCTGCCAGGCCGGTCTTCTGGCTCGGGATCAACCCGCGTCCGGTGCCTTCCCGTCATTGACAGTGGCACTTACCGGCGCGGTCCCCCTCACAGCGTTGGGCACGCCACGGTATCAAACCGTGTTCCCGATTCTCCCGCCAGAGCACTTGTAGCCAAGTGGAATCACTTGGCGTCGCAGAATGCGGCTAAAACAAACAGACCGGCGGGCACCAGGCAGTGGCGGCGACCTTACGCCGAAGCGCCGGCGACGCCAATGCCCGCAGCGACATGAATGGACGCAGCCGTGATTTTCCCCAGCGATCAAGCCGCAACGCATGGCCATCACGGCGCCGGGGCACTAGATAGGGGGACATGGCCACTCGTCTCTACACGCACCCGATCTTCCTCGAACACATCACCCCGCCAGGTCACCCCGAGCGGCCCGACCGCTTGCGCGCCATCGAGCGCGTGCTCGACGACGAAGCTTTTGCCGCGCTTGACCGCGTCGAGGCACCGCAAGGCGACGAGGCCACCATCCTCTACGCGCATCCCGCCGATTTCGTCGCGCGCGTGCGCGCTGCCATTCCCGATGAAGGCCTCGCCCGCATTGACGCCGACACCACTGCCAGCCCGAAGAGCTGGCAGGCGGTGATCACGGCGATCGGCGCCGCCAATGCCGCCGTCGACGACGTCTTTGCGGGCCGCGCCGACAATGTCTTCGTCGCCGCCCGGCCGCCTGGCCATCATGCTGAAAAGAACACGGCCATGGGCTTCTGCTTCTTCAACACTGCGGCTATCGCTGCCCGCTATGCGCAGAAGAAGCATGGCGCGGAGCGTGTCGCCGTCGTCGATTGGGACGTGCACCACGGCAACGGCACGCAGGATATTTTCTGGGACGATCCCTCGGTGCTCTATTGCTCGACGCACCAGATGCCGCTCTATCCCGGCACCGGCGCGAAGAACGAGACCGGCGCCGGCAACATCGTCAACGCGCCGCTGGCGCCGCAGACCGGCAGCGAGGTGTTTCGCGATGCTTTCCTGTCGCGCGTGCTGCCGGCACTCGACAATTTCGCGCCCGATTTGATCATCGTTTCGGCCGGCTTCGACGCCCACCATCGCGACCCGCTGGCGGAAATCAATCTGACCGAGGACGATTTCGACTGGGCGACCGGCCAGCTGATGCAGCGCGCCGCGCGCCATAGCGGCAACCGGCTCGTCAGCGTGCTCGAGGGCGGCTACGATCTGCACGGATTGGCATTTTCGGTCGCCGCCCATGTCGGGCGACTGATGAAAGGATGAATGATGACTGGTGAGATCAACGAAGACGTCAAGGCGATGAGCTTCGAGCAGGCACTCGACGCGCTGGAGAAGATCGTCGATGATCTGGAGCGTGGCGACGTGCCGCTCGACCAGTCGATCCGGATCTACGAGCGCGGCGAGGCGCTGAAGGTGCATTGCGACCGGTTGCTGAAGGCCGCCGAGGACAAGGTCGAGAAGATCAGGCTGTCGCGCGACGGCAAGCCGGTTGGAACCGAGCCGCTCGACGCGGACTGAGGTCCGGAGCAGGCTTACCGACTTTTGGACACGATCATGATTGAGGATACAACTCGTCCCGATTGAAACGGATAAGAGGAGATACGGAAGCGATGTGCAGAAACATCAAGACCCTGTTCAATTTTGATCCGCCGGCAACCAATGACGAAGTCCGCGACGCGGCACTCCAGTTTGTCCGCAAGCTCAGCGGAACGACGCGACCGTCGAAACAGAACCAGCATGCGTTCGATCATGCGGTCGAAGCCATCGCGGCATCCGCACGCGAATTGCTTGATTCCCTCGAAACCCACCAGCATCCGCGCAATCGCGAAGAGGTGGCAGCCAAACTGAGAGCAAAGGCGGCGATCCGGTTCGCCTGACATGTCCAAAGCGGCCACCGAGCGCTGACCAGGAGAGTTCATGAGCTTCTTCCCGGGGAAAGACCCTGAGGCCGGCGATGCCTTCGCCAGCGACCAGATCGAACTGATGGTCATCCCCAACGCCAAGGATATTGGCGGCTTCGAGGTGCGCCGCGCCTTGCCGACCGCCAAGAGAAGGCTGGTCGGGCCGTTCATTTTCTTCGATCGCATGGGCCCCGCGATCATGCGCGCCGGCCAGGCGCTCGATGTCCGTCCGCACCCGCATATCGGCCTGTCGACAGTGACCTATCTGTTCGATGGTAAGATCAGGCACCGCGATTCGCTCGGCACCGAAATGGTGATCGAACCCGGCGACGTGAACCTGATGACCGCGGGCCGTGGCATCGTCCACTCCGAGCGCACGCCGCAGGAATTGCGCGGCGCGCCGATGTCGATCTCCGGCCTGCAGACCTGGCTGGCTCTGCCGGACGGCAAGGAAGAGGTTGCACCGGTGTTCGAGAACACAGGGGCGCTGCGGCTTCCAGAGATCGATGCCGAAGGCGTCAGCGGCCGCGTCGTCATCGGTGACTTCCAAGGGTTGCGGTCCCCGGTGCGGGCAGATTCCGACACGCTCTACGCCGATTTGCGGCTGGGGCCCGGTGCCAGCGTCAAAATCCCGGCCGATGCGGAAGAGCGCGCCATCTACACGCTGGAGGGCGAAGTCTCGATTTCGGGCGACGTCTTTCCGGCCGAACGGCTGCTGGTGTTCCGGCCCGGCGACGAGATCGTCATATCGTCGCAAACCGGTGCGCATTTCATGCTGTTCGGCGGCGCCTCGCTCGGTTCGAAGCGCTACATCTGGTGGAATTTCGTCTCTTCGTCGAAGGAGCGCATCGAGCAGGCCAAGCAGGAATGGAAGACCGGCCGCTTCGATATCGTTCCTGGCGATGAGAAAGAGTTCATTCCGCTGCCGGAAGGCTGAGCGGAGCGGTGAGGGGCTGACCGTCCGCGTCACCGACACGCATTTACTTTCGCCGGCCGGCGGCCTATCCCGCCGATGAAAAGAGAGTCTGGTCCCAACGTGAACGCAACGCCGCATACGCCGCTTCTCGACAAGGTTCGCGTCCCGGCCGACCTGCGCACGCTGGCCGAGAGCGAATTGCCGCAACTGGCGTCCGAGCTGCGCGCCGAACTGGTCGATGCTGTCTCCCACACCGGCGGCCACCTTGGTGCCGGCCTTGGCGTGGTCGAACTGACGGTGGCGCTGCATTATGTCTTCAACACACCCGATGACCGGCTGATCTGGGATGTCGGCCACCAGGCCTATCCGCACAAGATCCTGACCGGACGCCGGGACCGCATCCGCACCCTGCGCCAGGAAGGGGGTTTGTCGGGCTTCACCCGCCGAGCCGAGAGCGAGTATGACCCGTTCGGCGCCGCCCACTCCTCGACGTCCATATCGGCTGGTCTCGGCATGGCCGCCGCCCGCGACCTTTCAGGCGGCCGCAACAATGTCATTTCAGTCATCGGCGACGGCGCAATGTCGGCCGGCATGGCCTATGAGGCGATGAACAATGCGGGCGCGCTCGATGCCCGCCTCATCGTCATCCTCAACGACAACGACATGTCGATTGCGCCGCCGACCGGCGCCATGAGCGCCTATCTGGCGCGCCTGGCTTCCGGCAAGGCCTATATCGGCTTGCGCGACTTTGGCAAGAAACTGACCTCCTATCTCGGCAAGCGGGCCGATCGAGCCATCACCCGCGCGGTCGAACATGCGCGCGGCTACGTCACCGGCGGCACTTTGTTCGAGGAACTCGGCTTCTATCACATCGGCCCGATCGACGGTCACAATCTGGAGCATCTGATCCCGGTCCTGAAAAATGTCCGCGACAACGGCAAGGGTCCGGTGCTGATCCATGTCGTCACCCAGAAGGGCAAGGGTTATGCGCCGGCGGAAGCGGCCGCCGACAAATACCATGGCGTCAATAAATTCGACGTCATCACCGGCGCGCAGGCCAAGGCGCCAGCCAACGCGCCGGCCTACACCAAGGTGTTCGCCGAAAGCCTGATCCAGGAGGGCCGCGAGGACGATCGCATCGTCGCCGTCACCGCCGCCATGCCGAGCGGCACCGGCCTCGATCTGTTCGGCGAGGTGTTCCCGTCGAGGACCTTCGATGTCGGCATCGCCGAGCAGCATGCGGTGACCTTCGCCGCCGGCCTGGCGACGGAAGGCTACAAGCCGTTCGCGGCGATCTATTCGACGTTCCTGCAGCGCGCCTACGATCAGGTCGTCCATGACGTCGCGATCCAGAAACTACCGGTGCGTTTCCCCATCGATCGCGCCGGCTTTGTCGGCGCCGATGGCGCCACCCATTGCGGCGCGTTCGACACCACCTTCCTGGCAAGCCTGCCCGGCTTTGTCGTGATGGCTGCCGCCGACGAAGCGGAGTTGCGCCACATGGTGCGCACCGCCGCCAGCTATGACGATGGGCCGATCGCCTTCCGCTATCCGCGCGGCAACGGGGTCGGCGTCGACATGCCCGAGCGCGGCTCGGTTCTCGAGATCGGCAAAGGCCGCATCGTCCGGGAAGGCAGCAAGGTTGCCCTGCTGTCCTTCGGCACGCGCTTGCAGGATTGCCTCATCGCCGGCGAGGAACTCGGCGCGGCCGGGCTTTCCACCACCGTTGCCGACGCCCGCTTCGCCAAGCCGCTCGACCAGGATTTGATCCGCCGGCTGGCCCGCTCGCATGAGGTGCTGGTGACGGTGGAGGAGGGCGCTATTGGAGGCTTCGCCAGCCATGTACTGCAGTTCCTTGCCCATGAAGGACTGCTGGAAAATGGCCTGAAGGTACGCCCGCTGGTACTGCCGGACGCCTTCACCGACCACGCCAAGCCGGAGAAGATGTATGCCGACGCCGGCCTCGACGCCGCCGGGATCGTGCGCACTGTTTTCACGGCCCTCGGCCATACGGTCCGCGCCCAGCGCGCCTGAATCAAAACCTGAACAGCTTGGATCAGTTTGCCGGCTTTATTTTGTAACGCGTTGTTAACGCTGCCGTTTGGCGTTTCACTTACTGTGTCCCTTGGCCGTTTTTCAACGGCACCCTGCTAGACCGGCGTCAGGCAGGGAGACAACAACAATGAAGACGCTTCTGTGCGGCGCGGCCTTCTTGGCCGTGATGGTCTTGCCGGCTGCGGCCGAAACACCCTACGACCGCAATCTCGAAAAGGCGGCGCTAGGCATTGTCGCCGGCAAGATTGGCGATATTCGCGGCGGCTTTTCCTACAAGCAGGTGCCGCAGCTTGTGGTGCTGCCGGACCCCGCACCTCCGTCCGGTGTTGTGACCGAACATCCAGGTGAACAGGCGTCGGGGAACCGGGACGATGGTCTGTCTCCCGCTGTCGAGCGCCAGGTTTTACGGACCATCTTTTAAAACCACATGTCGCGCACACAGCGGCCATCGCGGGGCAGATTGCCGTAAGTGTCGAGGCCATCGAAATGGTCGATCGGCAAGTCGGCGACGGCTTCGGGTGGTGCCAGCCGCACATTGACTGCGATCCGTATTCGGCCAGAATCGCTGGCGCACAAGCCGCGCCATGCCAGCACGCAGGCGCATATCGGGCAGAACAGGATTTCAAGTGACGGTGCGTCCTTGCCGGCGCGCGTATAGCTGGCCGTCCGCCCTGAAACGCGAATGCGTTCGTTGACATAATCATAGGCCCAGAGCGCGCCATAGCGGCGGCAAAGCGTGCAGTTGCAGGCCGTCACCGGGCCGGGATCGCCTTCCAGGGTCCAGTGGGCCGCGCCACAGTGGCAGGTTCCCGTCAGCATTCGTCCTCCGTGTTTGCGACAACAGGGGTCCTCCTCGACTGATATTCTGCCGGACCCGATGCGATGCGCGCAAGCCGCGGCTTGGCTCGCTGCACCAGCCGCTCTCGCAAGACGTCACCTTGTTCGGTGTAATGTTCTTGCCTTCACCGCAGGCTTTCGTCAGAGAAGGCCGATGAATTCGCCTCTGCCAGCCAGCACACGCCAGCGGCTCGACGACCTGCTCGTCCAGCGCGGGCTGTTCGCCAGCCGCTCGCGTGCCCGCGACGCGGTCGAGCGCGGCACGGTGACGGTTGACGGCGCCATTGCCCGCAAGCCCGGTCAGAACGTTTCGCCGCAATGCCTTGTTGTCATCGATGATCCGGCGCAAGGCTATGTCTCGCGCGCGGCGCTCAAACTTATCGGCGGACTGGACCATTTCGGCCTCGACCCCGCTGGCCGCGAAGCCCTCGACATCGGCGCCTCGACAGGCGGGTTCACCCAAGTGTTGCTCGAACGCGGCGCCTCCCATGTCACGGCAATCGATGTCGGGCACGGCCAGATGCATCCTGATGTCGGCGCTGATCCGCGCGTAACCGTGATCGAAGGCTTGAACGCACGCGATCTCACGGCCGCCGATCTTGCCGGTCGCAGTCCGGATTTCATCGTTTCCGACGTCAGTTTCATCTCGCTGAAACTTGCGCTGCCGCCGGCACTTGCTCTTGCCAAGTCCGGTGCCGGCGCGGTCTTTCTGGTCAAACCGCAATTCGAGGCGGGCCGCGAGGCGATCGGCAAAGGGGGTCTGTTGAAGGATCCTTTCGATGCCGCCCGGGTCGCGGGCCTGCTGCAGGATTGGCTGGATGCCGTTCCCGGCTGGCGTTCGCTCGGCCTGCATCTGTCGCCGATCGAAGGTGGGGACGGCAATCGCGAATTCCTGCTCGGTGGGGTCAAGGACCGATGAGCGCACGCTTCACAATACGAAAGCTCGGATCGCAGGGCGACGGTATCGCCGAAACCGAAAGCGGCGATCTGTTCATTCCCTTCACGCTGCCGGGCGAGACCGTCACCGCCGCGCGCGAAAGGGATCGTGCGGCGCTGATGGCGGTGCTGGAGGCCTCGCCGCTGCGCATCGAACCCGCCTGCCGCCACTTCACCGAATGCGGCGGTTGTGCCCTCCAGCATCTGGAAGCCGAAGCCTACCGACAGTGGAAGCGTGAAAAGGTGGTGCACGCATTGAAGGGCAAGGGCATCGAGTGCGAAATCGGAGAGTTGGTCGCCTGCGCACCGCAGGCGCGCCGCCGTGTGGTGCTTGCCGCCCGGCGCACCGAAACAGGCATGTTGCTCGGCTTCAATCGCCATCTGTCGCCGGAGATCATCTCCATATCCGAATGCCCGATCTCACTGCCCGAGATCGTCGCGGCACTCGGCCAGCTGAGGGCGCTGGCCGAATTGATATGCGCCACCACCAAATCATTCCGGATGGCGGTCACCGTTACGGGTTCCGGCCTCGACATCGCGGTGCATGAGTCCGGGAAGTTCGGCGAACACCAGCGCCGTATCGCCGCCAATTTTGTCATTGCGCAGGGCTTTGCCAGACTGTCCATCGATGACGAGATCGTCATTGAGCCAAGGAAGCCGGTCGTCATGTTCGGCAGCGTCGCGGTGGCGCTACCGCCGGGCGCCTTCCTGCAGGCGACCGAGGCAGCCGAACAGACCATGGCCGAGATCGTCGGCGGACATCTGAAGCGTGCAAAAAGGGTCGCCGACCTTTTTGCCGGTTGCGGCAGCTTCGCCTTGCGGTTGGCCGCGACGTCGGAAGTGCACGCGGTCGAAGGCGATGCGGCCGCACTTTCGGCGCTCGACCGGGGATCCCGCTTCGCGACAGGCATCAAGCGGGTGACGGGCGAGCGTCGCGACCTGTTTCGCCGGCCACTGACGTTCAAGGAGTTGAACGCCTTCGACGGCTTGGTCTTCGATCCGCCGCGCGCCGGTGCCGAGGACCAGTCGAAGCAGATCGCCCGCTCGGATGTTCCATTCATTGCCGCGGTGTCCTGCAACCCTGTAACGCTGGCTCGCGACCTGCGCATCCTCATCGACGGCGGCTACACCTTGAAAAGCGTGACGCCGATCGACCAGTTCCTGTGGTCGCCCCATGTCGAGGCCGTCGCGTTGCTGGGGAAGCCGAAGCGGCGGCGGTAGGTCACGACCGCCGGTTCGCAGGAAATTTCTGAAGCCTCTGTTCTTTCGACGAAATTGCGCCCTAAAGCCGCCTTTGTGCGGGCTTCTAATTTCGCATCTTTGGGAAACATTTCGGCCTATTCGTCGTTACTAATATGAATCGATGGCGATAGCGGACATGCAGACGCTTCAGAAATTCATCGGCCTCGTCGTCGCTCTTATCTTTTTCGCGGTCAGCTCCGCGACGGGGGCCCTCGCCCAAGGTGAAAAGCGCCTGGCGTTCGTCATCGGCAACGGCGCGTATCAGTCCGGCGAGCTCGCCACCGCCGCCAATGATGCGGGCCTGATCGCGCAGACCTTGCAGGCGGCCGGGTTCGATGTGGTCGGGGCGCGCGATGTTGATCAGGAATCGCTGCGTGGCGCATTGCGTGATTTCCTCGGCAAGGTCTCCGCCGCCGGTCCCGACGCGATTGTCTTCGTCTATCTCGCCGGCCACGGCGTGCAGTTCGAAGGCGAGAATTACTATTTGCCGATCGATGCCCAGATTGCCAGTCCAGCCGACGTGCCGCTTCAGGCGATGCGGCTCTCCGATGTCACCAAGTCGCTGGCCGGATTGCCGACGAAGGTCAACATCGTCGTGCTCGACGCGGCGCGGCCAAATCCCTTCCCGAAGTGGAAAGAGCCGCTGGCCGGCGGCCTTGCGTTGGTCGATCCCGATCCGAACATGCTGATTGCCTTCAACGCCGCTCCCGGAACGGTCGCGCCCGAAGGCAAAGGCCCCTACGGCGCCTATGCCCAGGCGCTGGCCGAGATGATACGCGCGGGTGGATTGTCGCTTGACGACGTGTTCGACCGCACACGACTGCGCGTCAACGAGGTGACGCAAGGTGCGGAAGTGCCGTGGAATGCCTCGAGAATCACCACGCCGTTCGTCTTCTTCGACCGTGCCGCGGACGCCCCCGCGCCCAAGGTTTCGGAGGCCGAATCCCGGTCCAATCGGACCAGGGCGATCCGCGACTTCAACGCTCATGACGCCTATGTCGCGGCTCTCGACCGCGACACGATGCGCGGCTACGAGGATTTCCTCGGCGCTTATCCACACGATCCGATGGCCAAGCGCGTGCGCGCCATCGTCGCCGCGCGCCGCGAGGCGATGACGTGGCGCGAGACCTGGCTGCAGGACACGCCGGAAGCCTATTGGTCTTATCTGCGGCGCTATCCGCATGGTCCGCATGCCTGGGACGCGCGCCGGCGGCTCGAACATTTCGATGCGGCCCTGGAGCCGCCGGAGGAATTCACCGTCTATGAGTATGATTTGCCGCCGCCGCCGGAGGAGGAAATCGTCTACGTCGACAGGCCGGTGCTCTATTTCGACGATCCCGATTTCGACTTCGAACCGCCACCGCCGATCGCGGTGATCTTCCTGCCGCCGCCGCCGCCGGATTTCGTCGTGCTGGTGGCGCCGCCGCCGCCGGTCGACGTCTTCGTCCTGCCAACGCCGGTGTTCGTGCCGATACCTGCGTTCATCAACCCGCCGCGTCACATCGTGCCGCCGCCGAACGACATCATCTTCAACAACATCCACAACACGACCGTCATCAACAACATCAACACGACGATCAAAAACGAGACCATCAATCACAATGCTCAGGGTGGCCTCACTTCAGGCCAGAAGACGGCCGGAGGCTCGGTTGGGGCCGGCTCGGCTGCACTGGCGGCCAGGGTCGCGCTGCCGCCGCTGCTGAAAAAGAGAGCGGCCATGTCCGGTCAGACTCCGTTCAGTCAGCAACAGGGTAGCTTGCCGCCGAAGCCTGGCCAGCGTGTGATACAGGGCCAGCAGCCTGGTACCGCGACTCCGCTGTCGAAGGACTTGTCGACCGGTAAGCTTGAAACCGACCACGCCCTGCCAGGAGCCAACGGTAAAAAACTGCCGCTCGTCAACGGTAAGCCGGCGCTGAACGGTGAGAATTTGCCCAGCAATAAGTCCAGGAAGCAGCTTGGCAAGCAAGGCATCGTGGGCGGCAACCAAGAGGCGACCGGAAATGCCGGTGCTGCTGTTACCGGAGAGCAGGGCACGGCTCAGCAGAAGGGCAAGAAGTTCCGCAAGCCGCCGACCGTCAACGGTGCTCCGGCCGAGAACAGGCTGAGTGCCGAGGAGAGGTTCAGGAAAAACAATCCGAACGCCTTCTCCGACCAGAACACCGGCAAACCGAAAAAGCTGACGCGCAGGGACTTGTCCGCCGGCCGGTCCGCTGTCGAACCGAACGATCAGGGCCTGGCCAGTGGAAAGGACAAGGGCAGGAAGTTGCGCAAGGTGCCGACCGTCAACGGTGCGCCGGCCGAAAATCGGCCTGGCGTGCAGGAGCGGCTCAGGAAGAACAATCCGGAGGTGTTCTCCAGCCAGGATCAAGGCCCGGCCAGCGGAAACGACAAGAGCAGGAAGTTCCGCAGACTGCCGACCGTCAACGGTGAGCCAACCGACAACGGATCGGGCGTGCAGAAACGGTTCAGGAGGAACAATCCGGCCGTGTTCTCCGACGAGAATCAGGGCTCCGCCAGCAGGAACGACAGGGGCAGGACGTTGCGCCGGCTGCAGAACAGCGAACAGGGCGCCGCCGGCCCGGAGGTTAACGTCCAGCGCAACCTCAAGATCAGGCCGAACGAGAATGCGCAGCGTCAGTTGAGACTGGAAAGGCCTAACGAGCAGGTGCTCCGGCCGCAGAGATCGGAGCCGAAGCCGGAATTCCGCGCGCAGCCGAGACAGCAGATGCAAGAGCGGCGTCTCCCGCAGGAGCAGCCGCCACAGCAGGTCAAGAAGAAGCCGTCTTGCGGACAGCAGGGCGAACCGGCCTGCAACAACCAGTAAGCTGTCGCGGCCGGGGTCACCTTCCCGTCGCCGGGCGCACATCCCACCCGTGACCTTGCGAGAGAGGGTAGCGCTGGTTTGTGGCGCGTCAGCCCGTCAAAGGCGGTTCGCTTCCGGCCGCTCAAACTACGAGCTTGGCGGCATCCGTCAGGTTTTTGGCGCGCCGCCTCGCTGGTTGAGCGAAACCCAGATGTTCGGGTTCTGTTGCGATTGGCGTTTCAAGAAATAATAGCCGGTTGCATTCCAGGGGCGGATTTCGTCGACCATATTGTCCAGGATGAGATCGCCCTTGTCGGTCTTCACCGTCAGGATGGTGTGACCCTCATTGTTCAGGTCGCGCACCACCGTCATCAGCAGCGCCTGCCGGGGAAATCCCGCCTCCCGAAGAAGCTTGCGCTTGTAGAGCGCGTAGATCTTGCAGTCGCCCTTGCCGTCCACCGGATAGTCCCAGTGGTCCATCGTCGTGCCCCAGTGATCGTAGTTGCTGACGGGCTTGATGGAGCGGTTCGCCTTTTGGTTTATCCGTTTGAGGATGCTCAGGTTCTGCGCTGTCAGCCTGACGCTCGTGGCGGGCAGGGCCGGCACCTTGCACTCTTTCGGCCGACGATGGCAGAAATCGACCCAGCCATACGGAACGCTGGTGCGTCCCCCGACCGCGACTGAGTTTGCACCGGCCGCGGGTTGCGTCGATGTTCGCTTGAACCATGTCGACTGCGCCGCCGCCGGACTGACACAGAGCGACGCAACTCAACCAACGAAACGACGCCAAAGAGGAAGGAAGAGGTCAGGACGTGAGGAAAACGCAGCACTGCCAACACCACCACAACGAGAAGACTGGCGACAAGCTAATGCGCAAACGCCAGTTCGGGCAATTGAACAATTAATAATATCCTAACACGATTGTGTTTCGCATAAGGCAGAGGTTGCCGCGCCGTAGGTTGGCATCAATCGCGAGCATGGCCCTGCTGCGCTTCGGCACGTACACCCGGGTCCATATCCTCCAATGTTTTTGGCCTGCCGGCGTGCTGCAGGATTCCAAATACGTCCTGCGGCCGCGCGTCGGAGAAGGCCGGCATCGGTTTCAGATGGACGTCCTCTGGCGCGCTCCCGGATTTGGACACGATGGCTGCACGCCCGGAAAATATCGCTGGCAGGCAATGATTCCAGAACGCCCCGACGCCTCAAACCCTCGTGCCGCCGACTGTCATCTGGTTCATCCTCAGATGCGGCTGGCCGACGCCGACGGGCACGCCCTGGCCGGCCTTGCCGCACATGCCGATGCCATTGTCGAGCTTCATGTCGTTGCCGACCATCGTGACGCGGTGCATGGCGTCAGGGCCGTTGCCGATCAGCATGGCGCCCTTGATCGGCTGCGTCACCTTGCCGTTCTCGATCATGTAGGCCTCGGTGCAGCCGAACACGAATTTGCCCGACGTGATGTCGACCTGACCGCCGCCGAAGGAGACGGCATAGATGCCGTTCTTGACGGAAGCGATGATCTCGTCCGGCCCCATGTCGCCTGAGGTCATGTAGGTGTTGGTCATGCGCGGCATCGGCTGGTGCGCATAGCCTTCGCGCCGGCCATTGCCGGTGGCTTTCATGCCCATCAGCCGCGCGTTCTGCCGATCCTGCATGTAGCCGACCAGCTTGCCGTCCTCGATCAAAACGTTGCGGGCCGAAGGTGTGCCTTCATCGTCGACGGTGAGCGACCCGCGCCGTTCGGGGATGGTGCCGTCGTCAACGACGGTGACGCCCTTGGCGGCGACCTGCTGGCCCATCAGGCCGGCGAAGGCCGAGGTCTTCTTGCGGTTGAAGTCGCCTTCCAGTCCGTGCCCGACGGCTTCGTGAAGCATCACGCCCGGCCAGCCGCTGGACAGCACGATGTCGAAAGTGCCGGCCGGTGCCGGGATCGCCTCCAAATTGACCAGCGCCTGCCGGAGCGCCTCCCTGGCGGCGTGCTTCCAGCTATCCTCGACGAGGAAGTCGCCGAACGCCTTGCGGCCGCCCATGCCATAGGAGCCGCTCTCCTGGCGGTCGCCATCGCCGACGACGACCGAGACGTTGACGCGGACCAGCGGCCTGATATCGCGCACCACCTGGCCGTCGGCACGAACGATCTCGACATGCTGCCAGGATGCGGCGATCGAGGCCGTCACCTGGCGCACGCGTGGATCCTCGGCGCGCAGCCAGGCGTCGATTTCCTGGAGCAGCTTCCCCTTGGCCTCGAATGAAGGCGAGGGGATCGGGTTCTCGTCGCCATAGAGATGGCGGTTGGTGCGGGCGGGGGCTGCGGCAAGCGTACCGGAATAGCCACCCTTGACGGTCGACACGGCTTCGGCCGCGCGTAGCAGCGATGCCTCGGACAGATCGCTGGAATGGGCGTAGCCGCTGGCTTCGCCCGCGACCGCGCGCAGACCAAAGCCCTGGTCGGTGTTGAAATTGGCGGTCTTGAGCCGGCCGTTGTCGAACATCAGCGCTTCGCTTTCGCTGTATTCGAGGAAAAGCTCGCCGTCGTCGGCCCCCTTGATGGTGTCGGCGACGATCTGCTTGATGCGGTCGTCTGAAATGTCGAATTGGCCGATCAGGCTGTTCATGGCGCGTCCGTCCGTGGGATGATTGCTTTTCCCCGATGTAGGCGTGAAGCCGCGCCCGCACAATCGGCAATGAAGATCAGTGCCGACGAATGACATCGTCGGGTTGATGCAAGCCATGCTTCTAGGGCGGCAAAAGCCTCGTCCAGGTCTGGTTCAGCGCAGAGCCGCGATCAGGGCAGGGCGGCAAAGCCGTCGGCGAAACCCTTGAGGTCGACCGGGATGCCGATGCCTTCCTCAGGCGTCTGGAAGACGATGAACGTTGCCGACGTGCCGGTCTTCAGCGTGTCGAGCAGCGGCTTTTCGAGAATGACCTCGGCGTAGCAGCCGTCCTGGAAGCAGCGCACGAAATAGGCGCGGCCGATGTCCTTGCCGTCGACGTTGAGGCCGAGCCCGTTCGGCAACAGCACGCCGAGCGGCGCCAGCACGCGCAGGATCTCGGCCTTGTTGTCGGCGGTGCGCAGCACGACGACCGAAAGCCCCATCTCCGGACGGTCCTCGGCGACGACGTTCTGCATCATCACGCATTGTTCCGCGGTGGCGCCGGCCGGCGTGTCGCAGATGATCGACCAGGCGCCATGCGTCGAGCGCACCGTGCCGCTCGGCTGGGCGGCATTGGCCTGACCGGCGACGAACAGGCCGGCCGCGGACAGGACGGCGAGAAACACGGCGTTCGCCAAGGTTCTCGAAAGTCCCGGTCGCGTATGCCTCAGTCTCGAAAGCCAAGAGTTCATGACGGCTCCATTGCGAATCACGGCACTTTAAGCCGCGCCAATACCAAGTAAAGGACGAGACCGCGGCCGGACTGTCCCGAAACAGGCAATACAGCGCTTTTCCCTGCCAAATTCGCCTGAATTACGACGCTTTGCGGGCGCCGCCAGCATAGGGCGGACAGACCGCCGAACATACTCGATTCGCTACCATGGCCATTGCCCTGGAGGAGCTATGTCAGCTTGCGCGCAAAAATGCCGCACGGTTTCGACCGCTCCTTTCTTGCGGAGGGAAAAAGAGTATGGTTTGAACCAGCTTGAGACTGTCGGGATTCCCGTCCCGGCATTGTTCGTTATTCTCGTTGGCATCGCCGCGAGGAACTGGGAGACGAAGAGGGCGATGAGAAATTTCCTAGCTAGCGCCAGGTTTCTAGCAAGTGCCAAGTTTCTAAGTGCTTGTGCCGCTGCCACGATTTTTGCAGGCACATCCGCCCATGCCGATCAGCCCGTGGAGTGGGAGACCACCTTCCAGGCGCCCGCGACCGACATGATGCGGCAGATCGAGTGGTTCGGAAACTACACGATGTGGTTCATCGTTCCGATCACCATTCTGGTGCTGCTTCTCCTCGCCTACTGCATCGTGAGGTTCCGCGCGAGCGCCAACCCGGTTCCCTCCAACACCAGCCACAACACGCTGATCGAGGTGATCTGGACCGTCGGCCCGGTCGTCGTCCTGCTCTGTCTCGCCATTCCCTCGTTCCAGCTCTTGACCGCGCAGTACACTCCGCCGGAAGAGGCCAAGCTGACGGTCAAGGCGACCGGCAACCAGTGGAACTGGGATTACGAATACCAGACCGACAACACGCTCGCCTTCAACTCCGCGATCCTCCAGGACGGTGACCGCGCCGCCGCCGGCAAGGAGGACCGCAAGGCCTATCCGCGCCTGCTCGCTGTCGACAATGAGCTGGTGGTGCCGGTCAACACGATGACCCGCGTGCTCGTCACCGCGACCGACGTGATCCACTCCTTCGCCATGCCGTCCTTCGGCATCAAGATCGACGCCGTTCCGGGCCGCACCAACGAGACCTGGTTCAAGGCGGAGAAGGAAGGCCTGTATTATGGTCAGTGCTCGCAGCTCTGCGGCAAGGACCACGCCTTCATGCCGATCGCCATCCGTGTTGTCTCGGATGCGCAGTTCAAGACCTGGCTGGCGGCAGCCAAGACCAATCTGCCGGGCGCCAACAAGACGCTCATGGCCGAGGTCGACGGCCAGAACAAGGTAGCGGCCGCCGGCAATTGATGTCGCGGGTTAGCAAGATTTAGGGAACGGAGCGGAACATGGCAGACGCTGCAGCTCACGACGGGCACGACCATAAGCCGTATCATGGCTGGGTGCGGTGGGTTTATTCGACCAACCACAAGGACATCGGTACGCTCTACCTGATCTTCGCGATCATGGCCGGCATCATCGGCGCCGCGCTTTCGGTCGCCATCCGCATGGAGCTGCAGGAGCCTGGCATCCAGATCTTCAGCGGCCTGGCGCAGATGGTCTACGGCATGAATGGTGACGCCGCGATCGACGGCGGCAAGAGCATGTATAATGCCTTCGCCACCGCGCACGCCCTGATCATGATCTTCTTCATGGTCATGCCGGCGCTTATCGGCGGTTTTGCCAACTGGATGGTGCCGATCATGATTGGCGCTCCCGACATGGCATTCCCGCGCATGAACAACATTTCGTTCTGGCTGCTGCCGCCGGCGTTCATCCTGCTGCTCACCTCGATGTTCGTTCCGAGTGCGCCTGGCGCCTTTGGCGTGGGCGGCGGCTGGACGCTCTATCCGCCGCTGTCGACTTCGGGCCAGCCCGGACCGGCCATGGATCTGGCGATCCTGTCGATCCACATCGCCGGCGCCTCGTCGATCCTCGGCGCCATCAACTTTATCACCACCATCTTCAACATGCGCGCGCCCGGCATGACCCTGCACAAGATGCCGCTGTTTGCATGGTCGGTGCTGATCACCGCATTCCTGCTGCTGTTGTCCTTGCCGGTTCTGGCCGGTGGCATCACCATGCTGCTCACCGACCGCAACTTCGGCACGACGTTCTTCGCGCCTGATGGCGGTGGTGACCCGATCCTGTTCCAGCATCTGTTCTGGTTCTTCGGTCACCCGGAAGTCTACATCCTGATCCTGCCCGGCTTCGGCATCATCAGCCACGTCATCTCGACCTTTTCGCGCAAGCCGGTGTTCGGTTATCTCGGCATGGCTTACGCGATGGTCGCGATCGGCGCCGTCGGCTTCATCGTCTGGGCGCACCACATGTACACGACCGGCCTGTCGCTCGACACGCAGCGCTATTTCGTCTTCGCCACCATGGTCATCGCGGTGCCGACGGGCGTGAAGATCTTCTCCTGGATCGCAACGATGTGGGGTGGGTCGATCTCGTTCAAGACGCCGATGCTGTGGGCGCTGGGCTTCATCTTCCTGTTCACCATCGGCGGTGTCACCGGCGTCCAGCTGGCCAATGCCGGCCTCGACCGGTCGCTGCATGACACCTATTTCGTCATTGCCCACTTCCACTACGTGCTGTCGCTGGGCGCGGTGTTCGCCATCTTCGCGGGCTGGTATTATTGGTTTCCGAAGATGACCGGCTACATGTATTCGCCTGTCATCGCCAACACCCACTTCTGGGTCACCTTCGTCGGCGTCAATCTGATCTTCTTCCCGCAGCATTTCCTCGGCCTCGCCGGCATGCCGCGCCGCACCATCGACTATCCCGACGCGTTTGCGGGCTGGAACTATGTGTCGTCCATCGGTTCTTATATCTCGGCCGTCGGCGTCCTGATCTTCCTCTACTGCGTGTTCGAAGCGTTCCAGAAGAAGCGGGTGGCCGGAGCCAACCCATGGGGCGAGGGCGCAACGACTCTCGAATGGCAGCTGCCTTCGCCGCCGCCCTTCCACCAGTGGGAGCAGCTGCCGAAGATCAGGTAAGGCGGCTCCCCTCGAATGCAAAACCGCCGGTCCGCCGGCGGTTTTGGCCAACGGAATAATGGACTTGAGTACGCATGGCCCTAGTCGACAAAACCAGCATTGACGAAGTGGGCTTCCGCATGTCGGAAGCGACGGCGGGCGATTTCTTCGCCCTCCTGAAGCCGCGCGTCATGTCGCTGGTGGTGTTCACCGCCTTTGTCGGGCTGGTCGCGGCACCGGTGACCATCAACCCGCTGCTGGCGGTGATAGCCATCCTGGCTATTGCGATTGGCGCCGGCGCCTCGGGTGCTCTCAACATGTGGTACGACGCCGACATCGACGCGGTGATGACCAGGACCGCCAGCCGCCCAATCCCGTCCGGTCGTATCCAGCCGCACGAGGCGCTCAGCTTCGGCCTGGTCCTTTCGGTCCTGTCGGTGATGACGCTCGGCGTGCTGGTCAACTGGCTGGCCGCGACGCTGCTGGCCTTCACCATCTTCTTCTATGCCGTCGTGTACACGATGTGGCTGAAACGCTCGACGCCGCAGAACATTGTCATCGGCGGCGCCGCGGGCGCCATCCCGCCGGTTATCGGCTGGGCCGCGGCGACCGGATCAGTCAGCCTCGAAAGCATCATCCTGTTCCTGATCATTTTCCTGTGGACGCCGCCGCATTTCTGGGCGCTCGCGCTGTTCAAGTCCGAGGACTATGGCCGCGCCGGCATCCCGATGATGCCGAACGTTGCCGGCCATGCATCGACCCGCCGTCAGATTTTCGCCTACGCACTGGTGCTGGCCCCGGTCGGCGTGCTGCCCTGGCTGCTCGGCTACACGACGCCATTCTATGGCGTGGCCGCTCTGCTGCTGGGCGTTGGTTTCGTCTGGTATGCCTGGAAAGTGCTTGGCATGGCCGACGACGACCGCGCCATGAAGCCGGCCAAGGCCCTGTTCGCCTATTCGCTGCTCTATCTCTTCGCCATCTTCGCCGCCTATCTGGCCGACTGTGTCGTCGAACGCGCGCTTGCCATGGGTGGGGCATGACTATGGTCGAGAAAGAACTCGAGATGGTCACCTTGACCGATCGCCAGAAGAAGGCCCAGCGCAGCCGTTCCATTGCGATAGGCGTAGCGCTGGCTCTGCTGGTCGTGATTTTCTACATCGCCACGATCGTGAAGTTCGGCCACAATTTGTCGGGCAAGATGTGATGAGCGTCGAGACGCCCAGAAAGACGGCCGGCAAGACCAGCAACCGCGTCGTCGCGGCCGTCTGCCTCGCCTTCTTCACCGGCATGATCGGCATGGCCTATGCCGCCGTGCCGCTCTACAAGATGTTCTGCCGGGCGACCGGTTACGGTGGTACCACGCAGCGTGTCGAGAGGCAGTATGCCGGCCGCGTGCTTGACCGCGAGGTCACCGTCCGCTTCGACGCCAACATTGCCGGCGTGCCTTGGGAGTTCCAGCCGGTCCAGCGCTCGATGACCATGAACATCGGGCAGACCGTGCAGGCGCACTATCAGGCGACCAACAAGTTCAATCGCCCCGTCACAGGCCGCGCCACCTTCAACGTGCAGCCGGAACTGGCCGGTCCGTACTTCAACAAGGTCGAATGCTTCTGCTTTACCGACACGACGCTGAAGCCCGGCGAGACGCTGGACATGCCGGTCCTGTTCTATGTGGACCCCGACATCGTGAATGTGCCGGAACTGAAGGACATCAAGACGATCACCCTGTCCTATACGATGTTCCCGGTCGAGAAGAACAAGCCGGTCGCCTCCTCGGAGCCGGCCAAGGGCAAAAGCAAGACAGTTTCAGATACCGAAGGAAATCTCGGGGGTTGATATGGCAGACGCGCACGCAAAACCACACCATGACTACCATCTCGTCGACCCTAGCCCGTGGCCTTTCGTGGGATCGGTCGGGGCGCTTGTCACCGCTTTTGGCGGTGTCTGCCTCATGGAATACCTGAAGGGCGGCTCCTTCCCGATCTTCGGCTTCAACATCGCCAATCCGTGGCTGTTCTTCATTGGCATCGTGATCGTCCTGTATACCATGTTCGCCTGGTGGTCTGACACGATCAAGGAAGCGCATGAGGGCCACCACACGCGCGTCGTGTCGCTCCACCTGCGCTACGGCATGATCATGTTCATCGCCTCGGAGGTGATGTTCTTCGTCGCCTGGTTCTGGGCCTATTTCGATGCCAGCCTTTTTGCCGGGGAGGTGCAGAACTACGCGCGCCACACGTTTACCGGTGGTGTCTGGCCGCCGAAGGGCATGGAGGTTCTCGATCCCTTCCATCTGCCGCTTTACAACACCGTCATCCTGCTGCTGTCGGGCACCACGGTCACCTGGGCGCATCACTCGCTCCTCCATGGCGACCGCAAGGGGCTGGTCAACGGCCTGGTGCTGACCGTCGGCCTCGGCATGCTGTTCACCATGGTGCAGGCCTACGAGTACATGCACGCGCCGTTCGGCTTCAAGGATTCCATCTACGGCGCCACCTTTTTCATGGCGACCGGCTTCCATGGCTTCCATGTCATCATCGGCACCATCTTCCTGCTGGTCTGCCTGATCCGCGCGATGAAGGGCGACTTCACCCCCAAGCAGCATTTCGGCTTCGAAGCGGCCGCCTGGTACTGGCACTTCGTCGACGTGGTCTGGCTGTTCCTGTTTGCCTCGATCTACGTCTGGGGATCGGTCGGCGCGGTGATCGAAGGTCACTGATCCCGCCTTTGGGATTCGATCAGGGAAGGCGGCCGCGGCGACGTGGCCGCCTTCTTCTTTTCGGCGCAATGATCGTCGATCGATGGAAGATGCAGCTGATCTCGGTACTTTTCGCGTTTATCGTCTTGGCATTCCCGGCTCTCGCCGGTGACAGGGTCGATCTGGTGCGTGTCCATAAGGCGGAACGGCGGCTCGAACTGATCGGCGACGGCAAGGTCCTTCGCAGCTACGGCATTGCGCTCGGTGGGGATCCCTTCGGCCACAAGCACCAGGAGGGCGATCAGCGCACGCCCGAGGGGCGTTATATCCTCGACTGGTGCAATCCCAACAGCATCGCGCACAAGTCGATCCATGTCTCTTATCCCGATGCCAAGGATCTGGCGGCCGCGAAGGCACGCAATGTCGATCCCGGCGGCATGATCATGATCCACGGCCAGCCTAACGGCTTCGGCTGGTGGGGCTGGCTGCTTCAATTGGTCGACTGGACCGATGGCAGCATTGGGGTTACGGACTCCGACATGGACGAAATCTGGGCAATGGTGGCCGATGGACGCCGATCGATATCAGGCAATGACCATGAATGAAGACAACCATGAGTGAAGATAGGGCGATCTGGCCTCCAATCGATCCGATCTCGACCGGCTTGCACGGCCGTTGCCCGCGTTGCGGCGAGGGGCGGCTGTTTTCCGGCTTTCTCACCGTCGGCAAGCGCTGCGTCAATTGCGGCCTCGACTATTCCTACGCCGATGCCGGCGACGGGCCGGCGGTCTTCGTCATCCTGATCATCGGCTTCATCATCGTCGGCCTGGCGCTCTGGGTCGAGGTGACGCTGAGCCCGCCGCTCTGGCTGCATCTGCTGATATGGATCCCACTGGCCCTGGTGCTGTGCCTGACGGCGCTCCGGTTGATCAAGGGCGTGCTGCTCACCCTGCAATACCGCAACAAAGCGGCCGAGGGTCGGCTGGACCGCGGCGAATGAGCGAGGCTTCCGTCAACGTCGGCGGCCGTTCGCGGCCGAGATCGGCACTGTTGTTCGCCCTTGGCCTTGTGCTGTTCTTGGTCTTGCTGGCGCTCGGCACATGGCAGGTCCAGCGCCTGCACTGGAAGGAAGGCCTGCTGCAGACCATCGACCAGCGCACGCATTCGGCGCCGCTGCCGCTGGCCGAGGTCGAGAAGGAATTCGCCTCGACCGGCGACGTCGACTACACGCCGGTCACTGTCACCGGCACTTTCCTGCATTCCGGCGAACGGCATTTCTACGCGACCTGGGAAGGGGATGCCGGCTTCAATGTCTACACGCCGCTGGCCCTTGACGATGGCCGTTTCGTCCTGATCAACCGTGGCTTTGTGCCCTACGACCTCAAGGACGCCGCCAAGCGCACCAAGGGACAGGTGGCGGGCAAGATCACGGTCACCGGGCTTGCCCGCAACCCGCTTCCGGCAAAGCCCTCCATGATGCTTCCCGACAATGACGTGGCCAAGAACATCTTCTACTGGAAGGACCGCGACGTCATGGCCGCGAGCGCCGGCCTGCCTGCCGGCTTCACGCTGGTGCCGATCTTCATCGATGCCGACAAGACGCCAAATCCAGGCGGCCTGCCGGTCGGAGGCGTCACCATCATCGATCTGCCGAACAGCCATCTGCAATATGCTGTCACCTGGTACGGGCTTGCCGCGGCGCTTGCCGCCGTACTCATCCTACGGCTTCGCCGGCCGGCGAAAGAGGACTGAATACGAGCGATACCCTTGACAGGGCAGGGGTGGGCACCTCATTTCGGCGCTGACGAACCGGCAGGATTTAATGCTTCACACAATCGCCAAGCCTCCTCTGACGATCCGGCTCTGCCAGCCGCGCGGTTTTTGCGCGGGCGTCGACCGTGCCATCCAGATTGTCGTGCTGGCACTGAAGAAATATGGCGCGCCGGTCTATGTCCGCCACGAGATCGTGCACAACCGCTATGTCGTCGAGGGGCTGCAAAGCCTCGGCGCCGTCTTCATCGAGGAACTTTCCGAAATTCCGGCCGAACACAGGCAGTCGCCGGTCGTCTTTTCGGCGCACGGCGTGCCCAAGTCGGTGCCGGCGGACGCGCAGGCGCGCAACCTGTTCTATCTCGACGCAACCTGTCCGCTGGTCTCCAAGGTCCACAAACAGGCGATGCGCCACCAGCGGCTTGGCCGTCACGTTCTGCTGATCGGCCATGCCGGGCACCCCGAGGTGATCGGCACCATGGGGCAGTTGCCGGAAGGCGCGGTAACGCTGATCGAGACCGAAGCCGATGCCGCCCGGCTTGTGCCGGCCGATCCCAAGGCACTCGGTTTCGTCACCCAGACCACGCTCTCGGTCGAGGATACCGCCGGCATCATCCGCGCGCTGCAGGAGCGCTTTCCGGACTTGCAGGCGCCGGCGGCGGAATCGATCTGCTACGCCACCACCAACCGCCAGGAGGCGGTCAAGGACACCGCCCCGGGCGCTGACCTTTATCTGATCGTCGGCGCCCCCAATTCCTCGAATTCGCGCCGCCTCGTCGAAGTTGCGGAACGCGCCGGCGCCGCCATGTCGCTTCTCGTGCAGCGCGCCGCTGAAATTCCGTGGAATGAGATCGGCGGCATTTCGACGCTCGGCCTGTCGGCGGGGGCATCGGCGCCTGAGATCATCGTCGACGAGATCATCGACGCGTTTCGCCAGCGTTTCGATGTGACCATCGACCTGGCCGTCACGGCCACCGAAACAGAGGATTTTCCGGTCATGCGGGTATTGCGCGATGTCGAACTGACGCCGGCCGACATGGCCTTCGTCAACGGAGCCGCGTGAACGGCCATGGCGGTCTATACAGACGTTGCGGAGGGCGAACTCGGCGCTTTCCTGAAGCACTACCCGGTCGGCGATCTCCTGTCCTACAAGGGCATCGCCGAGGGCACCGAGAATTCGAACTTCCTGCTGCACACCTCCAGCGGCTCCTACATCCTGACGCTCTATGAAAAGCGGGTCGAGAAGAAGGATCTGCCGTTCTTCCTCGGGTTGATGGGCCACCTCGCCAACAAGGGGGTGTCCTGCCCGCTGCCGGTGACCGCGCATGACGGCAGCGTCATCGGCACGCTGGCCGGCCGGCCGGCGGTCATCATCACCTTCCTCGAAGGGCTTTCGCTGCGGCGACCGGCCGCGACGCATTGCGCCGAGGTCGGCAAGGCACTGGCCGCGCTGCATCTGGCCGGCGCCGATTTTTCCATGAGGCGCCCGAACGCGCTCGCTCTCGATGGCTGGCGCAAGCTTTGGGATGCGTCTCGCGACCGCGCCGACGAGGTCGAGCCGGGCCTTGCGGCCGAGGTCGATGCCGACTTCGCCGATTTCGAGCAGAACTGGCCCAAGGGCCTTCCCGAGGGCATCATCCATGCCGATCTTTTCCCGGACAATGTCTTTTTCCTGGGCGAGAAGCTATCGGGGCTGATCGATTTCTACTTCGCCTGTGACGATCTCTACGCCTACGATGTCGCCACCTGCCTCAATGCCTGGTGCTTTGAGAAGGATTTTTCCTTCAATCTCACCAAGGGCAGGGCATTGCTTGCCGGTTATCAGAGCGTGCGCCCCCTGAGCGCGGAGGAGAAGGCGGCGCTGCCGATGCTGGCGCGCGGCTCGGCGCTGCGCTTCATGCTGACCCGGCTTTACGATTGGCTGACCGTCCCCGATGGCGGGCTGGTAATGAAACGCGACCCGACTGAATACATCAGAAGGATGCGGTTCCATCGGGCGATCAGATCTCCTTCGGAATATGGATTGGCATGAGCAAGCAGGTTGAAATCTTTACCGATGGCGCCTGTTCAGGCAATCCCGGCCCCGGCGGCTGGGGCGCCATCCTGCGCTTCAACGGCACCACCAAGGAGCTTTTCGGCGGCGAGGCCGAGACCACCAACAACCGCATGGAATTGCTGGCGGCCATTTCAGCGCTGAACGCGTTGAAGGAGCCTTGCACGGTCGAGCTTCATACCGACAGCAAATACGTCATGGACGGCATTTCCAAATGGATCCATGGCTGGAAGAGGAATGGCTGGAAGACCGCAGACAAGAAGCCGGTCAAGAACGGCGAGCTCTGGCAGGCGCTGGACGAGGCCAACCGGCGTCACAAGGTCACCTGGAACTGGGTGAAGGGCCATGCCGGCCATACCGAGAACGAGCGTGCCGACGAACTGGCAAGGGAAGGCATGGCGCCGTTCAAGAAGGGACCTTTCAGGCCGGCGGTGTCGGCACCGAAGCCCGATATCCAGGCAAAGCAGCCGCTGGTCACGAAAGCACGTCGTTCGACCCAGAGCTATTGAGCTTCTGTTCGCGGCGGCTGACCGGCCGGAGAGTTTCTGTCATGCCGATCGTCTACTACATCACCCATCCTCAGGTTCAGATCGACGCCACCATTCCGGTACCGGATTGGGGCCTGTCCGACATCGGCCGGGCCAGGGCGCACGCAATGCTGAACCAGCCGTGGATCGCATCGATCGGACATGTGGTGTCGTCGGTCGAACGCAAGGCCATCGAAACCGCCGAAGTGCTCGGGCGGCATCTAAATCTTGCCGTAAAGGTGAGGGAGCGGATGCATGAGAACGACCGGTCGGCGACGGGTTTCCTGCCGCCTCCGGAGTTCGAGGCGGTCGCCGATCAGTTCTTCGCCAATCCGCACGAAAGCATTCGTGGCTGGGAGCGGGCCATCAATGCCCAACAGCACATCGTGAGCGAGGTCGAGGCCGTGCTCGGCGTCAACGACGCTGACAACATTGCTTTTGTGGGCCATTGCGGTGTCGGAACACTGCTGCTGCTCTCCCTCAGCGGACGGCAGATCTGCCGCGAAGCGGATCAGCCGGCGGGCGGCGGCAATTATTTTGCTTACAATACCGGTGCGCGCCACGTTATCCGTGGATGGCAGCCGATCGACAGGCTGGAACAGTCCTGATTTTAGCGGATCAGCAGCGCCGTAACCCAAAGCCCGAGTGCGAACACCGTGTGCGAGACCAGATTGAGGGCGCGGATCTGCATCGGATTCGGCCGCTTTGAAGCCGCCCAACCGGCGCCCATGCCTGGCGCCAGCAGGAACCACCCGGCGCCGACGGTGACGATGGCGAGGATGAAGGCCGGCAGGAAGGTCGGGGAGGCTAGCCAGCCTGCGCCCGCCAGCACCACCAGGACAATGCCGTAGACGATGCCGACGAAGTAATGGAAAGCCCAGCCCAGCGCCTTCTCATGGACGTAGGGCGCCGCATTACCGATATCGTCATGAAACACCTTGTCGCCGAGGTGCCAGACCCAGCGCCCGACCGGGCCCCAGTTCGGCCGTGGCTGGCCAAACGCCTTGTGCAGGAAAAAGGCCCAGACGTCCATCAGAACGGTGGCGCCGACGCCGATCGCGATAGCGCGCCAGAAGATATCAAACATCGTTGATCCCTCGAAAATCGGCAGTTCTGGAGCGCAGCCGCATGTCTGGCGAGGCCAGCCGTTGCGGCCTCGCCTGACCGGCCGTCGAAGCTCAGAGCTGGCCGAGAATATGAGCCGCGCCGGACTCATCGACACCGGGTTTGGTCTCGACATTGAGCGCGGTGACCTTGCCGTCGTCGATAATCATCGAGAACCGCTTCGAGCGCAGGCCCATGCCGCCACCGGAGTAGTCCGCGTCAAGACCGACCGCCTTGGCGAAATCGCCATTGCCGTCGGCGAGGAACAGGATCTTGCCTTCGCCACCGGTGAAGCGCGCCCAGGCGCCCATGACGTGGACGTCGTTGACTGAAACGACAGCGATGGTGTCGACGCCACGCGCCAGGATCGCATCATGGTTCTCGAGATAGCCGGGCAGATGGTTATTGCTGCAGGTAGGCGTGAAGGCGCCGGGAACGCCGAACAGCACCACTTTCTTGCCCGGAAAAATCTCGGCCGACGTGATCGGCTTCGCGCCGTCGGCTGTCATGGTCTTGAAGGTCGCCTCGGGCAGCTTGTCGCCAACGGAGATGGTCATGAGTTCCTCGCTTGGGGAATGGGGAAGGACGCGTGCTTGCCTAGCGAACTCGGTGGCTTCCTGCAACCATCGCGGCAGTAGCTTCAGTACATGTCGCCCAAAGTGCGCAGCGGTCTTAGGCTGACGACATGTACAAGGAGATGACCTTGGAGCGCATCGTACGGGTTCGTTTCAATACGACGCGCTTCAAGGGAAAGGCAGCAGCCCTTCGACCGCGCCCGCCGAACTCGTCAGCGTGTAGTGGAGCCCGCCGTCCGTCGGCGTTGTCGAGGGGCGATCGAGGATCGGCACGGTGAAGATCAGCTTGCCGTCTTTTTCCGCGCGGGAGGAGGTGCCGAACATATAATCGCGCTCGCCGGCGACGAAGAAATCCGCTGCCTGCGGATCGCCAGGGAAGCTCGCCTCGACAACCAGCGTTTCGTGATCGCCCGGCAGCACCTTGACGCCAAAATCGGGTCTTGCAGGTGCCGGCAATGCCGTGAAACTCGCCTTTACCAATGCCGCGTCGTCGGCATTGTCGGGATCGGAAGCTGGGTCGACGCTCAGCCGTGTCTGCACCGGGATGCAGATGGTTTCACAAATGCCGAGAAAAATGTCGGCATCGATGACGGCCGGCTGGTCCGGCGTCGCCAGCGTGAACGTCACCGGCAGCGAAACCGGATAGTTGTAGCCGGCCCATTTGCCATAACCATCGTCGTGGCGCTGCGGTGCGGGAAACGACAGTGTCGCATCGGCAATATTGGTGCTGGCCGAAATGTCCAGCTGCGGCGGCACACCTGCGTCACCCGGATCGCGCCAGTAAGTCTTCCAGCCGGGTTTGAGCACGATATCGAGAACACCCTGGATGCGGCCGGCGTCGTCCGGCTCGCCGCTGGTCACCAGCCGCACCTTGCCGCCTTCGCTGTTGTACCAGGCGGATGAGGAGGCGGTGGCGGGGAGGGCGACCGCCAATCCGATGGCAGTACCGAGCAACAGGATTTTCAAGCTTTGCATGGCGATGATTTGATCGTCCCTTCGTGGCCGCGCAATGATTTGATGGCCCTTGCTGATATCATATTTGCGTGACCTGCGCGGGCAAGCCAAGGCCGGCCCCGCAATGTGGGCTTTGGTCGAATCCGGTACTGCGCATCTTTTCGGCGCCCGGGAAACGCGTTACGCTCACTGGCATGGATTTGTTGCGCCACAAGAAGACAGCCGCCGGGCGCGGCTTTCTCGACGATCAGTTCCTGATTGCCATGCCCGGCATGAAGGACGACCGGTTCACGCGCTCGGTCATCTACATCTGCGCCCACAGCGATGAAGGTGCGATGGGCCTGATCATCAACCAGACGCAGCAGATGCTGTTTCCGGACCTTTTGGTGCAGCTCGGCATCATGAACGAGCTGGAGGCGATCCGCCTTCCGGCGCAGGCGCGCGATTTCGTCGTGCGCAATGGCGGGCCTGTCGACCGCAGCCGGGGCTTCGTCCTGCATTCGGGCGACTACCGCGTGGACTCCTCGCTCACCGTTTCCGACGACATCTGCCTGACCGCGACCGTCGACATATTGCGGGCGATATCGTCAGGGCGAGGGCCGCGCCGCGCGCTGATGGCGCTCGGCTATTCGGGTTGGGGCGCCGGCCAACTGGAAACCGAGATCGCCGAAAATGGCTGGCTGACTTGCCCGGCGACGCCGGAATTGCTGTTCGACGCCGATATCGAGCGCAAATACGACCGGATTCTCGCCTCGATCGGCATCGATCTCGCCCATCTCAGCCTGGCTGCCGGCCACGCCTGAGATTCTCTCAGACCTGGGTTAGCGGATACTGCTCCTTCAGCGTCTTCAGCACTTGGTCGCCCGGCATCGGCGCGCCGAACATGAAGCTCTGCACATATTCGCAGCCCATCTGACGCAGCTCCAGCGCATCGCGCTCGTCTGATATGCCTTCGGCGACCACCGACAGGCCGAGCTCATGCGCCATGTTGACCATGGATTTGAGCAGCACCGCGCGTTTTGGCGTGCTGTCGTCGACGAAGCTCTTGTCGATTTTGATGGTGTCGAACGGGAACCGCGTCAGATAGGCGAGCGATGAATAGCCGGTGCCGAAATCGTCCAGCGACAGGCCGATGCCGAGCTGCTTCAGCTTGGTCAGTACGTGGGCCGTCTGCTCGGGATTGTCCATGACCAGGGATTCGGTGAGTTCGAGCCGGAAGCAGCGCGGCTTCAAATTGGCGCGCGCGATCACGGAACGCACATCGCTGACGAGGTCGCGGCGGATGAGCTGGCGGCTGGACAGGTTGACCGAGACCGACAGCGGCGCGTCGCCGATCTGCTTTTGCCATCCTGCGAGATCCTCGGCTGCCTGCTGCATGGCAAACAGCCCAAGCTGCACGATCAGCCCGCAGCTTTCGGCGACCGGGATGAAATCGGCCGGCGGGATCATGCCGCGGCGTGGATGGTCCCAGCGCAGCAACGCTTCGAAGCCGGCGACGCTGCCGTCTTCCAGGCGCACGATCGGCTGATAGGCCAGCGTGAATTCGCGCCGTTCGATGGCGCGACGCAGGTCGGATTCGAACTGCAGACGGTCGGTGCCGACTGTGCGGAAAGCCGGCCGGAACGGCTCGATCCTGTCGCCGCCGAAACGCTTGGCCTGATGCATGGCGAGCTCCGCATCCTTGACCATGTCCTCGGCCGAGGTCTGCGCCGAGGTCCAGGTGATCAGGCCGATCGAGGCGGTCAGCACGATCTCGCGCTTGGCAAAGGTGATCGGATTGTTGATCGCATGCTTGATCGCATCGGCCACGCCGGCGATGCGGGCGGGATCCTGCTCGGACAGCAGCATCAGCGCGAACTGGTCGCCGGCGAAGCGCGACAGCGAATCCTTCGGCTTTAACAGCCGGTGCAGGCGCCGCGCTATGGTGAGCAGGATGGTGTCGCCGGCCGAGATGCCGAGCCCATCATTGACCTGCTTGAAGCGGTCGATGTCGATCACGAAGACGGTCGGCCGCACCTTCTCTTCGGTGCGGGCGATCGAGATGATCGCCTCCAGCCGGTTCATGAACAATTCGCGGTTCGGCAGGCCGGTCAGATTGTCGTGCACGGCGTCGTGCAGCAGCCGCTCCTCGGATTTCTTCTGTTCGGTTACGTCGACCATGGTGCCGACGCAGCGGATCACCTCGCCGTCCGACCCGATCACCGGGCGCGCGCGCAAGGCAAACCAGTGATAGTGCCCGTCCGCGCCGCGCAGGCGGAAATTCTGCGCCACCTTGCCACGGCGATGCTCCAGAACGACGTCGAGCGTCGTGCGGAATGTGTCGCGGTCATCGGCATGCAGCACCGGCAGCCAGTTGCGCGCGGCACCGCCCAGGCTGTTGGGGGCAAGGCCGAGCTGGATGCTGACATCGGGTTTGGTCACCACGCGGTCGCGCAGCACGTCCCAGTCCCACACCGTATCGCCCGACCCGGCGACGGCCAGCGCCTGTCGCTCGAGATCGGAGAACAGCCCCTGATGCAGCGCACCGCCTGCAAAGGCGTGCTGCATGACGGTGAAGCCGATCAGCAGGATGATCAGGATCAGCCCACCGCCGAGCGCCGGCTGGGCGATGTCGTTGTCGAGCATGCCGGTGATCGCCATCCATGATCCGCATAGCCATAACAGCACCATGACCCAACTGGGCACCAGCATGATCGCTCGGTCATAACCACGAATACCGAGGAAGATGATCAGGCCGAGCCCGGTCAGCGCCGTGGCGGCAAACGAGATGCGGGCAATGCCGGCGGCAACCGCCGGATCGACGATGGCGACGCCGGCGATCAGCAGCAGGCCCAGAATCCAGACCAGGGCGCCATAGCTGAAATGGCCATGCCATCGGTTGAGGTTGAGATAAGCGAACAGGAAGACCACGAAGGTCGCCGCCAGCGCCACCTCCGTTCCGGCCCGCCACATTTGCTCGTTGCCGGGCGAAATCTCGATGACCTTGTTGAGGAAGCCGAAATCGACGCAGATATAGGCAAGCACCGCCCAGGCAAGGGCCGCCGTCGCCGGGAACATCGACGTCCCTTTGACGACGAACAATATGGTCAGGAACAGCGCCAGAAGGCCTGCGATGCCGATGACGATGCCACGAAACAGCGTGTAGGAATTGACCGAGTCCTTGTAGGATTCCGGATCCCAGAGGTAGACCTGCGGCAGCTTCGGCGAGGCAAGCTCGGCGATGAAGGTGATCACCGTGCCGGGGTTCAGCGTCACCCGGAACACGTCGGCGTCGGGGCTGGTCTGGCGGTCGAGCGCGAAGCCTTCGCTGGGCGTGATGGCTGCGATGCGCGTCGAGCCCAGATCCGGCCAGAAGATGCCGGAATTGACCAGCCGGAAATGCGGCGCGACGATCAGCCTGTCGAGCTGCTGGTCGGTGGTGTTGGCGAGCGCGAAAACCGCCCAGTCGCCGGTCGAGCGGGCATCGTTGGCCTCGACCTCGATGCGCCGCACGATGCCGTCCGGCCCGGGCGCGGTCGACACCTGGAAGTTCTCACCCTGGTTGCGGTAGATCTCGACAGCGCGCGAAAGGTCGAGCGCGACATCGTCGCGCGCAATCTTGATGGGTTCGACGGCAAAGGCCGATGAAGCGGCGCACAGCGTCAGCATCGTCGCCAGCAGAAAGGCGATCAGCGGCCCGTTTCGCAGGAAATTCGTCAAAATCAGTCCTTCGTTCCAGCGCCCGGCGGATCGTCGGCGATCCGGGCGTAGAGGTAGTGGTCCTGCCAGAGGCCGTTGATCCTGAGATAGGATCGCAGAAGTCCTTCGCGCCGGAATCCGGCTTTTTCAAGCACGCGGATCGACCTGATATTGTCGGGAATACAGGCGGCTTCGATCCGGTGCAACCTCAGCGTATCGAAGGCGAAGCGGGCCACCACCTTGACCGCGTCGGTCATCAGGCCGCGGCCGCCGAAGCGCTCGCCGATCCAGTAGCCGACATGGCCACTTTGCGAGACGCCGTGGCGTATGTTGCCGAGCGTGATGCCGCCCGCGAGCTTGCCGCTCGACTTCTCGAAGATGAAGAAGGCGATCGCGGTTCCCTGCGCATAGTCCTCGCGATAGCGGCTGATGCGCAGGCGCCATGCCGTGCGATCGAGTTCGTCCGGGGTCCAGCGCGGCTCCCACGGCTCCAGGAACGCCCGGCTTTCGCCGCGCACCGTCGACCACTCGCGGTAGTCGTTGGTGAACGGCACGCGCAGCGTGACCAGGTTGCCCTTCAGTGCCGGCAGGTCACGGCGAAAGAAAGGGAGCGCGAACACGGCGCTGGGGACTTAGACGGCGAGCCTGCGGGCCGTGGTCTGCGTGCCCGGAAGCGAATCAAGGATCGCCTCGTATGGCGCCAGCGTACCCACGGGCCCGACAGCTGTAAGCGTCGGCTTGGTCGAGAACATCCGCGACGACAGATCGGTCAGGCGCTCGACCGTCAGCGCCGCCAGCCGCTCCATCAGCTCTTCCTTTGCGATCGGCCTGCCGAAAAGGAGCAGTTGCCGCGCGATCTGCGAGGCGCGGCTGGCAGGGCTTTCGGCGGACATGATCAGCCCGGCGCGATACTGGGCGCGTGCACGGTCGAGCTCTTCCTGCAGGATGCTGTCGCCGACCTTCTGCAACTCGTCGACGATGACGGGCACCAGTTTGGCGATGTCGCTTTGCCCCGTGGCGGCATGGACGCCGAATATGCCCGTGTCGGAAAAGCCCCAGTGAAAGGCATAGACCGAGTAGCAGAGACCGCGTTTCTCGCGAACTTCCTGGAACAGACGCGATGACATGCCGCCGCCGAGAATCATCGACAATACCTGCGATGCGTAGAAATCGCGCACATGGTAGGCGCGGCCCTCGAAGCCCAGCACGATCTGCGCGTCCATCAGGTCGCGGTCCTCGCGGAAATCCCCGCCCACATATTGCGCATATTGCGGAATGGTGCTGTCGGCTTTGCTGCGGAAACCGCCGAGCCGGTTTTCGACCTCGCGCACGAACTTGTCGTGCTTGATGTCGCCCGCGGCCACGATCACCATCCGCTCGGCGCCATACTGGCGTTCGATGAAATCGTGCAACTGCTTGGAAGTGAAGGATTTTACGGTTTCGGGCGTGCCCAGGATCGAGCGGCCAATGGTCTGGTGGCGGAAGGCCGTCTCGGTGAAACGGTCAAAGACGATGTCGTCTGGCGTGTCGTGCGCGGCGCCGATCTCCTGCAGGATGACATGCTGCTCGCGCTCGAGTTCCTGCGGGTCGAATTCGGACTCCTGCAGGATGTCGGACAGGATGTCGACGGCCAGCGGCACATCGTCGGAGAGCACCCTGGCGTAGTAGGATGTGGTCTCGACGCTGGTGGCGGCATTGATCTCGCCGCCGACGTCCTCGATTTCCGAGGCGATCTCGAAGGCGCTCCGCCGCTTCGTCCCCTTGAACGCCATGTGCTCGAGCAGATGGGCCATGCCATGCTCTTCTTCGCGTTCATTGCGGGCACCCGACTTGACCCAGGCACCCAAGGCAACCGATTCGATACTTGGAAGGGTTTCGGTGGCGACTGTCAGGCCGTTCGACAGACGGCTTACCTCAACACCCATATGGCTCGTACTCCTTAACGCGCCGCCCGCGCGCGGCGGCTGACGTAATCTTCCACCATTTTGAGGTCGGATGGAAGTACCGTGTATTTTTCCTCAAATGTCATCAATCCCCCTAGCCATGCGGGCAGGGCGGGCGAGACCCCGCTGGCGGCCTCGACGGCGGCCGGGAATTTCGCCGGATGGGCGGTGCCCAGCACCACCATCGGCACCGCGCCAGTCTTGCCCGCCGCCACGTGCATGGCTGCCGCCGTATGCGGATCGAGCAGGTAGTTGCTGTTTGCCAGCGTCGAGCGAATGGTGGCGGCGACCTCGTCCATGTCAGCGCGGCCGGCATCGAATTCGGACCGCATCCCGGCGATTTCCGCGGCGTCGATGGTGAAGGCGCCCGATTGTTTGAGGCCTGCCATGTAACGTCGAACGGTCGCCGCGTCGCGGTTCGACGCCTCGAACAGCAGGCGTTCGAAATTCGATGACACCTGGATGTCCATCGATGGCGAGGTGGTCGCAAAGACCCCCTTGGTGCGGTATTCGCCGGTCGCGAAGGTGCGTGCCAATATGTCGTTGTCGTTGGTGGCGATGACCAGCCGGTCGATCGGCAGGCCCATCTTCTTGGCGGCGTAGCCGGCGAAGATATCGCCGAAATTGCCGGTCGGCACCGTGAACGACACCGGCCTGTCCGGCGCGCCGAGCGACAGCGCCGAGGAGAAATAATAGACGATCTGGGCCATGATGCGCGCCCAGTTGATCGAATTGACCCCCGACAGCGACACCCGGTCGCGGAAGCCGTGATCGTTGAACATATCCTTCAGCAGGCCCTGACAATCGTCGAAATTGCCCTCGATCGCCAGCGCATGGACATTTTCAGCCGTCGACGTTGTCATCTGCCGCTGCTGCACCGGCGAGACGCGGCCATGCGGAAAAAGGATGAAGATGTCGGTGCGGCTGCGCCCCGCAAAGGCATCGATGGCCGCGCCGCCGGTATCGCCCGACGTGGCGCCGACGATGGTCGCATGGTGGCCGCGTTCGGCAAGCACATGGTCCATCAACCGGGCAAGCAACTGCATCGCCACGTCCTTGAACGCCAGTGTCGGCCCATGAAAGAGTTCGAGGACAAAAGTGTTGGCGCCGGTCTGCACCAACGGGCAGACAGCCTCATGGCGGAAGGTGGCATACGCTTCGCGGACGAGGCGCTCGAAGACAGGCGCGGCGATCTCGCCGCCCAGAAATGGCGTCAACACGCGGATGGCGAGGTCGGGATAGGCAAGGCCGCGCATGGCGCGGATGTCGGCTGCCGAGAAGCGCGGCCATTCGCGCGGCACATAGAGCCCGCCATCGCGCGCCAGCCCAGCCAGGATGGCATCGGAAAATCCAAGCGCGGGCGCTTCCCCGCGGGTACTCACATAATGCATGTCACAGATCCGTTTGCCGCCTGGTTTTTTCGTTCACCACAAGGTGGTTAATTTCTGCACCGGCTCTAGTCGCATTTTTGCCGCGCGGTTGATATACGTCACCAGCTTTGCGAGAGGGAAGTGCAGTTTCATGGCGTTTCGTATATCAAGTAGTCGCTTTTTGGCGGGTCTTGCGCTCACGGGCTTTATGCTTGCCGCCGCCGGCTGCCAATCAGGCGACAATGGCATCCTGAACCTCGGCTTCGGCAAGAAGGACCCGACGGCGCCTCCGCCGCCACAGGATCCCAAGGTGCTGGCCAGCCAGCTGAACGCCTATTGCCCGAGGGTGACGGTGCGCGATGGCACGGCGTTCTTCAATACCTATGTCAACGAGGTCCAGAAGCCCAAGCCGAAGCTCAAGAAGACCGGCGACGCGGCTGCGGATGCCGCGGCCCAGGCTGCGGCCGACGCCGCCGCTGCTACGCCGCCCGACGATTCGGCGAGGATCATTTATCAGGCGTCGATCAGCGACGTGACCCGCGATTGCAGCCGTGCCGATGGGCAACTGACGATGAAAATCGCGGTCGCCGGCAAGATCGTACCCGGACCGAAGTTCACGCCGGGCACCATCACCATGCCAATCCGCACGGCGGTCATGCATGGCACCGACGTACTTTATTCGCAGATCCACCAGTATCAGGTTCAGGTGACCGATCCCTCGGTCGCCACCCAGTTTGTCTTCACCGATTCCAATGTCGTCGTACCGGCGCCGACGGCGCCAGACTATCAGGCCTATGCCGGTTATGATGAAACCGCGCCCAAGGCAACGACCGACAAGCCGAAGCGCAAGAGGAAGAAAGCCACGGCAACGAACTGAACGAAGCCCAGGCGCTCGCGGCAAGTTTGCCGAGGCGCATCGTCACATGCAGGGGACAACGGCCGCGTCGCTGGCCAACCCCACGCAGTCCGTCGAGTTACTCGGGCAGTCCTGCGCGCCGTAGTGCGCTTCCGAGAGCCTCCGCGAGTGCCGGCGCGCAGTTCACGCCTGCGAACTGGCGGCTGTAGCGAAAGCCAGGCTGAAGCTCGAGCACGCGAGTGGCGGCCACCTTCGCTTCATCCAACCGGTCCAGGCTGGCCAGCGCGGCGGCCAGTTGCACATAAGTGATACTGTGCGCCGGGTTGGCTTGAACGGACTTGTAGGCCGCACGGCAAGCTTCTTCGTAACGACCGCGAAGCAAATGGCTCATTGCTTGAGCGTCAAATGCCGCCCAAATCCACGAATCGAACGGACTAAGCCGCATACCCTGCTCGCTCCATTCTATCGCGCGCTCAGCTTCGCCGCTCCATCCGAGGATGACGCTGCCAAGAATGTAGGTCAGTGCCGATGACGGGCTGATGGCGAGGGCGGCTTCCAATGCAGCGAATGCAGCGGCGCGATCGTGCGCATCCATTCCGATGGAAAAGCCGGCCCAAGTCAGCGCGAGCGCATCGTCCTGGCCATGGACAATGGCAGACCGGGCGTGCCGGATCGAAGACGCACGGTGGATCTCCTGCAGCCCGGCGCGAAGAAACAGGCAATGGTGGCACATCGCGGCATTGCCATGTGCCAGCGCATAAGTCGGTTCGAGCGCGATAGCACGGTCAAGAAGCAGCAGCGCTCTGGTCACCTGCCTCGGCATGCCTGAATCGACGTCGGGCTGGGCTTGCAGCACGAGATCGTAGGCATCGAGACTGTCAGGCCGCTTCCGCCTGACACGTTCGATTTCGGCTTTCCGCACGCTGGGCGCAATTGCGCCCACCGCCGACAGCGCGATCTCGTCTTGAAGCGCAAAGATGTCTTCGGAGCTGCGCTCGTAGCGCTCGGCCCATACATGCGCACCGGTCGATGCATCGATCATCTGCCCGGTAACACGCACATTGCCGCCGGCCTTGCGCACACTGCCTTCGAGGACATAGCGAACACCGAGCTCGCGACCGACCTGCTTCACGTCCACGACGCGACCCTTGTAGGTGAAGGTCGAGTTTCGGGCGATGACGAACAACCACTTGATGCGTGCCAGGCCTGTGATGATGTCGTCCACCATTCCATCGGCAAAGTACTCCTGCTGCGGATCGCCGCTCAAGTTGGAGAACGGCAGGACCGCGATGGAAGGCTTCTCAGGCAAGGTCGGCGACGACGCCGCGCGGACGGCTGCCGAGGCATCAGGAACATCCCTGGCGACAGCCGGTCCGACATAGCGATAGCCGCGGCGCGGCAATGTTTCGATCCAGCTCTCGACATTCGCTGTGTCGGCCAGGACGCGGCGCAAGGCTGCGATCTGAACCGTCAAATTGTTATCGGCAACCGCCAATCCGCCCCAGCCGGCCTCGATCAGCGCGTCCTTGGATACCGGAACGCCCGCATTCTGGATCAGCAGGCGCAGCAGCGCGACGGCGCGTTGCCCAAGTATGGTCGGCTCACCCCAACAAAAGAGAATGCCCACCTCCGGATCGAGGCGGAACGGGCCGAACTGGTAGAGGTCGCCCCTCACGGTCATCGGAGTCTTTTAGCAAATTTTTGGGAACAGATTCACGACTTTCCGCTACGAACGGCCGATGTTGCACAAATGCTTGTTAGAAGCATGCGCCCAGCCAAAGGAGGGTCATATGAGCGCCAATGCCTTCATCCGCAGGCCCGATGAGAAGAAGGGCGTCATGCTGCGTGGTCATCCCATGGCTTTCCTCGTAACCGGCGAGAATACCAGGCACACCAGCATGTTCGATTGGACGATCCCGCCGCAGTTCGCCACCGGGCGGCATGTGCACCGGGTGCAGGAGGAGACCTTCTATCTGCTCGACGGCGAGTGTGAATGGCATTTCGGCGACGAGACGATCCGCGCGACGCCTGGAACCTTTCTGTTCATCCCGCCGGGGGTGCCGCACAACATCACCAATGTCAGCGAGAAACCGGCTCGCGTGCTGATGACCGTTTCTCCGCCTGGCCATGAGCATTATTTCGAAGAGCTCGCCAGCCTCGCGGCGCGGGGGGCGCCGGATCCAAAAGCGCTCGCCGATCTGCGAAATCGCTATGACACTGACCAACTCTCGACTCTGACGACGCGCGCGTAGGCTCGTCACCAAACTTCGATGGCCACTCCGGGTTTTTCTGAGTTCGGACCTTTCTACCGCGAGCCGCCGGACACGCTTCGGGAACGACACCGGCTAAGCGGATGCGCTGGTAAATCTTCGCGAGCAGAGTTTCCGGCGAGCCGCCCTAAGCGTCTTCCGACCATTCCGACAGCGCCGCGATCACGCTTTTCAACTCCGCCCCGCGGCGGATCACCGTTTCGGCACCGGCCTCCGTCAGGGCATCGGCATGGCCGGGATAGCTGTGGCTGGCGCCCGTAAAACCGATCACGCGCATGCCGGCGGCCTTGGCGCCGGTGACGCCGTGCACGGAATCCTCGATGACGAAGGTGTTCGCCGGGTTGGCGGCGAGCTTTTCGGCGGCATGCAGGAACACGTCCGGAGCCGGCTTGGTCTTTCCGGTCGGCGTTTCCATCGCCGAGAAGATGCGCCCGGCGAAGAATGGCAGCAGATGCACCTTCTCCAGCATGAACTCGATCCGCTCCGAACGTGAATTGGAGCAGATGCAGCGCTGCGCCGTGACCGAGGCGACCGCTTCGCGCACACCCTTGATGGCACGCACGTCGCTGCGCAGTTTGCGGTCGACCAGTTCCTCGGCGCGATCGATCAGCGACACCTGAAACGGGATTTTGGACTTCTCCTCGATCCGGATCAGGATGTCCTTGAAGGTCAGGCCGGCATAGGTTTCGGCAATCTCCTCCGCCGAGATTTCATATCCGGCCAGGGTGATCAATTCGGCCTCGACCCGCGCGGCGATGATTTCGGAATCGACGAGCACGCCGTCGCAATCGAAGATGACAAGATCTGGCTGGGGCATGGTGATCCGGACGATGGAGGATGGAGGGGATGGCCACTCAGGGCCCAAGCGGCGCGGCATACACCAACGGCCGGACGTTCGCAAATCTGGTGGCCATCCGCGCGCCTTCACCGAATATTTACGCTGATCGGTAACCATAACGGGGAGTAAACAGTAACGCGTGCCTTGGGTGTAAAAATGTCAGCCGTGCGTCTTCTCGACGAGCTCTCCCACGCTCCCCAGCAGTCCGAGTGGCTGGACACCATCCTGAAAGGCGATTGCGTCGCGGCCCTTGACCGCCTGCCGGAAAAGTCGATCGACGTCATCTTTGCCGATCCGCCCTACAATCTGCAGCTGGACGGCGATCTGCACCGTCCCGACCAGTCCAAGGTCGACGCGGTCGACGATGACTGGGACCAGTTCGAGAGTTTTGAGGCCTATGACGCCTTCACCCGCGCCTGGCTGCTGGCGGCGCGCCGCGTGCTGAAGCCCAACGGCACGATCTGGGTCATCGGCTCCTACCACAACATCTTCCGGGTCGGCGCCAAGATGCAGGATCTCGGCTTTTGGATCCTCAATGACGTGGTCTGGCGCAAGACCAACCCGATGCCGAATTTCCGCGGCCGCCGCTTCCAGAACGCGCATGAGACGATGATCTGGGCCTCCCGCGATCAGAAGGGCAAAGGCTATACCTTCAACTACGAAGCGCTGAAGGCGTCGAACGACGATATCCAGATGCGTTCCGACTGGCTGTTCCCGATCTGCACCGGTGGCGAGCGCCTGAAGAACGACAATGGCGACAAGCTGCATCCGACGCAGAAGCCCGAGGCGCTGCTTGCCCGTATCATGATGGCGTCGACCAAGCCGGGTGACGTCGTGCTCGACCCGTTCTTCGGCTCCGGTACGACGGGTGCCGTGGCCAAGCGCCTCGGCCGCCACTTCGTCGGCATCGAGCGCGAGCAGGCCTATATCGACGCCGCCAATGAACGCATCGATGCCGTGCGGCCATTCGACGAGGCGGATCTTACCGTGCTTACCGGCAAACGCGCCGAGCCGCGCGTCGCCTTCGTCAGCCTGATCGACACTGGGCTGGTGACGCCGGGCGCCACGCTCTACGACGCCAAGAAGCGCTGGGCCGCCAAGGTTCGCGCCGATGGCACGGTGGCGATCGGCGACAGCGCCGGCTCGATCCACAAGATCGGCGCCGAGGTGCAGGGGCTGGACGCCTGCAACGGCTGGACCTTCTGGCATTATGAGCGCAGCGGCGGATTGACCCCGATCGACGAACTGCGTCGCATCGCCCGCCTCGGCATGGAACGGGCAGGGGGCTGACCCCCTGCCGCTTGCATCATATTCGTTGATTCAAACTCTCAACGGATCGCCGCAAGCGATAGAGATCACGCCTTGATTCCAAAGCGTTCAAGATCTGCCTGAAGCGTACTGGCATCGGTGAACAGCACCGCTTGCCAGCCGGCGGCCTTGGCGCCGTCGACATTTTTCTGGCTGTCGTCGATGAACAGTGTCGCCGACGGTTCGAGGCCGAACGCGGCCACGTGGTGGTCGTAAATGCCGCGGTCCGGCTTTATCTTGCCGATCTCGCCGGAAATGGTGACGCCGCGCGGACGATCGAGGAAATCGAAGCGTTCGCGCGCTTCTGCCAGCGTGTCGGAGGCAAAGTTGGTCAGCATCGTCACATCGTGGCCGCTGTCGATCAGGCCGAGCATGATGGCGACGCTGTCGTCATAGGCATGCGGAACCATCTCGTGCCAGTGGCGGCGGAAATTGCGGATGTTTTCGGCGTGCTCGGGATGCTCCGCGATCAGCAGCGCTTCGGCCTCTTCCCACGTCCGGCCGCGATCCTGTTCGATGTTCCAGTCATGCGTGCAGACATTGTCGAAGAACCACTTTCGCTCTTCGGCATCGGGAATGAGGCGGCTGAACGGAATGTTCGGATCGTAATGGATCAGCACGCGGCCGATGTCGAAAACGATGTGGCGGATTTCAGTCATGGGGCCTCTTTGCACTCAATGGCGACGGCTTTTTCGTCGCGCCGGGTATCGCAGCCTCGATTGCCTTTTTCATGACAGTGGGCAGCGCCTCGCCTGAAATGTCATGGGCCGGCGACCAGAAATACCCTGCCGGTGCATCACCTTTGATGTGAGCGCGAAAGACTTCGAGTTCGAGCGCGAAATGGGTGAAGATATGCGTGATTTTTCCGGCGCGCAGCCAGTTGCCGGGAAAGGGCGCCGCCGCTTGCGTGGTGGCTCCGTCCGCCCGCGCCGTCCAGGCGGTGGTAGGCACTTCCGTCATGCCGCCAAGCAGGCCCTTTTCCGGCCGCTTGCGCAAAAGAATGGCGCCGTCCTCACGTGTGGCCACGAAAGCCGCGCCGCGCCGCAGCGGTTTGTCGGCTTTTGGCAGCCGCACCGGGAAATTCTCGGGGTCGCCTGCAATGACGGCGCTGCAGTCCTCGCGCAGCGGGCACAGCATGCAGCGCGGCCGGCGCGGCGTGCAGATCGTCGCGCCGAGATCCATCATCGCCTGGGCGAAGTCGCCGGGCCTTGTCGCCGGCACCATGCGCTCGACATGGGCTCGTATCTCGGTCTTGGCTTCGCTCAGCGGCGTCGTGATCGAAAACAGCCTTGAGATGACGCGTTCGACATTGCCGTCGACAACGGCCGCGGGACGGTCGAAGGCGATTGCCGTGATGGCCGCCGACGTATAGGCGCCGATCCCCGGCAATTCTCGAAGTTCGGTCTCGGTATCTGGAAACCGGCCGCGTGCCGCCACCAGATCGGCACAGGCCTTGAGATTGCGGGCGCGGGAGTAATAGCCGAGCCCCGCCCAGGCTTTCATCACATCCTCGGTCGGCGCCGCTGCCAGCGCTTCGACGTCGGGCCATTTCTCGACAAAGGCGCGGAAATAGGATTTCACCGCTTCGACGGTGGTCTGCTGCAGCATCACTTCGGACAGCCAGATGCGGTAGGGGTCGGGCCGCACACCGCGTGCATGCTCGCGCGGCGTCACGCGCCACGGCAATTCGCGATGATGCGCGTCGTACCAGGCGAGCAGGCGTGACGCTGTATCGTCTGAGATGGCCTTGCTGGTCAGGGCCTTGCGGGTCTGGTCTGCTGGTGCCATTGATCTTGCGTTGGCCTGGCCGGTATCTGCTGGGTCGTGGCTGGAGAACGCACATGGCAGGGAAAAGGCCCTTCGGCAATCCCGTTCCGGTGAGCGACCTCGCCACCGAGATCCTCGACCCGGTGCTGCGCAAGCGGGCAGGCATATCGATCGGTCTTGTCCAATCCTGGGAAGAGATTGCCGGGCCGCGCCTGGCCATCCACTCGCGGCCCGAAAAGATCCAGTGGCCCCGCCGCCTGCACGAAGACGATCCGTTCGAGCCGGCCGTGCTGGTCATCGCCTGCGAAGGCATGGCCGCGCTTCATCTGCAGCATGAGACCGGCGAGATCATCAACCGGGTGAACGCCTTCCTGGGTTTCAGGGCGATAGGCCGGATCAGGATCGTGCAGAAGCCGGTAAGCTCGGGAAGAGCCCGGCCCAAACCTGCCCTCAGGCCACTGAGCGCGGCGGAAAAGGCGAAATTGGCCAATACTGTCGGCTTGATCGAGGATGACGGGCTGCGCGCCTCGCTGGAACGGCTGGGTGCGACCATTCTGGGCGCAAGGAAAGCCTAGTTATGACTGGCAACGGTCATAGGTTTGTCGTTAATCTCTCGCATTCGTGATCACCCTCGTCAGGTTTCGCGATTGGATTGGGGACAGGGATGCCTTAATTCGCGCCAACTCTCGCTTTTTCGTGCCATTGCATTGCAAAATCCAAACCCTTATCAGGTGATTCGTATGAGCCGTACCCCGTTTGGCCAAAGCTTCTCTCGCAGAAACGTCCTGACTTCGCTGGCCGCCATCCCGGCGGTGGCCCTGCTCGCCGCCTGCAGCGATTCCGGCGAACAGGCCAAGGCTGCGGATGTGAAGCCCGCGGACCCTGCGGCGTCCGCAAAGCCGGCCACGCCCGCCGCGGTCCAGGTGCCGGAAGCGCAGGGCACCGTCGACATGACCGAACTGATGAAGCCGGGTGCGCTGCCCGACAAGCAGCTCGGCAAGGATGACGCCAAGGTCACCATCGTCGAATATGCCTCGATGACCTGCCCGCACTGCGCGCATTTCGCCGAGACCACCTTTCCGGATTTGAAGACCAAGTACATCGATACCGGCAAGGCCCGTTACATCCTGCGCGAATTCCCGTTCGATCCGAGCGCCGAAGCCGGTTTCATGCTGGCGCGCTGCGCCAAGGACAACTATTTCCCGATGGTCGATGTCCTGTTCAGGCAGCAGGCGAACTGGGTCGGCGTGTCCAACACAAAGGATGCGCTGCTGCAAATCTCCAAGCTTGCCGGTTTTACACAGGAGTCCTTCGAGGCCTGCTTGACGGACCAGAAACTTCTGGACGATGTGAGATCGGTCCAGAAGCGTGGCGCCAATGAATTCAAGGTCGACTCGACACCGACCTTCTTCATCAACGGTAAGACCTACAAAGGGGCGATGTCGATTGAGGAAATGTCGGCCATCATCGACCCTCTGCTCTGACATCAGCTCAGCGCCGAAGCGGTGGCGCTCCGGCGCTGCCTGCCTCTCTATCTGTTCGCGCGCTATGCGCGCTGTCGCAAAACCTCGGTATAGTTTTGCGGAACCGGTGTATGAGGCGCGTGAATGAAGTTTTCGCGCCTCCGCCTCCTTGGTTTCAAGTCCTTCGTCGAACCCGGCGAGTTCGTCATCGAACGCGGCCTGACCGGCATTGTCGGGCCGAACGGGTGCGGCAAGTCGAACCTCGTCGAGGCGCTGCGCTGGGTGATGGGCGAAAGCTCCTACAAGAACATGCGCGCGTCCGGCATGGACGACGTGATCTTTTCCGGCTCGGGCACGCGCCCCGCCCGCAACACCGCCGAAGTCACGCTGTTCCTCGACAACAGCGACCGCTCGGCTCCATCAGCCTTCAACGATGCCGACGAACTGCAGGTGTCGCGCCGTATCGAGCGCGAGGCCGGCTCGCTCTACCGTATCAACGGCAAGGAAGCGCGCGCCAAGGACGTGCAACTTCTGTTCGCCGACCAGTCGACCGGCGCGCGCTCGCCCTCGATGGTCGGGCAGGGCCGTATCGGCGAACTGATCCAGGCCAAGCCGCAGGCGCGCCGCGCGCTGCTCGAAGAGGCGGCCGGCATTTCCGGCCTGCACACCCGCCGCCACGAGGCGGAACTGCGGCTTAAGGCGGCCGAGCAGAATCTCGAACGCCTGGACGATGTCGTCGGCGAACTGGAAAGCCAGATCGAAAGCCTGAAGCGCCAGGCGCGCCAGGCTTCCCGCTTCAAGAACCTGTCGGCCGACATTCGCAAGGCCGAAGCAACGCTCTTGCATCTGCGCTGGATGTTGGCCAAGACGCAGGAAGGCGAGGCGCGTTCGGCACTGGCGACGGCCACGGCGCTCGTCGGCGACCGCGCCGCCACGCAGATGAACGCGGCCAAGGAGCAGGCCATCTCCGCCCATCGCTTGCCCGACCTGCGCGACGCGGAAGCCGCGGCTGCCGCGGCCTTCCAGCGGCTGTCGATCGCCAGGTCGCAGATCGAGGAAGAAGCCGGCCGCATCCGCACCCGTCAGGCCGAACTCGAGCGCCGGTTGCAGCAACTCGACGGCGACATCGCCCGCGAAGAGCGGATGGTGCGCGACAATGCCGACGTACTCGAGCGCCTGCGCGCGGAAGAGGCCGCGCTGAACTCCGAAAACGCCGGCGCCGCGGAGCGAGAGGCCACTACCCGCGCGGCATTCGAACAAGCCGCCTCGACGCTTGCGCAAAGCGAAGCCAAGCTCGCCGCGCTGACCGCCGAGCGCGCCGAGGCCGCCGCCTCGCGCCATCAGATCGAACGGACTTTGCGCGAAACCGCCGAGCGGCGCGATCGCTTCGCCCGTCAGCTCGCCGATGTCGATCGGGAGTTATCGGACATCCTCGCCAAGGTGGCCGGCCTGCCCGATCCGGCCGAGAAACGGATCCTGGTCGAACAGGCGATGGCATGGCTGGAAGAGTCCGAGGCCTCGGTGGCGCAGGCCGAGCAGTCGGTCATCGACGCTCGTGGCGCCGAAAGTGCCGCTCGGCCCCCGCTTCAGGACGCCAGGGCGGAACTGGCCGGGATCGAGACCGAAGCGCGTACGCTGGCCAAGATACTGAACGCGGCCAGCGGCGATCTCTTCCCTTCCGTGCTGGAGCAGATCAGCGTCGAGCGCGGCTTCGAGACGGCCCTGGGCGCGGCCTTGGGCGAAGACCTGGACGTGCCGCTCGACCGTAGCGCACCGGCGCATTGGGGCGAAAGCGAAATCCAGCCCGGCGACGCCGCGCTTCCGGAAGGGATCAAGAGCCTTGCCAGCGTGGTTCGCGCGCCGGCACAACTTGCCCGCCGCCTGGCGCAGATCGGCATCGTCGAGGCCGCTGACGGGCGCCGGTTGCAGGGGCTTCTGGCTCCCGGCCAGCGCCTGGTCAGCCGCGAGGGCGCGTTGTGGCGCTGGGACGGTCTGACCGCCAGCGCCGATGCACCGACCGCCGCGGCACAAAGGCTGGCGCAGAAGAACCGGCTTGCCGAACTCGATGCCGAAGCGGTGCAGGCGACGCTCGTCCTGCGCCAGGCCGAGGAGACGCTGGCACAGGCCGAGCAGGCGCTGCGCCAGGCAAGCGAAGCGGAGCGAACCACACGCCAGGCCGGACGCGAAGCCCAGCACCGGCTGGACGCCGCCCGCAATGCGCTGGCCGAGGCCGAAAAGGCCGGCGGTGAACTGTCGAGCCGGCGCGCCGCGCTGGACGAAGCGCGCGCCCGCATCGTCGACAGCCACGAGGAAACATCGGCGGCTTTCGTCGAGGCCGAGATGCTGCTGCAGGACGCGCCGGATCTCGGCGACCTGCAATTGCAGCTCGAACAGTCCTCGGCCAATGTCTCTCGCGACCGCGCCACGCTTGCCGACGCGCGTGCCGTCCATGAGGGGTTGCGGCGCGAAGCCGAGGCTCGCACGCGACGGCTGGACGCCATCGGCGCCGAGCGCAGCAACTGGCTGGTGCGTGCCGAAAACGCTTCGACACAGATCGCCTCGCTCGGCGAACGCAAGGCCGAGGCCGAGGCCGAGGCCGAACGGCTGGCCGATGCGCCCGACGAGATCGACGCCAAGCGCCGTGCGCTGCTGTCGCAACTGACCGAGGCCGAGACCTTGCGCAAGGCGGCCGCCGACCGGTTGCAGGAAGCGGAGAACAGGCAGGCCGAACTGGACAAGGCGGCCACATCAGCCATCCAGTCGCTGGCCGAAGCGCGCGAAACCCGCGCCCGCGCCGAGGAACGGCTGACGGCGGCGGACGAACGCCGGCTGGAGGTCGAGGCGCGCATCCAGGAAACGCTGAACACGCCGCCGCATCTGGTCATCCGCCACACCGGCCTGGAAGCCGGCGACCCGATGCCCGAGATGCCCGAGATCGAACGTCAGTTGGATCGGTTGAAGATCGAGCGCGAACGGCTCGGCGCCGTCAATTTGCGCGCCGAGGAAGAGCAGAAGGAGCTTTCCGATCGCCTGGAGACGATCGTGTCCGAGCGCGAGGACATCATCGAAGCGATCCGCAAGCTGAGGCAAGCGATCCAGAGCCTCAACCGTGAAGGCCGCGAGCGGCTGCTAGCCGCCTTCGATGTGGTGAACAGCCATTTCCAGCGGTTGTTCTCGCACCTGTTCGGTGGCGGCACTGCGGAATTGCAACTGATCGAATCCGAGGATCCGCTGGAGGCGGGACTTGAAATCCTGGCCCGTCCGCCCGGCAAGAAGCCGCAGACCATGACGCTGCTGTCGGGCGGCGAGCAGGCGCTGACGGCGATGTCGCTGATCTTTGCCGTGTTCCTGACCAATCCGGCGCCGATCTGCGTGCTCGACGAAGTCGATGCGCCGCTCGACGATCACAATGTCGAGCGCTTTTGCAATCTCATGGACGAGATGGCCAAGACCACCGAAACACGTTTCGTCATCATCACCCACAATCCCATCACCATGGCCCGCATGGACCGGCTGTTCGGCGTGACCATGGCCGAGCAGGGCGTCAGCCAGTTGGTCTCCGTCGACTTGCAGGCCGCCGAAGCGATGCGCGAGGCGAGCTGACGCCGACAGCGCCGCGGGATCTGCGCGTTCGCCCTCAGCCAAGGATCGTAGCGAGGGATCGCGGGCGGTAACCCACGCATCCTGGCATCGACTTTCCCGATTATCGCAAAAGTCGCGGCAAAACCGAACAAGTCTTGTAGGGCGTCAGGCTGAAGCGGGTTGAATGCGCGACAGTGCAAAACCGCCTTTGCCCGACAGGCTCTCTTCGGCCGGCCGGAACATGTCCTCGAAGTCCAGGTCCTGCTCGAAAATCACGCCTCCGACGGTGACGGCCAGGATCTCCTCGGCGCCCTGAGGGGCAAAATAGACCTGCGAGACACTGGCGCGGATTCGCTCGCCAACCGTCCTGGCTTCGGCCTCGCTCGTTCCGGGAAGGAAGACGCCGAACATGGACGCGCCTATGCGGCCGACGACGTCTTGCGAGCGCACGCAAGACCGGATGGTCGAGGCTATCAGGCGCAAGGCTTCGTCGCCCCAGCTCAGGCCGAAGCGCAGATTGATGGCGTTCAGATGTTCAGGATGAACGACTAGGAAGGCGCCCGATCGCTCGCCAGGTGGGGAAGACTTGATCGCCCGTCTCTCGATCAGCGACGTGAAAACCTTGCCGTTCAGGCAACCGGTCAGCGTATCGAAGGTAGCGGCCCTGTTGAGTTCCCGCCTATAGCGACGGATCTCGGCCAGTTTCAGGCCTATGAACACAAAAAGCGGCAGGCAGATCACCAAAGGCAAAAGCGTTGCGGTGATCATGCCGCGCCCGAAAGGGGTCAGCGTCTCGCTGAACAACAGCAGATAGTTCAAGATCAGGGAGACGCACAGGCTGCCGATGGTCCCAAGGAAAGCCAACCAGGCGACATTCTTCCATTCGTGATGGGCCGGGACATCAGCTGCTGCGTTGCTCATCGTCGATCTCCGTTCGAACGCCAAGCATAAGACCGGCAAGTTACGATTTCGGTCTCGAAGAACAATACAATTTGAGACGTATCGCCAGCTTTCTGAACAGACGATGCGGCCCTTTGTGGCGAATCCGGTTGCTGCCGCCTACGGGGGGCCGAAGATTCCCATCTCCGCCGTCCTCGCTGTTGCTTCGGCCTTGCCATAGATGCCGCCCGGCAAGGCCAGCGCCCAGCCATTCGATACCAGCCAGGCGCCGACATCCTGTTTGCCCAGCCTGCATGTCACCGCGACAGGGAAGCGGTCGACCGTCGGAGGCACGAAACAGTTAAGCGCCCGCCCGCGCATCCAGTTGTTGAAAGCCGCGCGCGCCCGCTGCCCGCAAGGCCAGGCACTCTCGTGAAACAGGCAGACCCTGTCGGTCTCAACGCTTTGGGTTCCGCTGATGAACAATTTCCGCCCCATGGACTCGAAACCGGTCGACGACGTGGCCACCGGACGATACAGAGGTGTTTCCAGCCAATCCTTGGGCATCGATGGCTTGGGTTGTGAGGCGAGGCCGAGGTCGCCAAGGGGCAAGCGAGGTTCCACCCGCTCCATGTCGGGCACCTCGATCTGGGGCGGTGCGATGAGATCCTGGGCAATCTTGCGGGCTGAATTGACGATCGATCGAACCGGGTGCTGCGCGACTTCATCGCCGACATCCGGGGCCGGGTTGGTGACGGTCCGTTCGACAGGGAACAGGGTCGCCGCCCTGATCAGCAGCAGGATACCGACGAGAAGCTCGAGGCTTGCGACCGCGATCATCATGCGAAGGCGTCCGGCTTGTCCCATCAGGCGGCCCGCGCCCAATTCGCTAGAAGCTGGACGTCGATTTGGCAACCGGTTTGAGCGCACCTTTTTCAATCCGGTAAAACGGCATCGAGCGTTCGCTGGATCCATCCGCGCGGAACCTGAACAAGCCGGTCGATCCGCGAAATCCACTCCGGTTCTCGAAAACCTGCCTGTTGAAAGCGTTAGATCCGGCAGCGCTCGCGATCCCCGCGGTCAGGGCAACCATGTCATAGGCATAAGCGACATTGACGTCGGCCTGGTAGTTGAAGGTTGCCTTGAAACGATCCGAGATCGGACCTGTTTCGTGTTGGTCGAGCGTCGCGATATAGGCGCCTTCGAAAAGTGGACTGGTCGGGTGCTCCAGCCAGCGGTTCGTGCCAATCACGGAGGTCGATTTTCCAGGAATGCCCTTTGCCTTCAGGGCGATCAGGATTGGCGACGGATTGCTGTCGCCGCTGGCAACGATCACGGCATCGGGAACGTCCACCAGCGAGCCCATGTCCGTCACCGCCTTTGCCGCGCTGTCGGCGCTCGTATAGGGTATGGTAATGGCAAGGGCGGCTCCATACACGCTGAGGCTGTTCGCGACCCGCTTCTCGACGATATCGGCACTCGCACCCGCCGGCACCAGCAGAACGAACTTCTTGCCGCCCTTGGCCGCGATCGCGCCAGCTCCCGCGGCCGCGCTGTCCGCCTCGCTGAGGCATACCGCATAGACGCCCGGGCCACCGGCAAAATTGTCCGCAAGAGCCAGAACCACCGGCCGGTTTGAGCCCGACAGTTTGGCGACATGCTGCGCCGCCGCCAGTTCGGTCGGACCGATGACCACTTTCGCTCCCGAAGTAATGGCTTTAACCGCCAGTTGCTGGGAGTAGGTCGCGTCTCCCCTTGTGTCCTCGATGGTAAGTGTCAGCAGCGGGTTGCCGAGATCAGTCATCGCGAGCTTGGCGGCGTCCAGCATCTTTCTGCCGTTTTCGCCTGCGGATCCGGAGGCGGAGAGGGGCAGCAGCATCGCGACTTGTGTGGGGCCGGTGCCGAGAGACTGCGTTGTCAGGCTTGCATTGGCGACTGCAACGGCCGCCGGCTGATTGGGGGCCTGGATGGCGGCGGGATCGAGCGCGTCGGACACCGCGCCTTTCGATTGGCAGCCGAGCAACGACATAGCCAGCATGGAAGCGACCACCCATGTCCGCGGGCCGTGGACCGGCCGATCAAATTCCATTTTCTGCTCCCACCCTGTCTGCCGCGCATGGCGACGACATGTCTTTCCCGGTCTCGTCCGCACGATATCATGGCGGCTCCATTCGACCGAAGTGCTCAGTCACGGAACAGCTCGGCCCTGAGCGCTTTGATGCGTCTGGCCTGCTCCACGGTTCGATAGTCGACACATGTAGCGTGGGCCGGGCACGAAAAACCTGCGCACACAGACGCGCTTTGCCCCTGTCGGCATGCTATCCTGCGAAAGGGCGGAAAACCCGAATGTCGCCACAGGCAACGGCCCGGCTACCTCCAGGCCATCCCTTGCCAGTATGGCTCTCGCACGCTCGCAATAGCGAACGGAAAGTGCCGAGAACCGGGTCTCGTTGTGGCCAGCGCGATATTTCATCACGGTCGTGCACAGATCGCCGCCGGCGAGCTTGTTCGCGAGCGCCAGATACTCGACGCCAAACGCGATATTGGTCGCGGGCGCGCTGAGATTCTCGAGCGAACCGCGAAAGCCGAGCATGCGCGCGGTCGCCGGCATGACTTGCATCAGTCCGATTTCTCCAGCACCCCCGCGTGCGTCAGGATCGAAGCCGCTTTCGATCTCGATCACGGCATGCGCCAGTGCCGGTTGAAGACCGTAGATCGATGCCTGACAGGTCGCGAACGCCTTGTAGGTCTCGCGCGACCACTTGGATGCGGCGCTGCAATGCGTCCGCCGCGTTGCGATGGCTAATGTTGCCTGGTCGACGGAAGACGGCTCGAATTCCCTGGCTGGCGCCGCCGGCATCAGCCAACCGGTCAGCGCAATCGCCCCGGCGATCACGGCGAGCGATGCGCGATCGCCAATCATCGGACCCGCCGGCGCGCTCTCGCTGCGGTCAGTTCATGTACTCGACCATGCGGTCGTGAAAACACTCGCACTTGTTGAGCGTGTCTTCGTCCTTGTAGTTGGTCTTCAGGTAGCCGTAAGCCATGCCGCAGGCGACCTTGGCTTCCGATGCCCAGACGAAGACGGGCCGGGATGAATGGATCCATTCCGGGCTGTTGGCGACGGCGACCGACTCGTCCATCAGTTTCACGACCTGCTTCGTGAGGTCGACCGTGTTGTCGGTCAGCACGAGATTGGACGTTCCAACGGTGCGGCAATAATCGGCCGTCGGGCCTTCGATGATATCGGCGGCATAGCCGGCCGACCCGGTAAGCAGCAGCGCCGCGGCCGAAGCCAGCAGTCTTGAACGAATTTTCATGTAAGCCCCTCTCTCCATTCCCCAATTTATATCTTGCTAATGCATAGCATGGGAGCACGAGTCCGCATAAGTGCTAAATCGTGACATGCTGCTGCGTGTGTGTCGCGTCGTCATAGAGGATGTTGATTGTGCCGGTTGCGGGTGCGTTCGTCAGTTGCGCCACGTCCACGAAGTTGGCCGCGTTGCCCGAACCGCTGGTGTCCACGCTAAGGATATGCGTTGTGCTATTGTATTGCACGTAGTTGTTGATGGCGACATTGTCGGCTTTGTCGAACAACGCAGTCAGGTCGATCTGGTCGCCCTCGCCCTTGTTGTAGTCTGCGATGATGTCCTTGATGTTCAATTCGAGGTGATCGAGCTTGAAGGTGTCGGCGCCGACACCGCCCGTAAGCTTGTCTGCCCCCGCTCCACCGACAATCAAGTCGTTTCCACTGCCTCCATATATTATGTCGTTGCCGCCATCTCCACTCAGAAAGTCATGGCCGGAAGTGCCATAGATTTGATCAGGCAAGGTCGCGTTACCGGTCACCGTAATGCCGGGATCACCTGGATCATGTGTGAAGAAATTAAACAGCACGGTGCGCGCCTGGTATGAACCACCGTCATTGTCAGTGTAGAGCAAAGTCCAGGTATCGTTAGTTGTTGGCGGATGGGCGACTAGATAGTCGGCAAGCGATATCCCGTTGCCGTTGAGCAGGATCTGATCGTAGTTTACCGTCGCCTTCATCAGGCCGGTTCCCCCAGTGGCGGGATCGTCATAAAACCAGCTCTGCTCGAATTTCGCTGCGGTTGTGTCAGCTTCCACGACGACAAAGTGGTTGCCCCCAATGACGATCTCGACCTGCACTTCTTGTTCGCGTTGGGTACCAGCGCTGTTGGCGTCGTTGTATGCTCCAGGATTCCGTTCGTCGACAGGAATAGGCACAGCGAACGGACTCTTCTGGAAGTCGGTATAGATCACAAGCGTTGAGCCGTGCGGATCATTGGTGATGCCGTTAATGGTCGATTGCGATAGCATCAGAGTTTGGGTCTGGTCGTTGCCGGATGTCAGAGGGCTGCTTCCATCGCCAATCTGTGATGTATCGGTTGGCAGACGGCTGGGCGCAACTTCATGAATTCCCACATTCTCCGTCACGGTGACGAAACCATCCGAGACATTGAGCGAGAGATTGAGGTTCACCATGTCGTTGGCGGTCACCGTCGGCCGATAGACCAGATCATCGAGCAGGTTGATACCACCAGTCTGGAAAAGTGTCATTCCCGCAGTCACCGCGTGGTAGGCTCCATCGAAATAATAAACACCGGTGGGAACGCTTGATGCAGTGACCGTGATATTGTTGCCGTCCGGATCGGTTGGGATATTCACGAGCAGAGGATAGCCGTCGGGATGTCCGGTCGCCGTCTCCTGCGCCGGGTCACTAGACATCCAGTTGTGCGAGTCGAGAACGACTGGCGGGCTATTGGTGACGATCGTCGGGATTGTTACTGCGGCGGTGGATGCATCGCCGTCACGATCGATGATCGTGTAGGTAAAGGAGTCCCCGCCATTATATCCGGCAGTCGGCGTATAGCTGAAAGTGCCGTCGTGGTTATTAATCAGGGTACCGTGTGTCGGAGCGGTCGCAACGTTCACGCTGGTCGTTAGATTAACGCCATCCGCCCCGAAGGCATCGTTCGCGATGACATTGATCAGGACCGTGCCGGTCACGGTGCCGAGAACAGTGTCCGGTAGCGCCACCGGCACGTCATCGTCGATGGCGACAGTGAAGGTGGTGGTTGCGGTGCTGTTGTCGGCGTCGGTCACGGTGGCTGTGACGGTGAAGCCGAGATTGTCCTCGAAGGCCGTTTCCACCGCGCCGGTGGAGGGATCGTCGTGAACCGGATGCGCGACCGGCTGGTTGAGGGCCGCCGTATAGTCGGCGCCGGTTGCCGTGATGTTGCTCAGCGTGATGGTGAACACCACGTCCGCGGTGCTGCTGCCATAGCCGGTCAGCGTATGGGTGGCGGCATCCCAGCTGGTCGAGACCGCTGTCCCGTCGAGCTTGGTCAATCCGGTGCCGGCAACCGACAGCGCGACCGAGCTCAAGGCATCGGCGCCCAGCGTGTAGGAGATATGGCCGCCCAGCACCTGGGCATCGTCGCCCGCGGCCGAGTCGTTGTTGCCGGTGGCAAGGTTGTCCTCGTCCACGACGAGGTTCGCCGAGGCCGCCACATTCGTGATGCCGCTGTCGGAGACCCCGAACGTCACCTGCCTGGTGACGGTGTCGCCGTCCTTGTCGCTCACCGTGTAGCTGAAGGTCTCGGTCACCGTCGTGGCGCTCGTCACGCTGGCCGGTGCGCTGTAGATCAGGTGGCCGGCGCCGTCGATCGACAATGTTCCGCCCGTCGTGCCCTGATTGGTGAAGGCCAGGCCCTGCAGTGTTCCCTGCAGGCCGTCGGCGCCCGCGCCGATGCCCAGCAGCGTCACCGCATTGCCAATGTCGTGCGCGCCGGTGCCCTCGGCGAAGGTCGCTCCCGTATAGTTCTGCGCCACCGGCACGTCATCGTCGATGGCGACAGTGAAGGTGGTGGTTGCGGTGCTGTTGTCGGCGTCGGTC
>NZ_JAPYKS010000017.1:0-155049 GCF_037179605.1 Mesorhizobium salmacidum (SeqCode)
GCCCTCAACGCGACCCGCGCGGCCGTGGAAGAAGGCATCGTTGCCGGCGGTGGCGTTGCCCTGCTGCGCGCTTCGGCCAACATCAAGGTGACCGGCGTCAACGCCGACCAGGCCGCCGGCATCAACATCGTTCGTCGTGCACTGCAGGCTCCGGCCCGCCAGATCGCGGCCAACGCCGGTGCGGAAGCATCGATCGTCGCCGGCAAGATCCTCGAGAACAAGGGCGCGACCTTCGGCTACAACGCCCAGACCGGCGAATATGGCGACATGATCGTCATGGGTATCGTCGATCCGGTCAAGGTCGTGCGCACGGCCCTCCAGGACGCGGCATCGGTCGCCGGCCTGCTCGTCACCACCGAAGCCATGATCGCCGAAGCTCCTAAGAAGGACTCGGCTGGCGGCGGCATGCCTGGCGGCATGGGCGGCGGCGGCATGGGCGGCATGGGCGGCATGGACTTCTAAGAAGTCCATAAAGCACGCCCATGAGCTAACATTGCTCAAGCCCGCAAGCGGGCTTGAGTGGCGGCATGGACTTCTAATCCAGCCAACTTCGCAAATTTTTCGAAAGGGCGGCCGAGAGGTCGCCCTTTTCTTTGCATGTTGAGGCTGGTGCTCCACCGCGGTCGGTTGGACCCAGCGTCAGACAGCAGTCTCCGCACGCCGCGCCACCTTGCCGGCGAGCACCGCTTGCTCGATCAGGGCCCCGACCTCGTTAGCCACTGCCAGCAGCGGGGTACGGTCGCGGGTGGCGCGGGCAATCACCATCAGGCCTTCCAGCGAAGATTCGACCAGCAGCGCCAGCGCCTGCGCGCGACGCTCCGGGATCCCTGCCCTGATGAAGGCATCCCGCAGCAAGCCTATCCACTGCTCGAAAGCCGAGCGGCAGATCTCTTCGAGGTCGGGCACTTCGTTCGGCGCATCCAGCACGACGGGCGCGATCGGGCAGCCGAGCGAAAACTCGTTGTCCTCCAGCATGCGGGCGACGGACTGGTAAATGTGGTGGACGGCGACCGCCGGATCGCTTTCCGACGCCAGTTGGGCACCCAGCCGCTCGGTCACGTCGGCCACGCTGGCGCGCGTCACCTCGACGACCAGTTGGTCCTTGCCACCTGGGAAATGGAAATAGAGCGAGCCACGCGGCGCGGCGCTGGCACTCAGAATGTCGTTGAGCGAAGTGCCGTGATAGCCGCGCCGCCGCAAAAGCAGTGCCGTCGCCTCGATCATACGTTTGCGTGTGTCTGTCGCCATGTCAGCCTCTGTCAGGACTTCGCATTATAGGACTTGCATTGAACATGACAATCGGTCTACATAATATGTAAATCGGTCTATATATTTAACAAGACCACTTCGCTGTTGGCTGGACAGCGAGGAAGTGGTCCCGGCGCGTGAGCCCTCATTCATCAGGCGGAGGAGAAACAGCAATGACAATTCGCGACGCATCGGCCGAATGGCACGGCACGCTCAAGGAAGGATCCGGCCGGCTAAGGCTGGGCAGCGGCGTGTTCGAGGGCGCCTACTCGTTCCCGTCCCGCTTCGAGAACGGCCCCGGCACCAATCCGGAGGAACTGATCGCGGCCGCCCACGCCGGCTGCTTCTCGATGGCGCTCACCGCCATTCTCGGCAGCGAAGGTCAATCGCAAGCGATATCCACACGATCGCAAAGGTGCATCTGGGCGCCACCGAGGCCGGGCCGACGATTACCCGCATCGAGCTTGAGACGGAGGCGAACGTCGCCGGTCTCGCCGCCGCCGACTTCGAGCGGCTGGCGCAGTCGGCCAAGGCGGGATGCCTCGTCTCGCGGGCGCTGGCCGGCGTCGCCGCGATCACCCTGAAAGCGAACCTCATAACTCACTAAGAACGGAAGGAGAAAATTCGATGACCCAGGAATCGATCATCGACATCGCCGCGGCCAACCGATCCGGCGAAACGGCTGAAATCATGCGGCGCTATAACGACGTGTTCCAGCGTCACGACCCCTCGGCTCTCGACGAGCTGGTGGCGCAGGACTGCGTGATCGAGAACACCACGCCGGCGCCGGACGGCGCGCGCCGCGCCGGCAAGGCAGCCTGTGTCGAGCTGTGGTCGGCGATCGCCACCGCACCCGGTACGCGCTTCGACCTCGAAGAGACTTTCGTGGCCGGCGACCGCGCCACGATCCGCTGGCGCTACTGGATGGCCGACGGCAATTCGCTGCGCGGCGTCAACCTGATGCGCGTCGCGGGCGGGCGGATCGTCGAGGCCATGGGTTACGTCAAGGGCTAATGCATGTCGCCGGAAGTGTCCTCGGTCCCGGGACGTGCATAAAATGAGAAGCTTACAGCAGGTCGGGCGAACCCTATTCGCCGCGACATGCTGTAAGCCGCGCGATCACCTGTCCGCCAGTGCCAACTTGGCGCCGAGCATGACGAAGGCGCCGGCAAACGTCCGGCGCATCCAGGTCAGCACCATCGGCCGCGACACGACATGGCTGCGGATCGACGCCGCGAAGATGCCGTAGCCGACGAAGACCACGAAGGTCAAAAGCATGAAGACCGAGCTGAGCTCCAGCATCTTCGACAGCGCGTTGGCCTCGGTGGTGCTGACGAATTGCGGCAGGAAGGCGAAGAAGAAGATCGACAGTTTCGGATTGAGCACATTGACGAGGATGCCGGTGGCGATCACCTTGCTGGCCGAGCGTGGCGCGACATTGTCCTCGACGCTCAGGCCGCCCTTCTCCTTCAGCGTATTCCAGGCCATGTAGAGCAGATAGGCGACGCCGAGATATTTCAGCGTCTCGAAAGCAACCGCACTGGTGTGCAGCAGCGCCGCCAGACCGGTGATGGCAGCGGCCATATGTGGGATGATGCCGAGCGTGCAGCCGAAGGCGGCAATGATCGAGGCCCGCGCACCGCGCGAAAGTCCGGCGCTCAGCGTGTAGAGAACGCCGGTGCCGGGCGAAGCCACGACGATCAGCGACGTCAATAGAAATTCGATGCTCACGATGATCTCCTCCAGCGCCCTGCCCTGACGCAGCCTAGCCAGCAAGCGGGGTGCGCACAAGCCACGGCATTCGCCGCCAGGAGGCGCGCTAAACGGTGGAAAATCCGAGCGCCCGGCGCGCCATCAGGCACTCGTCATCGCCGGGCATGCAGGCGCGGCAGACATCCGGTCGCATTTCGTAGATGGTGCAAGCGGTGGACTTGCCGACTTCGCCGGACAGGGCCGAACAGCGCACGCCGTCACAGCGCATGCCCGACAGGTCGGCCGCCACGTATTTTTCCGGGATGCGGTCGAGCTGCGCGTCATCCTCGGTCGAAAAGCGCGGCCATTCGGCCGAATAGGAACAGCAGGCGCCGCAGCTCTGGCAATCGAAGACAGGAGCGATGCCTACTTGACACGAAGCCAGGGTGGTCGCGGCTACCACGGCAACCGGCTTCAAAGCAGCAAGATTGCGATCGGCGTCCCCAGGCAAGGCGCTACTTCTTCTTGCCGGTCTTGCCCTTCGGTGCGTCCGCTGGCGACTTGAACAGATCGGTCGCTGCCTCGGCCGCCTTTGGCGCGGCAACCGGCTTGGCCGGCTTTGCGGCGGAAGCCGGCGCTGCCGGCTGGTCCTTGGCGGAGAATTTTATGGCCATGTCAGTCCTCGTCGGCGAAACGCGATGATGGTGCGCGCGGATTGCGCAGGCGGCCGATCAGCGCCGAAACCGCCGTGATGTTCATTTCCTCGGGCGACCAGTTCCTGGCTTCCGCGATGTGATGAGCCGCCAGCTCACGATGCGTGCTGCCGCTATAGGCGGCATCCTGATAGGTCACCCGCTCATGGGTCTTGGCGTCTTCGCGGACATATTCGATGAGGTAGTTCGGGCACTCGGCACGGCCGCGCACGCCGATGCGCACCTGGGCATCGCCATGGGCGCGCTTGCAGCGTTCGAGTTTCTCCAGCACGCGACGGACATATTCGACCGGCTTGTCGAGGGTTTCGACCATGTCGGCGATGGTCGCATCGGCGGCGATCGGCGTTGACGGTACGCGCTTGGTGGCCATCAGCGTTTTCCGGCTCGTTTCGGCAGCGACGCGAGTGCTGCGGCGGCCGCCATCTCGTCGGCCTCTTTCTCCAGCCGCAACTCGCGCAAGCGCGCGGTCTTGGCTTCCCGCGCCTGGCTGACGGCATCGCGCTCGGAATTGATGCGGTTGAGCGACATCGACTGGGTTTGCGTCTTGCTGAACAGCGACACGGCGGTATCGACGGCTGTCTTCGAATGAGCGGTCAAAATCTTTCTCCTGTCAGGAGCCTGGTGCCGATAGGGCGAGACCGGGTCTTCGGTCGGGACCATGCACAAAGCAATGCGGCAGCGGATTCAAATTGCTGGAGCGTCCCTTAGCACGTTCAGCCCAATGCGCAGCGCATTTTCAGCGGCAACAAGCGTAAAATGAAAAAGGCCAGGCACCGCCTGACCTTCCCTGGGAGCGCCGCGCATCCAACTGGATGCACAAGGCTAGCTCCTGATGGGCAGCACAAACCTTGGAAACTCAGGTCCCATGGCCATGCGCCCGAATTCGCCATTCACCGGTGCCAGTACATCCGTGGTCACCGGAATGGCTGAATTCTTTCTTCAGGCCGCCTTCAACTGGTCGGCGGACATCTTGCCCGACTTGTTGTCGCGGACCATCTCGTAGCCGAGCTTCTGGCCCTCGACGATGTCGCGCATGCCGGCGCGTTCCACGGCCGAGATGTGGACAAAAACGTCGGCGGAGCCGTCGTCAGGCTGAATAAAACCAAAACCCTTGGTGGCGTTGAACCACTTAACTGTGCCGGTGCTCATGACGAACCCTTTCCATGGCAAATATTCGTTCGCCGCCGTGCGGATGCACAACGTCGTTTGTCTCGATTTTTGATGTGGGAAGTTCGTCAAAGACGCGCTCGAAAGCGCGGATAACAAAAGTCAGTCAAACAAATATCGACAGATTTCTTCTACCCGTGTTTCAGCCGCCTGTCAAATATTGCGCTATCGGCCCGAAATCCGCCGGGTGAAAGCACATCGCGCGGCCCGTCTCGATCCCTGGGTAAGACCGCTTCACGGACAGCCCTATTCGTCGGGGCCCGGCTCCGGCCATGTCTCCCTGGCGGCTTCCGCATACCATTGGCGCATGGCTGGTGTTGCCAGAACCGCGTCCACATAGGCCCTGGTGTCGGGCGCCAGCTCCCCGCCATAAGTGTCGAAACGGGTGACGACAGGCGCATACATGGCATCGGCCGCGGTGAAATGACCGAACAGAAACGGGCCGCCCTTGCCGTGTTTCTCACGGCACTCGCGCCACAGCGCCTCGATGCGGGCACGTTGGGCCTCGCCCTCGGCATCGAGCGGCTTGTGGCCCTTTGGCCGGCGCAAGTTCATCGGCCAGCCATAGCGGACTTCGCGAAAACCGGAATGCATTTCGGTCGCCGCCGAACGCGCCAGCGCCCGGGCGCCGATATCGGCCGGCCAGAGCTTTTTCCCAGGAAAGAGGTCGGCGAGATATTCGAGGATGGCAAGGGTTTCCCAGACGATCCTGCCATCGTGATTCAAGGGCTTGTGAACCAGGACGGGCACCTGACCGGTCGGCGAAACTTTCGCCAGATTGGCAAAGGTCTCGGGCGTGCGCAGCCGCACGAATCCTTCTTCGAACGGTATCTCCAGGTACCGCATCGCCACCCAGGGCCTGAGCGACCAGGACGAAAAGCATTTGTTGCCGATATAGAGCGTGAATTCCGACATCTGTCCCCCTTGGCGGTGTTGCTCCTTGCGGACTGCGCCGGCCGGCACCCTAGCCTGCCGGCCCAGCCGCCGAAAGGCACTGTTTGCCGACACAGGGAGCGGTTGCTGGAACCGAATCCGTGCCGGCTCGTTTGCTCAAGCGAACAAGATCCGGGAGATGCGGAAATGGTGAACAAGGATCAGGTCGCCGGCGTGGCCAAGCAGGTGAAAGGCTCGGTCAAGCAAGCCGCCGGCAAGGCGACCAGCGACAGGCGGACGCAGGCCGAAGGCGTGGCCGACAAGGCCACAGGCAAGGTACAGAAGGCCTATGGCGACGTGAAGGACAAGGTCAAGAAATCTGTTTGATCGCTGTGGAAGGGCCATATCGAGCGGCCCTTTTCACGTCTTCAGCGATTTGCTGAAGGCGTTGGTGAAAATCACGTCGCCATGATCGTCGCTGGCTTGCCCCAACACGACGTCCAGGCCGTCGTCGGTGACACGTGCCAGAGCGAGGCCGCCCATGTAGGCCGCTTTCGGCTTGAAGAGATCGAGGCCGTCGCGTTGATAGATCATCGGCACCTCGTGCTGATGACCATGGAAGACGGCAACGACGTTGTAGCCCTTCAGGGCCGCCAGCAATGCCTGGCGGTCCGCATCGCTCCACCAATGCGGCGCTCCCTTGCCGCCGTCGTCGAATACTCTCTTGACGGTATCCCACCGCTCCATCGAAAAACTGTCCCAGCCATAGTGCTGGAACAGGATGACCGGGCGGCCGTCCGCCGCATAGGTCGCCAGATCCTGCTTGAGCCAAGGCAGGCTGTTGTCGGCGCCGTGGCCGGTGTCGCCGGCGAAACGATGGCTCTGCACCAGATGCAGGCCACCCCAGTCCCATGAATAGCAGTCGGTGTCGACGTCGTAGCTGGTGGCCGGCACCGGCGGCTTGAAGAACACGCCGGCGCGGTGATTGACCTCGACATAATCGCGCATTTCGCGCCGGTACCAGTCGACATGATGTGGCGGACCGTTCTGATCGAGGTCATGATTGCCGAGGCCGACATAAACCGGAACATGCACGCGGTCGGGCCCCATGCCTTGCTGATAGCGCTGGCTGAACTGCAGGAGTTGGGTGCCTTCGCTGGGCTCGGTGATCTGGCCGCCGCCATCGTCGGTGATGTCACCGCCGACGGCAAGTCCGAGCGGCGTGCCGATGCGGCTGCCGGCCGACCGCAAGCCCGTGGCGACGCCGTTGATCTCGACCGGCCACTTCTTATCACCGATGGCGTTCAACGCCGCGACGTTGCGCAACAGCGCCGCGTCCGTCTTGCCTTCCTGCTGGCAATTGGGGCTCAAACCGCTCGCCATGCGGCAGGCATGGACATCGGCGACGAACAGGAAGGTGGCGTCGACGGGCGGGATGCGCTGCCCGGTCTGACCGAGCGCCGGGCGTGAAAGCGCACTGGCCGCGGCAAGACCGGCGGCCTGCACCAGAAAACCACGCCGCGACAGCAATAGGGACGAAGGGCGATTCATCATCGGGGAATTTCAGCATGGAGAGCGGGCGGCAGTAAAGTTCAGCGGTTACGAGACGATCAAGCCATTGGCCGAGTAGCAACCGGCTTTCCACGCTCGTCGCGGCATCGGCGGCAAGCTCGGCTGTAGCTTGCCCTCAAGTGCTGCCGAACCGCCGCAGCACTCTGCGACGTCGCCTCGCCCCCGGATCGCCCTGCGATGATGCCGCGTGGGCGGCGCTCCGCTCGAACGCCGCAAGGCAATCGCGCAACGGGCCGGCGTGCTGCTCTGTCTTGGCCAGCGACATGGCGCCGGAATAGGTGGCGACGGCAACCAGCGCAAAATGCTCGGGATCCGTGCCTTGCTCCCTGCCCTCCTGCTGGTCGGCCCTGATCTTGTCGGCGATCGCCTGGCGCCATGCCGCAAAAATACCGGCAAGGGCAATCCGGAATTCGGGATCGGCAAGCGAGAGTTCATGCGCCAGGTTATTCAGCGGGCAGCCGCGTACGAAACCTTGCCGTTCCAGTTCGGCTGCCACGGCTTCGAACACCTGACGCACGCCCTCGCGCGCCGAAGCCGCCCGCCGCACCGGCGCTATCCACGTCTCCTCGACCGCCGCCGCCACGCGCTCGTCGATGACCGCCAGCGCCAATGCCTTCTTGGTCGGGAAATGATGATGCAGCGCGCCACCGCTGACGCCTGCCGCCGTCATGAGGTCGCCCAGGCTGGAAGCATGGTAGCCGCGTGCCTGAAACGCGACTTCCGCGACATCGAGCACTTTCCTGCGCATGCCTTCGGGGTCGTTGAAGCGTTTGCCTCGGGCTCGCCTTGGCCGGATGTTTATCTCTGCTGACATTGCCGAAGGATAGCATGTTGACAAAACAGGGCAACCGGTCTGTTTATAAACAGGATGATCAACCTGTTTTGGAGAACGCCGGATGAACCCGACCCCGAATGCCATGCCAAAGCCCGCTGCACTCGCCTCGCCGATCGTCGAATTGCGCCAGTACACATTGAAACCCGGCCGGCGCGAAACGTTGATCGAGATCTTCGACACGGAGTTCATCGAAAGCCAGGAAGATGCGGGGATGACGATTATCGGCCAATTCCGCGACCTCGACCGCCCCGACATGTTCGTCTGGATGCGCGGCTTCGAGAGCATGGATACCCGAAAGGATGCTCTCGGCGCATTCTATGACGGCCCTGTATGGGCGGCGCACCGTGATGCCGCCAATGCGACGATGATCGATTCCGACGATGTGTTGCTGCTGCGGCCGGCCTGGCCGGGCGCCGGCTTCGATCTGTCAGGACCCCGCCGGCCAACGGCGGCCAAAAGCACAAGCGATCGGAATTGGTGGCCTGGCCTGGTTGAGATTTCGATTCATCATTTGCTGCCGGGCGCCGACTTCGCCGGGCGTTTCCGGGCGGAGATGGTTGCGCGGCTTGCCCAGAACGGCGCGCGTCTGCTCGGCGCCTTCCTGACGGAGCCGGCCGCAAACACGTTCCCTCGACTTCCCGTCCGCGCCGGAGAAAACGTCTTCGTCGCCGTTACCGGCTTCCACAACGCCGATGCCAGCCATCGCCTCGCCGTTTCGCCGGCGTGGCGGGCGCTCGGCCAGAGCATGCAAGCCGTCAGCACGAAGCCGGCCGAGACGTTGCGGCTGGTGCCCACGGCCCGATCGCTGTTGAGGTGATCAGCGGCCGGACAACATCCCCGAGATCGCGGAGGCCACAAAGGCCGGATCCTCCCAATGCGGATTGTGACCGCAATTTGGCGCCCAGACGAGACGGGATCCGGTCAGCGCCTCGGCCAAAGCCTGCTGGTGCGCTTCGCCGAAAAGCGGGTCGCAGGCGCCGGCGATGATCAGCGCCCTGGCCCGCACGGTCCGCGCCTCGGCTATCAGGTCCGTGATGCGGACTTCCTCCAGAATGGCGCGCCAGCGGGCCACCGGCATGGCGGAAGCTTCCTTCGCCAGGCCAGCGAGAAACGGCCGCGGCACCGAGGACCGGCAGGCATGCCACCAGTCGTAGAACGGGTCGACCGGCGATAGCGGGTCGCGCAAATCCTGAATGCCGACCGGCAGCGGATGGTCCGGCGTGAAACCGGGCTTCAGCGTGCTGGCCAGCACGACCAGGCCACCGATGAGGTCCGGCTGCCGCGCGGCCAATGCAATCGCCACCATGCCGCCCAGGGAATGACCGACGACGACAGGCTGGTCCAACCGCAGGTGCCGGATCAACCCTGCAATATCCTCGGCGAAATCCGCGACGCGGCAGCCGTCGCCCGCCTGCGAGGCACCATGGCCGCGCAGATCGGGCATGATCAGCCGGCGTCCGGCCAGATGCGGCGCCAGCAGCGAAAAGCTGCGGCTGGTGTCCGTGAAACCATGAACCAGCAACAGCGGCGGCCCGGCGCCGGCGATCTCGACATAGGCGATGTCAAGATCGCCGGCATTGATCCATCGCTTGCGGCCAGCCCAGGCGTCCTGTTCCACTCCGGCAATGGGCAAGGCGTCCGGCGGTCTCACAGGCCGAGCTTTTCCTTGACGGCGGCAAGACCAGGTTTGCCATCGAAAGTCGTGACACCGGCGAGCCAGGCATCGAGGCGGTTCTTGTTCAGCGTGATCGCCTTCAGCGCCCCGTCCTCCGGCTTCATGCCGTCGTTGATGAGGTAGCCCATGCCGACATTCTCGAAGTCGATGTCGAAGGCTAGGTTCCTGAGGAACTGCGCCACGTTCGGACATTCCTGCAGGTAGCCCTTGCGGACCTGCGTCGTCACCGTCGCGGCGCCGAAATTCGGGCCGAAGAACTTGTCGCCGCCGGTCAGGTACTTGAAGTCATACATGGTGTTCATCGGATGTGGCGCCCAGCCCTGGAAGACGATGAACTGCTTCTCCTTGATCTCGTAACCGACCTCCGACAGCATGCCGGCTTCACTGGACTCGACCACGTGCCAGCCATCGAGGCCGAAGGCCGGATCGGCGATGGCATCCATCATCAGCTGGTTGGAGCCGGGCTCGATGCCATACATCTTCTTGCCGAACTTGTCGGCGAACTTGTGCAGGTCGGAGACGTCCTTGACCCCTGCCTCCCAGACATAGGTCGGCACGGCGAAGGTGTATTTGGCGCCGACGAGATTGACACGCACATTCTCGATCGAGCCGTCCTTCTTGTAGGGCTCGTAATAAGTAACCATCGCCGGGTCCCAGTAACCCAGGAACAGGTCGAGATCCCGGTTCTTCATGCCTTCGTAGATGACGTTGATGCCGAGCACCTCGCTCTGTGGCTGATAGCCGAGCGCTTGCAGGAGCACGTTGCCCACCCCCGTGGTGAAAGCGAGATCGTTCCAGCCGGGCTCGGCCATGCGGACCGCCCGGCATTGCTCGGGGTCCGCCGCCTGGGCCGCCTGCGAGGCCAACACCAGCGCGGCAAGACAGGCACCACCTGCAAGGATGCGCAACATTTCCGTTCTCCTCATTGCTCAAATTGACCAATCGGTCTTTTTATTGTCCCACTGGTCAATGATTGATCTCGCGGGACGAAAATGTCAACGTGGATTCGTGATGCATGGAACAATCTCGTGAAACTGAAGCGGCTTGGCGACATACGCCGCAAGGAATTGCGGCAGGCGGCCTTCGCGGTTCTGGAGCGCGAAGGCATTGCGGGGGCCACGCTGGAAAAGGTCGCTGCCCATGCCGGCGCCTCCAAAGGCATCGTGCTGCACTATTTCCGTAACAAGCAGGAATTGTTCGAGCACGCGATGCGCGAGGCCAACGCGGTCCTGTGCAATGCGGTGGTCTCAAGGCTTCGCCAGGCACGGACGTCGATGGAACGCCTGGATGCGGTGATCGAGGGCAATTTCGAGGAGCATCTCTTCCTGCCGCCTCTTTGCCATGCCTGGCTTTCGCTCTGCGCCGAGGTGCCGCGCGATGAAAAGCTGGCGCGCATCCAGAAGGTGATCCACGGGCGCATGCGCTCGAACCTGTTATCTGGCCTGCGCGGCCTCGCCTCACCCGGCGAGGCCGACGACATCGCGCTTGGCGTCACGGCCTTGATCGACGGATTTTGGCTTCGCCTTGGCCTGCAGCCGGGCAGCGTCTCGCGCGAACAGGCGATCCGGCAGGTCAAGGGCTATGTCGCCGCGCGGCTGGCAACCCAAAAGCGCTCGACCACCCACGGGTGATTTTTGCGGTGGATGGCGGATACACGGCTGGATGAAGCCTAGGTCCGGGAACCGGTCGTTTCATCGCCGTCGAGATCCCTGAAGCCGAGCGCCTCGACAGCTTCCAGGATCTGATTGCGAATCCAGCGGTGCGGCGGCTCATCGTCATGGCGGGCGTGCCAGTACATCCTGACTTCCGGCACCGCAATCGCGAACGGCGGTTGGTAGATCACGACCGGCAAGCTCTTGACCGCTGCTACCGCGAACTGCCTGGGAACGGCGGCAAGGTGGTTTCCGCTGGCTACCGCCAGTGCGACTGCCTGAAAATGTGGCAAGGCGAGGCTCACCCGGCGCTTCAGCCCGATCTTGTCCAGCGCCGCGTCGGTAGAGCCTGACATCGAACCGTCGATTGAGCGAAGAACATGCGGCAATTCGCAGAAAAGCTCTATCGGCAAAGGCTCGCCGTCCGCGATCCCAGCTTGCTTGATCGCGGTATTGTCCCTCGCGGCAATGATTGCGAATGGCGAATCGAACAGTGGCGTGCTGGAGACCCAGTCGGGAACCTCCAGCGGGCGTTCGAGGGCAGCGTCGATTTCATCGTCCTGGAGCAACCTCGAAACGTCGCCGCGCGCGCTGTCCAGAAAGCGAAACGACACGCCGGGCGCCATCGCCGCGATGCGCGCCGCCAGCGGCGGCATCAGCAGCATGGAGAAGAAATCCGCGCCCATGAAGGTGAAGGTTCGCTCCAACCCGGCAGGATCGAAGTCCTTGCCAGTCTGGAAAACGCGTTCGATCTCGCGCAGTGCCGCGCGCACCGGCTCCGTCAGGCTTTCGGCGCGCGGGGTCGGCACCATGTCGTTGCCGCGCCGCACAAACAGCTGGTCGTTGAGGACATGACGCAGGCGATTGAGCGCCGCGCTCACGGCGGGCTGGCTCAGCCCGATCTGCTCGCCGGCGCGCGTCACGCTTCGTTCACGCAAAAGCGCATCGAGCACCCTGACGAGATTGAGGTCGAGCGCATTCAAATTCATGGCATCAATCCGCCCCATACGATCATTCGATTTCCATCGCCCGCCAATCCTTGGTCAGGTAGCCGCAGACGCCGCTCGGTCGGCACCGCAAGCACAAGGGAGAGCCGTCATGACAATGATCAACAGCACGATCGCAGGCAAGGAACTCTTCTGGTTCAACAACACACTGGTTGCCATTCGGCTCTCCTCGGCGGAGGGCGAGGACGGCATCTGTGTCGTCGAGCACCGCATGCCCCATGGCGATTCTCCACCCCTGCATGTGCATCGGCACGAGGACGAGGTGTTTCATGTCCTGGAGGGACAGCTGCGCTTTCTGATCGACGGCCACGACCAGATCGCCGGTCCTGGCGAAATCATCATCGCGCCGAAAGGCCTGCCGCACACATACAGGGTCGAATCCCAGGACGGCGCGCGCACCTTGACCATCACGCGCGGCTCCGATTTCGAGACGATGCTGCGTCAGACCAGCCGTCCCGCCCAACAGCCGCAATTGCCGCCGCTGTCGGAGCCGACGCCGCAGATGATCGAGGCTCTGGTGCGGATCTGCGCGGAAAATGGCATCGACATTGTCGGTCCGCCCTTGAGTTGAGAACGCGAAACTGCCGATCTCTCCTCCAAGGCTTCCAGCGGGGAGATCGGAAGCATCTTCAACCGATTTGCATCTCAGTCGCACACATTCTCCGCTTGAAGCCCGTTGTGCAACGCGATACGCCGTTGCCGGCTTCGACAGGAGAGACCCAGTGAGCGCTGAAAAAACCAGAACCGAAACCGATACGTTCGGCCCCATCGAGGTTGCCGCCGGCCGGTATTGGGGCGCCCAGGCGCAGCGTTCGCTGGGCAATTTCAAGATCGGCTGGGAAAAGCAGCCGGCTTCGATCGTGCGCGCGCTGGGTATCGTCAAGCGGGCGGCGGCGGAAGCCAATATGGAGCTCAAGCGGCTCGATCCGGCCATCGGCAAGGCAATCATCGAGGCCGCGCAAGAGGTCATCGACGGCAAGCTCAACGACCACTTCCCGCTGGTGGTCTGGCAGACCGGTTCGGGCACGCAGTCCAACATGAACGCCAACGAAGTGATCTCGAATCGCGCGATCGAAATGCTGGGCGGCGTCATGGGCTCGAAAAAGCCGGTGCACCCCAACGACCACGTCAATATGAGCCAGTCGTCGAACGATACCTATCCGACGGCCATGCACATCGCCTGCGCCGAGCGGATCGTGCACGACCTCTTGCCGGCGCTGAAGCACCTGCATAAGGCGCTCGCCGCCAAGAGCCGGGACTTCAATCACATCATCAAGATCGGCCGCACCCATACGCAGGATGCCACGCCACTGACGCTGGGCCAGGAATTCTCCGGCTACGCGGCGCAGGTCGCATCGTCGATCAAACGCATCGAATTGACGCTGCCCGGCCTGCAGGAATTGGCGCAAGGCGGCACTGCCGTCGGCACCGGCCTCAATGCGCCGGTCGGTTTCGCCGAGCGGGTGGCCGATCGTATCGCCGCCATATCAGGCATCGCCTTCGTCACCGCGCCGAACAAGTTCGAAGCGCTGGCCGCGCACGATTCCATGGTGTTCTCGCACGGCGCCATCAACGCGGCGGCGGCGGCACTGTTCAAGATCGCCAACGACATCCGCTTTCTCGGCTCCGGCCCGCGCTCGGGCCTCGGCGAATTGTCGCTGCCGGAAAACGAGCCCGGGTCCTCGATCATGCCGGGCAAGGTCAATCCGACGCAGTGCGAGGCGATGACGCAAGTTTGCGTGCAGGTCTTCGGCAACAATGCGGCGCTGACCTTCGCCGGCAGCCAGGGCCATTTCGAGCTCAACGTCTACAATCCGCTGATGGCCTACAACTTCCTCCAGTCGGTGCAGTTGCTGGCCGACGCATCGGTCTCCTTCACCGACAATTGCATAATCGGCATCGAGGCGCGAGAGGACAACATCAAGGCGGCCCTCGACCGTTCACTGATGCTGGTGACGGCGCTTGCTCCCACCATCGGCTATGACAACGCCGCCAAGATCGCCAAGACCGCGCACAAGAACGGCACGACATTGCGCGAGGAAGCACTGGAAACCGGACTGGTCAGCGAGGCCGACTATGACCGCCTGGTGCGGCCGGAGGACATGACCCATCCTGGGTGAAGCGATTCCAGGAAAAGTGCAAAGCGGTTTTCCGTCCGGAATTGCGTCGGACCACGAGTGACATTTTTCGGCGGGAGAATTTACTCCCGCCACCGCATCGTCCGACACGAATTTCGCGCCCCCTGCCCGATCACGAAAATGTATATCCTGTGAACAATGTGTCACCGCATGGCTGACTTTGGTGAACAGTCGGCATCGTCTATCTGAGTGGCCATTCAAACCAATCGGAGAGCCACCATGTCCATCAACACTTCCGCCGCCGGCACCGCGTCCAACAGTTCTGTCACCATCCTGCTCGGCCGTATCCTGCTCGCAGTCATTTTCCTGCTTTCCGGATTCGGCAAACTATCCGCCATTTCCGGCACGGCCGCCTATTTCGGTGGCCTCGGCCTGCCGGCACCGACGGCGACAGCCGTCATCGTCGGTCTGATCGAGCTGCTTGGCGGCCTTGCCGTCCTCGTCGGTTTCCAGACCAGGATCGCCGCCTGGGTGCTCGCGATCTTCACAATCGCAACCGGTCTGGTCGCCCACACCGGCTGGGCCGACCAGATGCAGATGATCCAGTTTCTCAAGAACGTCGCCATCACCGGCGGCTTCCTGCTGCTGGCCTCCTCGGGTGCAGGCGCGTATTCGATCGACGCCAGGCGCGGCTAAGGCTTCCCCTCCCAAGGGCCCGAAACAAGCGGCGCGGAATTTTCCGCGCCGCTTTTTCGTTGTGTGATCATAGGCGTAGACTGCGATGGTCGCCGGTGACCGTGCCGGCAAGGGAGGGTGCCATGGGTCGCAATGCATTGCTTATGGTTTCGCGGCTGCTGTTTGCCGTGCTGTTCGTGCCGTCCGGCTTCCAGGCGCTCGCCAACACTGCTGGGACCACCAGCTATTTCTCCGGCCTTGGCCTGCCGCTGCCCGCGCTCGCCGCCTGGGCCACCGGCCTGTTCGAACTGATCGCGGGGCTGCTGATCCTCGTTGGCTTCCAGACACGGATCGTGGCGCTGCTGCTGGCCGCCTTCTGCATCGTGGCGGGCTTCATCGGCCATTACGGCCAAGGCGCCGGCGATGCGACGCTCGCTTTCATGCATCAGCAGATGCTGATGAAGGACATCGCCATCGCGGGCGGCTTCCTGGCGCTTGCCATGGCCGGCGCTGGCGCATGGTCGTTTGATGGGCGGGAATTCGGCATCGGCGCCGGCGTGACTTGACTATTTGACCGACACGCTCTGCCCGCCCTCGATCGCCAGTTCCAGGCGGCGGCTGGTGATGCGCGCCAGCTGCGCCAGCCGGCCGGCCGGGCGCTCGCCGTAGAGATCGGAAAGCGAAGCCGGCAGCACCAGCGCCAGCGCGCCGTTGGGGCGGCTTGCCCATTTCAGCCTCGGCATGATGCCAGGCATCGCGGCCGTCAGCAGGTAGACGACGCGCATCATCGCCGCCAGCACGCGGGCGCGCTCCAACAGGCGCGGCGGCGCCAGCGCCTTGATTTCGGGCGCCACCAATTCATTGAAGACGCCGTCATGACGGTAGGCGTTGGTCAGCGCCAGATAGGCGCGGCCGGGATGATCGACACCGATGAAGGACGCATGCGCGATGATGTTGAGCGACTGCTTGCCGCGATATTCCGGATGAGCGCGCCAGCCGATATCGGCGAGCAGGCAGGCGGCGTGGCGATAGCGCGCTTCGTCTTCCGTCTCGTCGATGCCGAACGCCTTGAAGGCCTTGCCTGTCCATTCGACCAGATCATGCGCGTGATGGACCGAACGCGAGCGCAAAAGCGCAAGCTCCTCGGCGGCCGAGATCAGCGGATCGGCCTTCTGCTCGACCGCGTCGAGCAGCGAATAGAGAAAACCTTCGCGCACGCCTTGCGCCGAAACGACGATCCTGGACGGCTGCATCGCCGTCATGATTTCCTGCAGCACGAGAGCGCCGTATGGCAGCAGCGAGCGGCGGTTCTTGGAGACGCCCTCGATACCCCTCACCTTTTCGACCTCGCCCCTGGCTACCTGCTTGAGGAAGGTTTGAGCACTTTCGGCCGATATTTCGTAGTGGTGCATGACGCCGAGCGGATAGTTGGTCATCTCCATGTGCAGCCTGGCAAGATTTCGCCAGGTGCCGCCGACAGCGTAGAAAGTCCTGCCCTGCCCACCCTTCAAGAGCTTGGCCCGGGCCAATTCCTGGCGCGCGATCTTCTGCGCCTGGACGAGCGAGTTCTTCGCCATGTCCTGCAGGCGCAGGCCGCCAAGCGGCAGCGTGATGCCGTCGCCGATCGCCTCGCCGTCGATGTCGATGAGCTCCAGGCTGCCGCCGCCAAGGTCGCCGGCAATGCCGTTGGCCGGATGGAAGCCGGAGATGACGCCAAGCGCGGAGTAATGCGCTTCCTGGCGGCCGGAGAGCACGCGGATCTCGGTCTTGAGCACATCCTCGGCGCGATGGATGAAATCGGGACCGTTGATCGCCTCGCGGGCGGCGGCGGTCGCCAGCACGTACATGTGTTCGGCACCGGCCTGGTCGGAGAGCGCGCGGAAACGGCGAAACTCCTCCATCGAGCGCGCCACCCCCTCGGGGTCGAGCTTCCCCGTCGACACGATGCCACGGCCGAGGCCCGCCAGCATCTTTTCGTTGAACAGCGTGGTCGGCGAACGCGCCAGCCCCTCATAGACGACAAGACGGACCGAATTGGATCCGATGTCGATGATGGACAGCGGTCGGCGGTCCTGCAGCCGGCCCTGGGAATTGGACAGCATCAGCCGGCGGCGTTCTTCTTGCGGCGCTTGAACTGCGCGATACGCCTGGGCGCATGCGATTTCAGCGCGTCACCCCGTCCCGACAGGCTCGGATTGGTCATGAAATATTCCTGCGCGTTGAACGGTTCCTCGCCCTCCTCCAGCACCACGCGCCGGGAGGTTCCATCAGCCAATACGTCGAAACTTTGCTGATTGTCCATGATGTTGCCGAGCATGATCTGGCCCAGAATCTGTTCATGCACAGTTGGATTGGTGATCGGCACCATGGTCTCGACGCGGCGGTCGAGATTGCGCGGCATCAGGTCCGCCGAGGAGATGTAGACAATCGCCTCGTCCGAGGGAAGGCCATGGCCGTTGCCGAAGCAATAGATGCGGCTGTGCTCGAGGAACCGGCCGACGATCGACTTGACCCTGATGTTCTCCGACAGGCCCGGCACCTGCGGCCGCAGACAGCATATGCCGCGCACGACAAGGTCGATTTCCACACCGACGCGGCTGGCGTCGTAGAGCGCATCGATGATGATGGGATCGACGAGCGCGTTCATCTTCATCCAGATGCGCGCCGGCCGTCCCTCCAACGCATGGGTGACCTCGTCTGAAATGTGCTTGAGGATGCGGCTCCTCAGCGTGAACGGCGAGATCGCCAGCCGCATTTCGGCGGTCGGCTCGGCATACCCGGTGATGAAATTGAACAGCTGGGCGACGTCGCGGGCGATCGTCGGATCGGTGGTGAAGAAGGAAAGGTCGGTGTAGATGCGCGCGGTCACCGGATGGTAGTTGCCGGTGCCGAGATGGACGTAGTTGCGCAGCTTGCCGTCCTCGCGCCGCACCACCAGCGACATCTTGGCGTGGGTCTTGAGTTCGAGGAAACCGAACACGACCTGCACGCCGGCGCGTTCGAGATCGCGCGCCCAGCGGATGTTGGCCTCCTCGTCGAAACGGGCCTTGAGCTCGACCAGCGCCGTCACCGACTTGCCGGCCTCGGCCGCGTCGACAAGCGCACGCACGATCGGGCTGTCATTGGAGGTGCGATAGAGCGTCTGCTTGATTGCCACCACTTCGGGGTCAGCCATTGCCTGGCGCAGGAACTGCACCACCACGTCGAACGACTCGTAGGGGTGATGGACAACGATGTCCTTCTCGCGGATGGCGGCAAAACAGTCGCCACCATGCTCGCGGATGCGCTCGGGAAAGCGCGGATTGTAGGGCGTGAATTTCAGGTCGTCGCGGGGAACGGAGACGATCTCGGATATCTGGCTGAGCGCCAGCGGGCCCGTGAGTACGCTGATGCGGCTCGATGAGACGCCAAGCTCGCCGGCGACGAAATCGCGCAATTCTCCCGGCATCAACATGTCGAATTCGATGCGAATGACCGAGCCGCGGCGGCGACGCTTCAGCGCCGTTTCGAACAACCGCACCAGGTCTTCCGATTCTTCCTCGACCTCGATGTCGCTGTCGCGGATGATGCGGAACGTGCCGGAGCCCTTGACCTCGTAGCCTGGGAACAGCTTTCCGATGTAAAGGCCGACCGCCTCTTCCAGCGGAATGAAGCGGACATGGTTCTTGCGGTCCGGCAGGCGGATAAAGCGCTTCAGCGCCACCGGCAGGCGCAGCAGCGCGCTCATCTCCTCGCCATTCTTGCGGTGGCGAAGCTGCAGCGCCATCGAGAAGCCCAGATTGGGAATGAACGGGAACGGATGCGCCGGGTCGATCGACAGCGGCGTAAGCACCGGAAACACCTGGTCCTGGAAATGCTCTTCCAGCCAGACCCTTTCGTCCTTGGTCAGCGCATCACGGGTGATGCTCTCGATGCCTTCCTTGTTGAGCAGCACCGTAAGTGCCGAAAGGCTCTTCTGCTGGTCCTCCTGCAGCCGCTCGACCTCACGCAGCAACTGTTCGAGCTGCTGTTCTGGGGTGCGTCCGTCCGGGCTCTTCAGCACGATGCCCTCGCGCACCTGGCCGGCAAGGCCGGCGACACGCACCATGAAGAACTCGTCGAGATTGGCGGCCGATATCGACAGGAAGCGGACGCGCTCCAGCAGCGGGTGATGGGTGTTCAGCGATTCTTCGAGAACGCGGCGATTGAACTGCAACCAGGAGAACTCGCGGTTGACGAAACGGTCCGGATTGCCTTCCGGGCTCGCTGCCGTGATGTTGTTGAATTCGCTCTGTACCGGCTTCAGTTCGTTCATGATTCCTGCTCTTCCGCCCGCCTCGGCCGGTTAACCGGCTTAACTTATCCTGTGGCAGGCTTTTGCGACAGTTCTCTGACAGGCTTTTGCGACAGTTTGATTTCATCGAACTTGCAAAGAGGTTTGATATGATCCAGATGCAGAAGAGACTGCGTTAAGGAGACGACGATGGCAGGCGGTTCCATTCCCCATTTCCAGAACGATGCGGGCCATCCGGCAATCGACATCGGGGTCAAGGAATTCATGTGCACGGGCGCCAACCCGCCTTTCGATCATCCGCACGTGTTTCTGGACATGGGCGACGACAATGAGAAAGTCTGCCCCTACTGCTCGACCCTCTACCGCTATTCGCCGAAGCTGAAGGCGACGGAAACGCTGCCGGCGGGCTGCCTCTACATCGACCAGGCCGCCTGACCTCCCGATCATGAGCGAGACGCGGTCCCGGCAGGTCGTGATTGCCGGGGCTGGCATAGCCGGGCTGACGGCGGCGATCGCCTTCGCCGAACGCGGCTACCCCGTGAGGGTGTTCGAACAGGCCAAGCGCCTCGAAGCGGCCGGCGCCGGCATCCAGCTCTCGCCAAACGCGACGCGCATTCTGCGCCGGCTTGGCGTCCTCGACACGCTTCTCGCCAATGCCGTCAAGCCGGAAGCCGTGGTGCTGAAGGACGCCGCGAGCCTGCGCCAACTGGCACGCGTGCCGCTTGGCGGCGCCGGCGAGGAACGCTGGGGGGCGCCCTATCTCGTGGCGCACCGGGCGGATCTGCAAGACGCCCTGATGGCGCGCGTCGCGCAAATGCCCGGCATCCAGCTCACCACCGGCGCGCGCGTCGGCAACATCGCCGCCGGCACGCACGGCATCACCGTGACCGCCGAGATGGACGGCAAGCCCGTCCAGGCGGCGGGTTTCCTTTTGGTTGGCGCCGACGGCGTCTGGTCGTCGGTGCGGAGGCTTGCCGGCCCAGGCGGCGGAGCCGGCCTCGCGAACAGCCAATTCTCCGGCGAACTGGCCTGGCGCGCGACGGTGAGCGCGGACAGTGAAGCCGGGCGAGCCTTTGCCGCGATCGGCGCCCCCGACTCCGTCACCACCTTCCTGCACCCCGGCTTTCATTTGGTGGCCTATTCCGTGAGCAAGGGGGACGCGTTCAACCTTGTCGCTTTCACCAAAGGCGAGCGCATTGCCGAGGGCTGGTCCGGACACACCGATCCCGGCATCCTCGCCGGCGCCATGCGCGGCACAGCCGCAGGCCTTGCAAGACTGATGGATTTGGCTGGCCCATGGCTGACCTGGCCACTCCATACAGTCGAACGGAAGCAGCCCTGGACGATGCCAGCCGGCATCGCGCTGATCGGCGACGCCGCACATGCGATGACCCCGTTCGCGGCGCAAGGTGCTGCCATGGCGATCGAGGATGCCGCGATGCTTGCTGATATCATTGCCGACTTCCCCGGCGACCTGTCGCAAAGCCTCACCATGTGGGAGAAGCTGAGACGACCGCGCATCGAAAAGGTGCTGAAACGCGGCGCGCTCAACCGCCTCGCCTGGCACGCCCGGGGACCGGTGGCATTGGCGCGCAATCTGGTCCTGGCGACGCGGCCGGGAGAGAAGCTCGCGGCGGATTTGGACTGGCTTTACGGGTGGGAACAGCAGCAGATCATCCGTCGCTGAAAGGAGCCTGCGGCAAAGCTAATTATACAGCCGCATCGACAACCCAAGCGATGCCGGCAGCGGGTTCCACCAGCCGGTGCGCAGGCCGGCGGTGCGCAGTGCCGCCGCCGTCCAGGTATTGCAGCCGATCAGCGCGTTGAAACGGCCATTGGCCTCATAAAAGCGGTCGAAATTGGAGTAGGCGGCATTGTCGATGACGATCGGGCCGCTCGGTCCCTGCTGAAAACTCGCTTCGATGAAGTCTAACAATGCGGCGAAACGGTCCTTGTCCACGTCGAAGCCGGCGACATCGGGGTGCGCCTCGGTGATATCGCCAGCGACGTCGACATGCATCACCGAAGCGTCGAGCGTCAGCGCCTTGAATACGGGCAGCGCCTTCACTTGCGACCATGTCGGCGTTTCCAGGTAAAAGGCCCGCCCACCCCAGCCGAAGACGATATAGCGCACTTCAGGTGCGCCCGAAGGCAGGCCGGCATCGGTCAGGAAACGGAAGCGCCGGCGCATCTCGTCGTCCACCGGAATGGCGATGTCGGTGTGGATCGCGTTCTTCAGCACCAATATGCGCCGCGTGCCCTCACCCGCGGCGGCCGCCGGCCAGAGCGGCCGCGGCACCAGCGTGCCGAGCGCCACGGCGAGCACCACTGCTGCAACCAGCAGGGCCAGGAAACGCAGGAGTTTTCTCATCGGTGCGGCTTCGCGATTCCGTTCGCGGCTCAATGGAGAAGATCGTTACCTGACGAGCCAGACGCAAAAAAGCCCGGCAATGGCGCGGCCGGGCTTTTTCGAATCGGCGTCAGTCCGCTCAGTGCAGGATCTGCGACAGGAATAGTTTCGTGCGTTCGTGGCGCGGATGGTCGAAGAACTCGGCCGGCGTGTTCTGCTCAACGATCTGGCCCTGATCCATGAAGATCACCCGGTTGGCGACTTTCCGCGCAAAGCCCATCTCGTGGGTGACGCAGAGCATGGTCATGCCTTCTTCGGCCAGTCCAACCATGGTCTCCAGCACTTCCTTGATCATTTCGGGGTCGAGTGCCGAGGTCGGCTCGTCGAACAGCATGATGCGCGGGTTCATGCACAGCGAGCGGGCGATCGCCACGCGCTGCTGCTGGCCGCCGGAAAGCTGGCCCGGATATTTGTTGGCCTGCTCGGGAATCTTGACCCGCTTGAGGAAATGCATGGCGATTTCCTCGGCCTGCTTCTTCGGTGTCTTGCGCACCCAGATCGGCGCCAGCGTGCAGTTCTCCAGGATGGTCAGATGCGGGAACAGGTTGAAGTGCTGGAACACCATGCCGACCTCGCGGCGCACCTCGTCGATCTTCTTCAGATCGTTGGTGAGTTCCTTGCCGTCGACGATGATCTTGCCCTTCTGGTGCTCCTCCAGCCGGTTGATGCAGCGGATCATGGTCGATTTGCCAGACCCGGACGGTCCGCAGATGACGATGCGCTCGCCGCGCATCACCTTCAGATTGATGTCCTTCAGCACATGGAACTCGCCATACCATTTGTGCATGGCGATGATGTCGATGGCGACATCGGTGGTGGAAATCTGCATCTTGGCGGCGTTGACCTTGATCTCTTCCGCGCTGACGGCGTTTTCGGTGGCCATGGCTGGGGTCCCCTTGTTCTTTTGTTTAGCGTTTGTAGCCGGTGTCGAGCCGGCGTTCCGTGTACATTGAATAGCGCGACATGCCGAAGCAGAACAGCCAAAAGACGAAGGCCGCGAAGACGAGGCCGGATTTCGCGGTCTGCGCCGTTGCCCAATTGGCATCCGAGAAGTTCTGCTTGACGATGCCGAGCAGGTCGAACATCGAGATGATGAGGACCAGGCTGGTGTCCTTGAACATACCGATGAAGGTATTGACGATGCCGGGGATGACCAGCTTCAGCGCCTGCGGCAACACGATCAACCCCATCTTCTGCCAGTAGCCGAGGCCGAGCGAATCGGCGCCTTCATACTGGCCCTTGGGGATCGCCTGCAGGCCGCCGCGCACCACTTCGGCCATATAGGCCGCCGCAAACAGCGATACACCGATCAGCGCCCTCAGATACTTGTCGAAAGTGACGCCGGCCGGCAAGAACAGCGGCAGCATGACGCTGACGAAAAATAGAACGGTGATCAGCGGTATGCCGCGCACGGCTTCGATGAAGATAACGCACAGCATCTTGACGATCGGCATCTTCGAGCGCCGCCCGAGCGCCAGCACGGTCCCCAGCGGCAACGAAACGGCGATGCCGACGAAGGACAGGCTCAGCGTGATCAGCAGCCCGCCCCAGCGCGAGGTTTCGACATGCGGCAGGCCGAATATGCCGCCGACCAGAAGGAAGAAGGAAACGATCGGCAGCACCAGGAAGAGCAGGATCGCGTTCAGCCCCTTGCGCGGCACACGCGGCATCAGCATCGGCACCAGCAATACCACGAACAGGATGGCGACCAGGATCGGCCGCCAGCGCTCCTCGACCGGATAGGTGCCGAACATGAACTGGCCGAACTTGGCGTTGACGAAAGCCCAGCAGGCTCCGCTCCAGCCGTCGGGCTGAATGCCGCCTTGCGCAACGGTCGCGCAGACCGTTCGGTCCGGCCCGGTCCACTGTGCGTTGATGAACGCCCAGTTGATGACCTGCGGCAGAATCCAGGCGACGATGACGATGCCGAGGATGGTGAGGATGGTGTCGCCGACCGAACCGATCAGGTTCCTGCGCACCCAGGCGATGGGGCCGCTGACGCTCGCCGGCGCGGGCTGCGCCAGCGCCATCTCGGTACGCACCCAGGACATGTCATGTTCCTGCATGGCTCTACCTCTCCACCAGCGCCATTCTGGCGTTGACCACGTTCATGACAGCCGAGGTCACAAGGCTGAGTATGAGATAGGCGATCATCATGATCAGCACGCCTTCGACCGCCTGCCCGGTCTGGTTCAGAACCGTGCCGGCTGTCGCCGTCAGGTCGGGATAACCGATGGCGATCGCCAGCGAGGAGTTCTTGGTCAGGTTGAGATACTGGCTGGTCAGCGGTGGGATCACGATGCGCATGGCCTGCGGCACCACGACCAGCCGCAAGATCGACCCGGATCGCAGGCCAAGTGCCGCCGCCGCCTCGGTCTGGCCCTTGCTGACGCCCCTGATGCCGGCGCGCACGATTTCGGCGATGAAGGCCGCCGTGTAGCAGGACAGCGCCAGATAGAGCGACAGGAACTCCGGCTTGACCTGGAAGCCGCCGGTCAGGTTGAAGGTTGACTGTTTCGGCAAATCAAAGCTCAGCGGAAAGCCGCTCAGCACGTAAGCGAGCAGCGGCAGGCCGACGATCAGCGCGGCGGACGTCCAGAACACAGGAAATTGCTGGCCTGTCGCCATCTGCCGCTGACGCGCCTTGCGGGCGACGAACCAGGACATGGCGATGCCCACCACAAGGGCGACCAGGATCAGCCAGGAGCCGTCGCCCCAGACCGGGCGGGGAAAATAGAAGCCGCGCTGGTTGAGGAAGGAGCCGAAAGGCAGATGATAGGAGTCGCGCGGCGGCGGCAGTACGGCGAGCACGCCGGAATACCAGAAGAAGATGACCAGCAGCGGCGGGATGTTGCGGAAAATCTCGACATAGACCGTGCAGATCTTCTGGATCAGCCAGTTCTGCGACAGGCGGCCGATGCCGATGATGAAGCCGATGATGGTGGCGGTGATGATGCCGGCCGCGGCAACGATGATGGTGTTGATCAGGCCGACGATGATGGCGCGGCCATAGGTCGAGTCCGACGTATAGGCGATCGGCGTGTCCGATATGTCGAATCCGGCGCGCCCCTTGAGGAAGCCGAAGCCGGAGGCGATGTGCAGGCGATGCAGATTGTCGATGACGTTCTGCACGATCCACCAGATGGAGCCGAACAACAAGACGACGACCAGCGTCTGGAAGAAGAGACTGCGTATTCTCGGATCATTGACGAAGGAGCCGCGGCTCGGCTCCTCGCGTAGGATTTCCTGCGATGCCATGTCACGTCCCCTGTGAAAGAGAAACCGGAAGGCAGGTGCCTGCCTTCCGGATCACATTTCGATCAGCGGATCGGCGGCGCGTATTGCAGGCCGCCCTTGGTCCACAGCGCATTGATGCCGCGGGCGATCTTGAGCGGGCTGCCCGAGCCGACATTGCGGTCGAACATTTCGCCGTAATTGCCGACAGCCTTGACGATGTTGACGACCCAGTCGTTGGAGACGCCGAGATCGGTGCCGATCTTGGTATCGGCTTCCTGGCCGAGCACACGCTTGATCTCCGGGCTGGCGGAGTTCTTCATCTCGTCGACATTGGCCTTGGTGATGCCGAGTTCCTCGGCATCGAGCAGAGCGAAATAGGTCCACTTGACGATGTGGTACCACTGGTCGTCGCCCTGGCGAACGGCAGGTCCGAGCGGCTCTTTCGAGATGATCTCGGGCAGCACGACGTGATCGGCCGGCGAGCCGAGCGTCAAGCGAATGCCGTAAAGGCCCGATTGGTCGGTGGTGTAGACGTCGCAGCGGCCGGCATCATAGGCGGCGTTGACCTCTTCCAGTTTCTCGAAGACGACCGGATTGTACTCCATCTTGTTCGCCTTGAAATAGTCGGCGAGGTTGAGCTCGGTGGTCGTGCCGCTCTGCACACAGACGGCGGCGCCCGAAAGCTGCAGCGCCGAATTGACGCCCGGCAGCTTCTTGGCGTTGATCATGAAGCCCTGGCCGTCATAGTAGGTCGTGCCGATGAAATTCAGGCCGAGCGCGGTGTCGCGGTTGATCGTCCAGGTGGTGTTGCGCGACAGGATGTCGACCTCACCGGACTGCAGCGCGGTAAAGCGCTCCTTGGCGCTGAGCGGCGTGAACTTGACCTTGGTGCCGTCACCGAAGACGGCGGCGGCAACCGCGCGGCAGAAATCGGCGTCGATGCCTTGCCAGTCGCCCTTGTCGTCCGGCGCGGAGAAGCCGGCCAGACCGGTCGAGACGCCGCACTGGATGAAGCCCTTCGCCTTGACGGTGTCGAGCGTGCCTGCCGACGCCGCCGACGCCATCAGTCCGAGCGTGGCGACGCCAAGAATGCCGATAGCAATGTGTTTCATAACCCACAGACCCTTTTCTGTTTTTTCAGGCAAAACCCTGATCTTTTTTCCCTTGTGAACGCAGCTCCTATCCCGGCCCATTCCCGAAACCCCGCATCGCAAACCGACGCGCCGCCTCCCATTCACGAACAGCATCGAAGGCGATAATTCCCGTGAGGTCAAGGAAAATGACCGAATTGCAACGGGTTTGAAAATCGATTGCCTGAAATGCCTGAATTGCAGACAGATGCGCCCGCGATTTAGTCAGAAGCGCAAATTTGCTCGGCAAAGCTCATTTGACGCGGATGTGAGCCGGTGCTGTAAAATCCGTTCCGGGCTATACCTTAGCGTTACTGCCCTCAGCACGAAATGCATTGAGGTTACGTGATACCCTTCGGCCGACGATACCCCATGATTGCCGGTCAATATTGCTTGTGGACAAAGTTGGCGCACACTCTCAAAGCGCCGGAAAGATGAGAAAGACGCCGACCGCAACCATCAATGCACCGGAGACCCGCGGGATCAATTGCCCAGTTGGGACCACCTTCTCCAGGAGAACAAGGAAGGCGATGCCGGCGATCCACAAGAGGTTCATGACACCGCCGACAAACAGCAGGGCCATCAGCGCCCAGCAGCAGCCGAGACAATAGGCGCCGTGATCCATGCCGAGCCGAAGCGCGCCGGGCGCGGTGGTGCGGAACCCGCCATGGCTCGCCAGGAACGCTATCGGCGCCTGGCATTGGCGCAGGCAGACGCCCTTGATCGGCGTCCATTGATAAAGGCCGGCGGCGATGAGGACGAGGCCACCTACGACCGCACTGCCGGTCGCCATCGCGGGGTTGAGCAAGGCGAAACGGGCGAGCAGCCATTGCGCACCGGTGGCCACGATGCTGAAGACGACCCAGACGATGAGATAACCGGTAAAAAACCATGCCGTCGAAGCGACAGGCCGGCCATCCGCCAGCGCCTTGCGGCCGACGCCGGCATAGAGCAGCAACATCGGCGCGACCGACGGCGTCATCATGCCGACCATCATCACAGCCCACATCGTGAAGATGAAAACGAAATCAGCCGAAGCCCAAGCCCGGAAACCCGGCGCCAAGGCGGCACCCATATCCATGCTCCCCATGTCCAGGTTCGACATGTCCATCCCGGCCATGCCGCCGGCCGCACTGTCCGATACGCGAGCACCAGACATGACCATGTCGGTGGAGAGCCAAACAACATAGGCCCAGGCGAGAACGGCAATCACGACGAGCGCGGCCGCCACGACCGCGCGGTCGCGCCGCAGCACTGCCTCGAGAGCCGTCTCGCCCATTACATCAGGTCAATGCACGATGCCGCTCTGCGTGAGATGCAGATTGGCGAAATGGCTGTGCGTGTCGGCCACCTCGAACTTGATCGGGCCCGTTGCCTTGGTCCAGCCGCGCCCGACCTCGGCAATCGCGTATTCGAAGCCGCGCGGCAGGTCGATGCGCGCCCGGTGCTCGGCGCCGGTGACCGGGTTCTTGATCGGTTCACCATGGCCGTCGGTTACGCCGTCGACATGCAGCCGCCCGGTTCGAGCGTCGACGTCGACCTTGAAATCTATCGCGGCGAAGATCGGATCGTGGAATTTCTCCAGCGTGGTCGAGAAGACCTGGAATATCGTCGCGCCCGGTTCGGTGTCCTGACCGCCCAGTATTCGAAGCAGGGCATTACGCTGGGCCTCGCTGGCCCGCTCGTCGATAACCACCGCGGCCTCGCCCCTGCCCTGGTGGATCGCGCCGGGCCAGCTGAAAATGCCGACGAACCGCAACCCGTCGAGCTTGGTGTCGCCGTGATGGCCGGTCTCGATCTCCATGCCGGCGACGGCCTGGCAGAATCCATATGTCGGCATGGCGTTGAACTGGCACGGGCAGCCATAGGCGCAATTGCAGTTGATGAATTCGCGCGCCTTCATTGTCCATTTGGTGTCAGGCATGGCATTCCTCCCCTTGCCGCACTCTCGATGAGCGCGATATCCGGATCGGGACCAGGAAGTTACCGGCAAGAACCATCCGGCAGCATCTGATCGAAGCATCCGGCGATTAATATTAGCAGTTTAGCATATACTTTTCACGGCCGGCTACAATAGGTTCACCAGCTGACGACGAAGCTTCCGACAAGGCACGGTCGCACGTGTGGCCGGTCCGATTCAGGAGCAGGCCCTTGCTGTCTTCCGGACCCGGGAATTGGCATATTCGAAGTCCATTCCTGGCGGACAGTGGGCTGTTGCACGGCCCACGACGCCGCACTATGGCTAGCGCCTTATCAAACAAGGCGACCAAGAATGGCGAAAGACGGCAGCGAGCAGGGTTCCGGCAAGGTGGGCATCAACACGCGGCTTGCCCATTCGGGCAACAACCCGCACGACTATTTCGGCTTCGTCAATCCGCCGGTGGTGCATGCCTCGACCGTGCTGTACCCCAATGCCGCCGCGATGGCCGCACGCAGCCAGAAATACACTTACGGCACGCGCGGCACACCGACGACCGATGCCCTTGCACTGGCGATCGATGCGCTGGAAGGGTCCGCCGGCACCATCGTGGTGCCATCGGGCCTGGCGGCGGTGACCATTCCGCTACTCGCCTTCGTATCGGCGGGCGACCATCTGCTGATCGTCGATTCCGTCTATCACCCCACGAGAAACTTCGCCGACACGATGCTGAAGCGGTTAGGCGTCGAGGTAGAGTATTATGCTCCCAATGTCGGCGCCGGCATCGCGGCGTTGATCAAGCCGAACACCAAAGTGGTGTTCACCGAATCGCCGGCCTCCAATACGTTCGAGGTGCAGGATATCCCGGCGATCACCAAGGCGGCGCATGCGGCCGGCGCCATCGTGATGATGGACAACACCTGGGCGACGCCACTCTATTTCCGGCCGCTCGACCATGGCGTCGACATCTCGATCCACGCGGCGACCAAATATCCGGCCGGACATTCGGACGTGCTGCTCGGCACGGTCTCGGCCACTGAGGCCTGTTGGAAGCAGCTCTACGAGAGCTTTTGCACGCTTGGCTGCTGTGCGGGCCCCGACGATGTCTATCAGGTGCTGCGCGGCCTGCGCACAATGGGCGTGCGCCTCGAGCATCATCAGCGCAGCGCACTCGCCATCGCGTCGTGGCTCGAAGGCCAGAAGGGCGTGGCGCGCGTGCTCCACCCTGCCCTGCCCAGCCATCCGGACCACGCCCTATGGAAACGCGACTTCTGCGGTTCGAGCGGCATCTTTTCCATCGTGCTTGCCGGCGGTGGCCAGAAGGAGCAGCACGCTTTCCTGGACGCGCTGCAGATCTTCGGTCTCGGCTACTCCTGGGGCGGCTATGAGAGCCTCGCTGTGCCGGTCTGGCTTGGCGACCGCGTCGTTGCGAAAGGCCCTTACGAAGGTCCGTTGATCCGCCTGCAGATCGGCCTCGAGGATGTCGACGACTTGAAAGCCGACATCCTGCGCGGACTTACGGCGGCGGCGCGCTCGGGCTGACGTCAGACAGACCCGGCAAAGGGTCGCAAGCCCTTGGCGCTGATGACAAAGCGGGAGCCGCAGCCAGCACTCCGGCGAAAGCCGGCGCGCAATATTATTCTCCTGCGCCGTGATTTTACGGATTTGTTTGACTTTCAAATCGGCGAATTCGGCCGCATTGCGTGCCGCACGCATCCTCGACAGATCCATTCCTCGCAAAGTTTCTCGATGGCCTTTCGTCTTTTTGTCCCCATCCTCGCCGGCGCGACGCTGCGTGAACGCATCCTGGCGTGTATCGGCGCCACGATCGGCATCGCTCTGACCGGCGTGATCAGCGGGCTGGCGATGGGCGGCGGCCCGCATGTGGCCCTGCTGGTGGCGCCGATGGGCGCATCCGCCGTGCTTCTGTTCGCTGTGCCCGCGAGCCCGTTGGCGCAGCCCTGGTCGATCATCGGCGGCAACTCCATATCGGCGCTGGTCGGCGTGACCGTCGCGCATTTCATCCATGATCCGGTGATGGCCTCGGGCCTCGCGGTGGCATTGGCCATCGCCGCGATGTCGTTCACGCGCTGCCTGCATCCGCCAGGCGGCGCCGCCGCGCTGACGGCGGTGCTCGGTGGACCGGCCGTCATCAGCGCGGGCTTCCTGTTCCCGTTCGTGCCGGTGGCCCTGAATTCGACCATCCTGGTGGCGCTGGGTTACCTTTTCCACAAGCTGGCGCGGCGCAACTACCCGCATGTCGTGGCACCGGCCGCCAACAGCCACGGTACCGCCGATCCCCCGGCTCAGCAGCGCGCCAGTTTCCGGCCCGAGGACATCGACGCGGCGCTGACGGCGCTCGACGAGACCTTCGATATCGACCGCGACGACCTCGAACGGCTGCTGCGACAGGTCGAATTGCAGGCCATGGTGCGGTCGCACCGGACGCTGCTGTGCAAGGACATCATGTCGCGCGACGTGGTTTCGGTGCCCGAACAGGCCACCGCCGACGAGGCACGCCGGCAACTGCTCGATCACAATATCCGCACCTTGCCGGTGGTTGATGCCGAAGCAAGGCTGGTTGGCGCCGTCGGCCTACGCGAGCTGACGAAAGCCGTCGACACGGTGAAGAGCGTGATGGCAAAAGCCGGCACCGCCTCGCCCGAGACGCCGGCGATGAGCCTGCTTCCGGCGCTGACCGACGGCCGCAGCCATGCCGTGGTGATCGTCGACGGCGAGCGGCGCATTCTCGGCCTGATCACGCAGACCGACCTGCTGGCGGCCGCCGCACGCGTGCAGACAGCAGACAAAGGATTGGCGGCGGCCTAGCATAGCGAGCCCGGATCCCGCTGATCCGGGAACCTTTTGCCGGCAGGCGCATCCAACGTGCAGTCAAGTGCATGTTCGAAGAGGCGCCTGTTCGAAGAGGCGCCTGTTCGGGGAGATCCGGTCGCGATGAGCAAGCTCGCAACGCCCGCCACGGCACCCATGGTTGCCGAAAGCCTTTCCGGCGACATGCTGCTCGTCCACAAGGCGCAGGCGCGCGAGCCGAATGCTTTTCGCGCCATCATGAAAATACACAACCAGAGGCTCTACCGCATCGCGCGCGGCATTCTGCGCAACGACGCCGAAGCCGAGGATGTCGTCCAGGAGGCCTATGTCAGCGCCTTCGCCAGCCTGGCGGCGTTTCGCGGCGAATCCACGCTCGCCACCTGGCTGTCGCGCATCGTCATCAACGAAGCGCTTGGCCGCCTGCGCAAGAAGCGTCGCACAGTGGATATGCCTGACAATCCGGAAGCGCAAATCATCCGGTTTCCTCTCAATTCCAACGATGATCCGGAGCGCGCGATGGCGCAGCGGCAGATTCTCGCACTTGTCGAACGAGCGACCGACAACTTGCCCGACATTTACCGCATGGTCTTCGTCGCCCGCATCATCGAGGGCCTGAGCATGGAAGAAACCGCCGATTTGCTTGGCGTCCGGCCGGAGACCGTCAAGACGAGGCTGCACCGTGCCCGTCTCCTGCTACGCAAGGCGCTGGACGATGAAATCGGCCCTGTGCTGCTCGATGCCTTCCCGTTCGCCGGGCGGCGCTGCGAGCGACTGACCCGGGCGGTGATGGAACGGCTGGGCTTCGAATGATGCGGTCCTGATTTCCGGGAACGTTTCTCTCCGCCCCGCATCCAATGAGCGTCAACTGAAGATTTGAACCCGGCGCCTCTTCGCGGCCGGGCCAAGGAGGATGCCATGTTCACCCGATATACCGTTGCCCTTGCCGCCCTGCTTCTCGTCGGCGCTGCCCCGGTCTCGCAAGCCGCCGACAAGCCGACCGACCCGCAGATCGCCCATATCGCCTATACGGCAGGCGTCCTCGACATCGAGGCGGCCAAGCAGGCGATCAAGACATCGAAGAACAAGGAGGTCGTCGATTTCGCCAGGGACATGGAGCGCGACCACGAAGCGGTGAACAAGCAGGCGCTCGACCTCGTCAAGAAGCTCAAGGTGAAGCCCGAGGACAATGCCACCAGCCAGACGCTGACGAAGGCCGCGAAAGAGGAACGCGCCAAGCTCGCCAAGCTGAAAGGCGCGGCCTTCGACAAGGCCTATATCGAAAACGAGGTCGCCTATCACAAGCAGGTCGATGGCGCGCTCGAAACCCTGCTCATTCCCTCGGCCAGCAATGCCGAGCTGAAGAGCCTGCTCGAGACCGGCCTCAAGATCTTCCAGGGCCATGAGCAGCATGCCGAACACGTCGCCGGCATGTTGAAATGAAAGCGCGCGCCTTGGATCATCTGGCGTGGCTGGCAATGCTGGCGCTGACCTTTGCGGCGGCGCCGGCAACGGCCGCAACCATCCAGGTGACGATCGACAGGCTCGTCTATTCGCCGGCAAGCCTCCAGGCCAAAGTCGGCGACACGATCGAATGGGTGAACAAGGACGTGGTCGCCCACACGGCTACCGTGAGGGGTGGCTGGGACGTGATGATCCCGCCGAAGTCCAAGGGACAAGTGATCCTCAAGACAGCGGGGGCGGTGGATTATTTCTGCCGCTTCCATCCCAACATGAGGGGCCATCTCGATGTGGCGCCCTGAACCGGTCCAGCCGCAGGACCGGTTCAGGACATCATCGCCAGCCAGGCAGTGCCGAACGCGAGCGTGATCAGCGTCAGCGGCAGGCCGACCTTGAAGAAGGCACCGAAAGACAACGGTGTGCCTGCCGACTTGGACTGTTCGGCGACGATCAGGTTGGCGACCGAGCCGAGCAAGGTGAAGTTGCCGGCGAGCGTCGAACTCATGGCCACCACCAGCCAGGCGCGCTCGGGGTTCTCAAGACCGGGTATAAATGGCCTGAGCGCCAGCACGGCCGGAACATTGCTCATGATGTTGGACAACACCGCGGTGAAACCCGACAGCCTCCAGACATCGTCGAGCCCGATGTTCTTGGCCGAGGCGATCATGTCTGATGTCAGCAGCGTCTTTTCCGCGCCCGCAACCACCACGAACAGACCCGCGAACATGAACAGCAGCGGTCCGTCGATCTCGCGGTAGATGCGCGATGGCTTGATGGCGCGGGTGAGCAGCAGAATGGCGCCGCCAATGAGCGCCGCCTTGGCTACGGGAACACCGGCGAAGAAGGCGATCGCCAATCCGATGCAGACGACCACCGCCTTGAGCACCTGGCCGCGATGCATGCGGCCGCGCGAGATGTGTGGCGTCAGTTCGCCGTTGCGGGTGAATTCGGTGCGATAGACGATGCGCACAATGACGATGACGGCGACAAGGCCGAACAAGGCCACCGGCGCAAGCGCCGCCGAAAAGGCCGGATAGGAAATGCCAGATAGCGCGCCGATGACCATGTTCTGCGGATTGCCGGTGATGGTGGCGACGCTGCCGCAGTTCGAAGCGGTGGCGGTGGCGATCAGATAGGGGATCGGATTGCGGTTGATGACGCGGGTGACGTGAACGACGATCGGCGCCATGACCAGGCAGATGGCGTCGTTGACCAGGAAGGCCGACAGCACGCCGGTCAGGAGCGTCACCATCACCAGGAGCATGAACGGCGCATGCGCGTGCTCGATGGCGATTGCGCCGAGGCCGCGAAAGGCGCCCGACACCTTCAGATGCGCCACCACGATCATCATGCCGAGCAGAAGCGTGATGGTGTCGAAATTGATGGCGCGATAGGCGTCTTCCATGCTGAGCGCGCCGATGGCGATCATCGCCGCGCCCCCAAGCAGCGCAATGCCTGCCCGGTCAAGCCTTAGGCCAGGTATTCGGCCGATGGCGACTCCGGCATAGGTTAGGACCAGGATCAGCAGTGCCGCGGCGCCCGTCAATGTCATCGGTAAGAAGCCCTGCTCGATCTGTCCGCGCACCGATGCCGGCCGCCCGCGATTCATGTGATCCCAGCTTTAGCGCGATGTCGGGATTGATGCCAAACGGCTACGTGGACTATTGGCGGAGAATATCTGGAGGCCGATGGCGCGGGTGCCGCTAGCGTCGGTAGAAATCCAGCCGCTGTTGCAACGCCTGGGGTGAAAACAGCTGCTCGACTGTCTGCCGCGCCTTGCGGCCGACCGTCGCCCGCAGGCCCGGGTCGGCTTTGAGATCCGCCAGGATCCGCGCCGCCTGTTGCGTCGTTTCAAACAGGAAGCCGTTTTCGCCATGCCTGATGTGGTCGGCGTAGCCGCCTTTCGCATGGCAGACCACGGGCAAACCGCAGGCCATCGCCTCGAACACCACACGGCCGAACGTCTCCACATGGGAGCCGGTGCGATAATAGAACACGTCGAGCGTCGGCAGGAACTGTTCTGCGACAAATTCACCCTGCGGCAGGAGTTCGAGTTGCGGATGCGGCGCAAGCCTGTCCTTGAGTGGCATGCCGCCCTGAATCCGCACCGCGATGCCATCGCCAAGCAACGCCTCATAGAGCGCCACATCGTCGGCGTGATGCTTGTCCGCCGTGTCGCGGCTCAGCCGCCCCACGGTGAACGGACCGTTTGGCCTTGCCGGCAGTGGCGAGAAGCGCTCGATCTCGATCGGCGAGGCATGGACGACGCCTTCGACCTCCAGCATGCGCCTCTGAAAGTCGGAGATCAGCACCAGTTCGGCAGCGGGCCAACCCAGCAGGCGCGGCCTGCGTGTCGTCAGAGCGATGATCTTGGGATGAAAGGTGTTGAAGACATAGATCAGCCGGTGCGGCCGCGGGATCAGATAAGGCCACATCTTGTTGCGCCAATGCGCGCCAAGAAAGACATAGGTGCCGCCATCCGGCACATTGCGTGTTGCCGGTGAGACGCGGCGTATCGGAAATTCCCGCATCAGGTCTTCGGATAGGCGCGACGAGGTTGCCCAGAGGCGCACCTGCGAGCCGGCGCTCAACAGCCGATACAACTCCAGGGTTTCGCGCTCACTGCCGCCAAACGGGTTCTGAAAGCCGTTGAATAAATGGATCATGATCGCGGTGCTTACTGGGTTCTATCCCGGCGCGTTTCGCCATTCATTGCCTGCACCCCAAGGGTCGTGCCGTACCCATGAACCGCACGATCGAGGGACTTAAGAGGCAGGACTATTTCCGGCGATACTTCCTACATTGCTTGCCCGGAGGAAGCACACAGACAAGCAAGCGTCAAGGAAGCGGCCGGTGCGAGCTCGCTGCGAGGCCGCCGTCAGTGGACGGTAGCGATGCTGGGCAGAGACACCAGGGAGGCTTCCGCCGGATCGAAGCTGACCTGATCGCGCCCGTTCGACTTGGCGGCATAAAGCCGTCTGTCGGCGGCGGAGAATATTGCCTCGTAGGTGGTCGGCCCGCTGAAGCTGGTGCCGCCGATGCTGACGGAAAGCGGGCAGGAGCGGCCGCCTGGGGAAAAGTCCATTTCGCGTATCCGTCGGCGAATGCCTTCGGCAACCAGCCAGGATTGCGAGGGGTCGACACCGGGCAGGAATACGCCGAACTCCTCGCCGCCGATCCGGCCGACGATATCGCCGCCACGCAGCTGGCCCTTGATCGCCTGCGCGATCAGTTTGAGCGCCTGGTCGCCGCAATCATGGCCGAGACGGTCGTTGATCGACTTGAAGTGGTCGGCATCGATGATCAGCAGCGCGCCGGAACGGGTCTCTTCCTGCTTGCGGGTCTGCTCGAGATAGGCTTCGACCAGCATCGAGAAGGCGCCGCGGTTCAGCACCGCCGTCAGGCTGTCCGTCGCGGCGATGACGCTGAGGTCGCGCTGGGCTATCGCCAGCTGGCGGATCTTCCACATCAGGAAAAACAGAAACGAGCCACCCAGCACCAAGGGCAGCAGTAGGTCGGTCAGCTTCGCGCGCCAGACAGATTCGGGCGAAAGATAGGGGAAATTGAACGAATCGACGAAAAACGCCACGGCGATAAAGAATGCCGTGCCGGCGCCGGTGACGGCGATCACCCTGCCCCAGCTGGTCGGCGACAGGTCCAGCTTCATCCCTTCCACTCCGTTAGCCGTCCCTACTATGACGTGCCAACGCAAACAAAATGATAAGACTTTCCTTTCAATTCGACATCGGATGACGGGGAGACGAGATCAGATGGCCGGGAGCGGGGCACGATCGCCCAATAGCGGCCGTGTCCCGGTCGTGGAAGCAAATTTACTCTCCGCATTTCGGAGCGGGAGCAATTCCGAAGTCAGCGGGTGGACGCCGGCCCAACCGCCTCGGCGACGAAGGATGCCGCGATCAGGTCGTCGGCATCCAGCTGCAAGGAATCGCCGCCAGCTCCCATGATGGCCGCGACCTTGTGAAAGATTTTCATCTCATGGCCGGAAATTTCGGCATTCTGCATTCGGGCCCTGAGGTCGGCGATACGCCGCCCCAAGGCAGGGGACGTTCCAATCTCACGTTTCGACATAACCTGGTTTCTCCTCCCCCAACCCATGCTTGTTTTGCCCCACCCATTCGCTTGCCCGCACATTGCCCTTTATGAGGCTCCACGAATACAAGCCCCCGAACGCGCAGTTTTGGCCAAGGTTCCAACACGGCCAGATCACGAAATAATTCCAGAGCCCGGCTGGCCCGGAACTTCTGTTCCAGCTTCCATCACACGGCGTGGCAGCACCGACAGGCAAGGGTGAAGGTCAAATGGCGGCGTGAGGTCATGCGGCGTAAGCCATTGAAATAGTAGCAATACCGACAGAATTCGACCCGGCGACCCTCGGCTTGGAAGATCGAAAGAACATGAACCTTTCTCAGGAGTGTTCCAACTTGCGACACTCTGCAGCATGTGGAGCAGAATAAGAAACTTGGAACTATGCGACGAAGCTAGACGCCCTTGGCCTTCGCATAACCGTTCGGTATAGAATTGGCGATCAGGAGAATGACTGTGACGTTGTGGCCGCAGTGTTCACATCGTCAGACGGCGGTTGAGCGGCGGCGCCATGAGGAAGGCGCGCCCCGAGTGCCGCTCCTGAGCTCGCCTGCGCGATCTGATCCCTCGTGAACGGCTCAGGTGCTCTTCAGCGTACCGTTCATTCCTTCCGGATAGAAGCCGCCCTTGCTGACGCCGTCCTTGTCGGTGAGATACACAATCCGTAGCACTTCCTGCGGTGTTCTGGTGAACGCGATCGCGTCGGGAGTCGAGGGTACGATGTTGGCTCTGCCATTCACCTGGATGCCCTGGTCCTTGTCTTCCGGCCCGTCGATCTTGTCTCGTGCATCGGAGACAGCGTTGGCGGCCTTCCAGGCCTTCTCTCCCTTCCGGTATAAGGTGGAACGCGCCATTCCCATATGGTAAGCCTCGACCGCCAATATGCCAGCAGCGGCGGCGAGGAATTCCTTGTTCTTCAGAACCGTCGCCGCACCGGCATAGGCGGTGACGCCAACATCCTCGAACAACATGCCGCCGAGAACGAAGTTGGTTTCGTTGCCGAAGGGATCGAAGTCCGGTCCAAGGCCAGCTGCCTCCGCGACAGCCTTGAATCCTGCATCGAAATCGATGGCCGGTCTGTCGACGGCGTTCTTTCCCAGCGTCTTGCGGTAGAACCGAACGTGCGCGAGTTCGTTTTCAGCAACTTCCTGCATGAATTCGCCGATGGCTGGGGTGTCGAACGACACCTTCTTTCCGCCAACGACCTCGCCGGGTTTCGAACCGGCATCGGCGGCGTCAATGCCTTTTCCGGTGGTGCCGCGCAGGTAGTATTCGGCCTCCATGTATTCCAAGTTGAGCGCAAAACGGAAAATGTCTTCGTCCTGCATTTTCTCCTGGGCATAGGCGCGAGAAACTGGCGCCACGCCCGTCGTCGCGGCGAGGCTGGCTCCCAGCCCAAATTGCAATGCCTGCCGACGAGAAAGGTGGAGTGAGGGGATGGCACGTATCATAGCTTTCTCCCAAAAGCCCGCCGGCATCACCTGTTGGCACCCGATCGCGGGCCAACTGCCCCAACTCCGCGATAGGAGGAATGTTCCTGCGTGCGGGTTTCAAAATGGTCCGGCTCGATCCGAGACCAGTGCGCATCGGCCGGCGTGCCTCAAGCGATGGGAGCATGGCGCCCGACCCGGCCCGCCCGCCAGCGATCGAGACCGCATCATGGAGGCGCGGCGCGCTGCGCCACCCTGACCGACACGCGCTGGACGTTCCACAACAGCGGCTACGCGTCCGAGTTGGAACTTTTCACCCACAGCGGCACTAAGTAACTGAAATTGTGGCGATCCCGACAGGATTCGAACCTGTGACCATCGGCTTAGAAGGCCGGTGCTCTATCCAGCTGAGCTACGGGACCGTTGGCCGGCCAATGGGCCGGCTGAAATACTTGGCGTTGGCCGCCGGTCAATGCGTCCAGGGCGTCCTGCGGTCATAGCGGAAATTCTCCGCATAGGAAATCTGGCGGCGCTTGGTCTCTTTCGGCTCCTCGACGCGGAAGGCAAGCCCTTCCTTTTCGGCGTAGGCAACCGCTTCTTCGCGCGTGTCGAAGGTGAGCTTGATCTGGCTTCTCATGTCTCCCGAGGTGGTGTAGCCCATCAGCGGGTCGATCTTCTTGCGCATCTCGGGATCGAATTCCAGCACCCAATGGCCGGTCTTGGCCTTGCCGGACTGCATCGCGGTTTTGGCTGGGCTGAAAATGCGCGCGGACATGGCCACCTCTTTGTTGTGCGAGGCAGCGTCGCCGCCCGTAGGCCGTCATTACTGCGCATTGGCACCGGCGGCAAGGTTTTTGCACTTGCCATGTAACACCGAAATGAATAGGCAACAGACCGTTCGGAGTGTAGCGCAGCCTGGTAGCGCATCTGGTTTGGGACCAGAGGGTCGGGAGTTCGAATCTCTCCACTCCGACCATTTCTCTCTAAAATGCGATGCCGATGGCACCGAAGGGTTTTGCCCTTATTCGCGTTTCACCATTTCCGGCTCGCTTCCCTCGCCATTGCCGGCTTAAGCTGCGGCAAACGGGGGATTTGCGGTGCTTGGGATCGATGCTTGGGTGTCGCTGTTCGGGCCGGCCTATTTTGCCTATGCGGGCGTGACGGTTCCGTTCATGGTGACGTGGGCGATCGCCTGCGCGGCCCTGGCGATGTGGAACAATCGCGAGAGCCGCAGACAGGCCAGGCTGGCCCCGGGCATAGCCGCCTCCCATTCCTGGCCCGCCAGCATCGGGATGTTCGTGCTGGTCGCGGCCTGTTACATCGCCACGCATTCCGCCGTCTATGTGGTGGTCCGGCATTTCGTCAGACTATGGCTGTGACCGCAAGCTCACCGGCTGACGGTGCCACGTTCAGAGCACACCCTCGATATCGGTTTTCGAAAAATCGGCTCCGACATACAACAGCCGGCAAGCGTGCTCCTTCGCCACTTCATAGGAGAAGCAATCGCCGAAATTGAGCGCGGCCGGGTGGATGCCCTTCCCCCATTGCGCATAAGCCTCCGCGATTCGCCTGGCTGACGCCGGCGTCACCGCAACAACCTCGAAGCCAAGCCCATCAATCAGGCTGGATAGCTCGGCAGCGATGCCACGATGGGCGGCTACGATCAGCGCCTCGGCGACGGTGCCGGCGGAAATCAGGAGGTCATCTTCGGCTTCGATCGCGGCGATGCAAGCGGCGGCCCGAGGCTCATCAAGTACGATCGCCATAAGTGCAGAGGTATCGACCGCGATCACTCGGGCATGCCGTCTTCGCCATAAAGGAAATCCTGGCTACGGGCGGCGGATGGCCCCGCCGTCGCCTTGGCCGCCCCGGCAGTGCGCGCGGCTTCCAGAAGCGCCCGGCGAGCTCCCTTTTCGGGCATTGCCTTGATGGGAACCAGCCGCACGGCCGCATGGCCGTGGCGGGTCAGAATAACCTCGTCGCCCGCCTCCGCGCGGCGCACCAGTTCGGTCAGCTGTCCCTTGGCGTCGGTGACGGATACCTGCATCGATCACTCCGCACGGACCATTCTGTGGTCCAAATCTTCGACGGAAAAATAGACCATCGAATGGTCCATTTCAAGAGTTTCGACGATGCGACTGGTCAGTGTTGTTGGGTGAATGTCCGCTGCGGCGGCACCCGCTCGATACAGTCTTAAAGGCAAGCTCGCCGGGCGAGAACCCCAACCGCCTCATCCCGGCGAGCCTACAACCTGATTTGGAACGCAATCAGGACCGGGGTTAGCCGGCAACCTCGCGCTGCAAGACCGGTGCCAATCTTGTGTGCCAAAACGGGACCGAGGTGGAGACGGAGAATCGCTGGAGCCCTGAAGCCATCAAATCTCGAACTCACCCTGCCCCTCGTCCATGGCGCTCACGGTCTCGGCGGCCAGTGCCCTTGTGATCGGCATCTTGCGCTCCAGCGCGGTGCGATCCAGGCGCTCCACCACACGCATCGCAGTTGCCAGCGAACGCTCGATGCGCCGCACCAGATACTGCACGACATGCGGCTCGACCTCGACCTGCCGGTCGGCGAACAGCTTGGTGATGACGCCGGCGAGCAAGAGATCGTCAGGCTCGTGGATCTCGACGGTCGCCGCCGCCTTCAGCCGCGAGGCAAGATCGGGCAGCTTGACGCCCCAGGCCGACGGAAAGCGCCGCGCCGTCAGAAGCAGTGTCGAGCCAGCACCGCGCACGGTATTGATCAAATGGAACAGGCCTTGCTCATCGACCGCGCCGCTATCGACATCGTCGATCAGCGCCGACCGCGCACCGAGATTGGCGATGCTGTCACCCATGCGCCTAGTGTCGATGGCCACCGCGTTGGCGCGAGCACGCCAGATCGAGGCCAGATGCGTTTTGCCCGAACCAGCGGGACCTGCCAGCACCACCACTGGTGCTGGCCAATCCGGCCAGCGGTCGACCAGTGCGGCCGCCTGGTTATTGGTGCCGGAGACGACCAGCTCGTCGCGCGAATAACCGGTGCCGTGGCCGAGATCGAGCGGCAGTTGGCGCGGCGGATCGGTTCGCTGGGCAGTCACGTCAACGACGCGGTTGCGTGCGATGGCCGCCACCGCGATCGGCCGGCAACGGCGGCGCGGGTGCTGTCGCGTGGCCCTTGTAGAGCGGCGATTCCAGATAGCGGGCGATGGCAAACCGCACCAGAACGGCAACCGCCGCGGATGCAGGAACGGCAATCAACAGGCCGACAAAACCGAACAGCGCGCCGAAGGCGAACAACGCGAACATGAGCCACACCGGATGCAAGCCGACACTTTTGCCAACCAGCCTGGGCTGCAGGATGTTGCCTTCGACGAACTGGCCGATAAAGAAGACCACGGCAACGGCGACAATCATCGTCCAGTCCGGCCAGAACTGGACGAAGGCAACGCCGACGGCCAGCACCAGCCCGGTCAATGAGCCGACATAGGGGATGAAGGAGATCAGCCCGGCGAACAGGCCTATGAGGATGGCGAAGTTCAGCCCCGTCAGCGTCAGGCCGGTGGCATACATGGCGGCCAGCACCAGGCAGAGCGTGCCCTGGCCACGCACGAAGCCGGCGGTGGCGGTGTTGATGTCGCGTGCGATGGCGCGGACCGTCGCCACGTTGTCGCGCGGCACCCAACTGTCGATGACCGCCACCATGCGATCCCAGTCGAGCAGCATGTAGAAGGCAACCACGGGCGTCACCACGAACAGGCTGACCACCGAGACCAGCGCCACGCCCGAACTCCAGATCGAAGTGAAAACCGTGGTGAGCAGGCCGAAACCGGAGGTCAGCAGCGAGTTCAACCCGTCGCGCAGGCCATTGGCGTTGACGCCGAATTTCTGTTCCAGCCACTTCGGATCAAAGGAGGTGATCAGGCTCTGCAGCCGCGTCAGGTACTCCGGCAGCTTGCCGGCGAAATCGGCCATCTGCGTCGCCAGCACCGGAATGAGGATGACGAAGGCCAGCACCAGCACGATGAGGAAGGTGATGAGGATGACCACGGTCGCCATGAAGCGGCTGAGGCCGAGCCGTTGCAGCCGGTCGGCGACCGGATCAAGGAAATAGGCAAGCACCATGCCGGCGACGAAGGGCAGCAGGATGGCGCTGAAGACATAAAGAAAAAGCGCCAGGATCGCGGCACCCGCCAGCCAGAAGAAGATCTGGCGGCGGAACGTGGCCGACGCCTCGGCCTCCGCCGCCGTCTCGCCGGCCGGCACGACGACGACCGTCTGGTCGTCCACGGTCTTGCCCCGCGCCACCGCTTTGCGGGCGGCCGGCTTGCGGGCAGCCTTGCCGTCGATGGGCTTGTCAGCCTGATTTACCGCCTTCGCCATAGCCGCTCATATGCCTCAGCCAAGCCACGAGATAGGCCGCGGCCGAAGCCACGGTCAAGACCCCGGACAGCAATATGAGGGTGGGCCGCAGAGGGTCGAGGTGCCCGGCAAAGGCGAGTTCCCCCAGCACAACCGCCGCCAGCGCGATCTGTATGGCGGTATTGGCCTTCGACACCAGAAACGGCTTTATCTCGACGGGATGGCCGATCACCGTGGACAACAGGACCGCGCACACGATCAGCGCGTCGCGCGACACCATGGTGACGACCAGCCACAGCGGCAATTGCCCGATGAAGCCCATGACGACGAACACCGAAACCAAAAGCAGCTTGTCGGCGATCGGATCGAGATAGGCGCCGAACCTGGACTGCTGGTTGAAGCGGCGCGCGATGAAACCGTCGACACCGTCGGAAAGGCCGGCAACGACGAAGCCGGCAAAAGCCCATTCCCAACGTGCCTGCAACATGGCCAGCACCACGGCAGGCACCAGCACAAAGCGCAGGATGGTGATCAGGTTGGGGATGGTCAACGCATTGTCCCGCCGTATTATGCCTCGAGATAGATGAGGGAGATGGAGGGCCGAGGCAAGGGAGAAGCAGGCTGGGCCAGCGGCAGACGCAGTGCGCGATGCCCCGGCTATCCACGCTTTTGTCGACCAAACGGCGCCCGGTTCGGCCGTTATCCTTGCGGACCGAAACCGTTCATGCGAAGAGCCCGCAAACGAGCAGGAACATTGCGATGAGCAAGCGCGAAACCGGCCAGCATAAAACGGGCCAGAACAAAACGGCCAAGCGCAGAAACGGGCTCACCTATGCCGAGGCCGGCGTCGACATCGATGCCGGCAATCTCATGGTGGAAAAGATCAAGCCGCTGGTGCGCGCGACGCGCCGGCCAGGCGCGGATGGCGAGATCGGCGGCTTCGGCGGCCTGTTCGATCTCAAGGCCGCCGGTTTCACAGATCCGGTGCTGGTCGCCGCCAATGACGGCGTCGGCACCAAGCTCAAGATCGCCATTGATGCCGGCAAGCACGACACGATCGGCATCGACCTCGTCGCCATGTGCGTCAACGACATCGTCGTGCAGGGCGCGGAGCCGCTGTTCTTCCTCGACTATTTCGCCACCGGCAAACTCGATCCCGAACAGGGTGCCGCGATCGTCGGCGGCATCGCGCAGGGTTGCCGCCAGGCCGGCTGCGCGCTGATCGGCGGCGAGACCGCCGAAATGCCCGGCATGTATCACGGCAAGGACTATGACCTTGCCGGCTTTGCGGTGGGCGCGGCCGAACGCGGGCAGCTTTTGCCCACCGACGACATCGTCGAAGGCGACGTGCTGCTCGGCCTTGCCTCCTCCGGCCTCCATTCCAACGGGTTTTCCCTGGTGCGCCGCATCGTTGCCGCGAGCGGCCTGGCGTGGAGCGATCCGGCACCGTTCAACGACGAGGCGACGCTGGCCGAGGCGCTGCTCGAGCCGACCCGCATCTACGTGAAATCGCTCCTCAAGGCGATCCGCAACACGCACGGCATCAAGGCGCTGGCGCACATCACCGGCGGCGGCTTCCCGGAAAACATCCCGCGCGTGCTGCCCAAGGATTTCTCGGCCGAGCTCGACCTCGAAGCCATCGACGTGCCGCCGGTGTTCTCCTGGCTGGCCAAGACCGGCGGCGTGGCGCCGGAAGAGATGATGCGCACCTTCAACTGCGGCATCGGCATGATTTTGGCTGTCGCTTCGGGTCAGGCGGCGCAGGTTGCGGCCGTCCTGCAGGAAGCCGGCGAGACGGTGACGCCGATCGGCCGCATCGTGCCGCGCCGCGACGCCGGCGTCATCTATCGGGGCTCGATCGGCCTATGAGCGCGCGGAGGAAACGCACAGTCGTTTTGATTTCGGGGCGCGGCTCCAACATGACCGCGCTGATCGCGGCGGCCAGCGACCCGTCCTTCCCGGCCGAGATCGCAGGCGTCATCTCCGATAAGGCGGACGCCGCCGGCCTCGTCATCGCCAGGGCACGCGGCATCGCCACACAGGTCATTTCGCGCGCCGACCACGGCAGCAAGCAGGCGCATGACGCGGCGATCGACGCGGCACTCGCGGCCTTCAATGCCGACATCGTGGCGCTGGCGGGCTATATGCGCATCCTGACCCCCGGCTTTGTCCAGAAATGGCAGGGCCGCATGATCAACATCCACCCTGCCCTGCTGCCGGCCTTCAAAGGGCTCGATACCCATGCCCGCGCGCTGGCCGCCGGTATCCGCATCCATGGCTGCACGGTGCATTTCGTGACATCCGAGATGGATGACGGCCCCATTATCGCCCAGGCTGCGGTGCCGGTGATGGTCGGCGACAATACCGATACGCTGGCTGCCCGGGTGCTGAAGGCCGAGCATCGGCTCTATCCGCTGGCGCTTGGACTGGTGGCCGAAGGCAAGGCGCGCATGGAGGAGGGCCGCGCCGTGCTCGCCCACTTTGCCGACGATGCCGACAACGGCACCTCGGTGGTGATGGCACCCGACCCGCTGCGCGAGGAAGCCGATCTCGAGCAGCTGGCGCGGATCACGCCTTAAGCCGAGGACACGGCGATGAAACAGCTACTCCTCCTACGCCATGCCAAATCGAGCTGGGATGATCCTGATCTCGATGATTTCGACCGGCCGCTCGCGGAACATGGGTTGAAGGCAGCCCGATTGATCGGTCGCGAGCTTGCCGCGCGCGACTGGCTGCCGGACCTTGCATTGGTGTCACCGGCGCTGCGCACCCGCGATACGTGGCGGCTGGTGGCGGCGGAACTGCCCGCGCAGCCTCGGGTAGCGTTTGCCGAGGCGCTTTACGATGCTCCAGCGGCGGATATTCTGAGCCAGGTGCGCAAAGCAGACCCGTCGAGCGGCTGCCTGCTGGTTCTCGGCCACAATCCGGGCCTGGAGGATCTGGCAAAACAGCTTGCCGGACCGGGATCGGAGGCGAAAGCGCGCAAGAGGCTCGAGCAAAAGTTTCCGACAGCAGCCCTCGCGCGCTTCGTCTTTGAACACGATTGGTCTGGCCTGTCGGCCGCCCGGCTGACGCACTGTCTGCGGCCGAAGGATCTGAGCTAGACGGGTGCGGCAGATCAGACCTGCCGCACCCCTGATATCAGTTGCCCCATATGCCCTGGCCGGGCTCCGGCCAGTCGATGCCGGGCTTGATCTTGGCGTCGGCAGCCTTGTGCCTGGTCATATTCGTGTTGTCGTCGACGGCGCCGGTGGCGGCGTGGTCCACGCCGGCGACCGGGGCGACCGGCTGGTTGGCATTGTCCGAGCCATAATGGTCGCTGCCGGCGAGTGCACCTCCGGTTGCGACGAGCATAGCGGCGGCAGCGAGAGCAAGTCTGTTCATTTCAATCTCCAGGTTCATCCGTTGGGCGGCGTCTTGGGAGGACGGTTCCGCTGAGGACAAGACCAGAAGCAGCCTGGTTTTATTCCTGACCGTGAAATGTTTTTTGCCGACTGCGAAGATCGGCTGATACACGGCCAATGCCGAGGGCTCATCCAAAAAAACAAGAGCGGCGGGCCAGGCCCACCGCTCTTTGTCGTCACGCGATGCTTGAAGGGATCAGCGGCCCCAGATGCCTTGGCCCGACTGAGCAGGCACCTTGGCATTGACGTCAGCCTGCGCCTTGTCCGCCTTCAGGATCGAACCGGTACGGAAGGTGTCGACATTGGAGGTCGACTGGCTGGCAACCGGCTGGTTGGCGTTGTTGGAGCCGTAGTTGTCGCTGCCGGCAAAAGCGGTGCCCGTGGCAACGAGGATGGCGGCGGCGGTGAGTGCGATCTTGGTCATTTCAAGTACTCCTGAATTCAAAGGTGGATGGATTGGCAGTCGTGATTAGCGGCCGAAGAGGTTGCGGTCAGCGCCCTGGGGAGCCTGGACCGACGCTGCCGTCGACTTCGAGGTCGAAGCGGTGACCGAATGGTCGACAGTGGCGGCAGGCTGGTTGGCGTTGGCCGAGCCATAATTGTCGCTGCCGGCAAAAGCAGTGCCCGTGGCAACGAGGATGGCGGCGGCGGTAAGAGCGATCTTGGTCATTTTATTTACTCCAGAATTTCTTTGTTCTGTCCGTCTAGTGGCGTGCCCTTGGGAGGATTTCGCGTCGCTCGGACCACCTCCAGATGGGAAAGGCCTTTTGGGATTTCTAGTCGCATCGGTTTTGCAGTATTTCACTACATTATGGACAATGCATATTGCACCGCAGCATTTTTAGTCTGATTTATCACATGTTTTCACATGGTTAGCGTTTCATCTCGGGCGCATGCCAGAGCAGATCGGAGGACATTGTTCACCGTTTGCGATACAATCCGTCAACCAGAACCGAACCGTTCGGTTCGATTTAATCTTCAAAACAGGGTGTCTGAGCCTGCAAAAATCGGATCCCGACCGCAGCCAAGCCGCATTTGCCTTGCGTTGCGATCGAGACTATCGATCATTTCGGGTCCGATTGCCGAATGGGCCCGCCAATCGAGCCCGAGGCGGCCGTTGAGATCGAAAGTGGGCGGATGCTGGAACGGCAATAGACATGCGATTGCTGCTTGTGGAGGACAATCGCGAACTGGCGGACTGGCTAGGCAAGACCTTGCGCCAGGCCAATTATGTCGTCGACATCGTCCATGACGGCGAGGATGTCGAGCATGCGCTCGCCGCCGGCAACCACGCGCTTGTCATTCTCGATCTTGCGCTGCCTCGCATGGGTGGACTGGAAGTGCTGCGCATGCTGCGAACACGCGGCAACCGGGTGCCGGTGATCGTACTGACTGCCAATGCCAGCCTCGATGGCCGGGTCAAAGGCCTCAACGAAGGCGCCGACGACTATCTGCCGAAGCCCTTCCAGATCGAGGAGCTCGAAGCACGCATCCGCGTCCAACTGCGCCGCGCCAATGACCGGACGGCACCGGTCGTTGCCTGCGGCGACCTCGTCTTCGACACCAACACCAGGCTGTTTTCGCTCGGCGGCGAGACGCTGGCATTGACGCCGCGCGAACATGCCGTGCTCGAGCAGTTGATGATCAAGGCGGGACGCACCGTGAGCAAGGCCGCCTTGTCCGCGGCGATCTATGACTTCGAGACCGACGCCGATCCAAGCGCCATCGAGATCTATGTGCACCGTGTGCGCAAGAAGCTTGAAGGCTCGCGGGTCCAGATCACCACTTTGCGTGGCCTGGGCTATCTCTTGCGCCACGATGATCTGGCGCCATGATGATTTGGCGCCATGAAGACTAACAGCCTGCGCCTGCAATTGCTGGCCTGGGTCGTGCTCCCCCTGGCCGGGCTTGCGACCATCAATCTGTGGACCAGCCAGCGCAACGCTCTGGCGACCGCCGATCTGGTCACCGACCGCATGCTGGTCGGCTCGGCCCGCGCCATCGCCGAGCAGGTCGCCATGGCCGATGGCGTACTCGATGCCACCATCCCGCCGGCGGCGATCGAGATGTTCGATACCGGCGATCGCGACAGCGTCTACTATCGCGTCGAGACCGCCGGAGGACGGTTGCTGACCGGTTACCCCGATTTGCCGCAAGCGCCGCGGCATGCGAGCGTCGAGGCGAGCTATCGCGACCATATGTTGCGGCTCTTGACGCTCAGCCACGCGGTGATCGGCGCCGGCGGCGATTCCCCCATAACGGTCACCGTGGGCATAACGCTCTCCGGGCATGATGCGATGGTGAAGCGGCTGTGGTTCAGTGCCTTCGTCCAGCAGCTGGCGCTCGTGGCGATCGCCGGCGTGTTCGTGCTGCTTGGCCTGCGCCGCGGCCTGGCGCCATTGATAAGCCTGCGCGACGCGGTGCGTTCGCCAAGCCGAAGCGACCTCGATCCGGTTGACGTGCCGGGCGCGCAGAGCGAAATCCGGCCTCTGATAGAGGCGCTCAACGCCTACATGGAACGGGTGCGCGCGCAGATGGGAGCGCAGCGCCGTTTCATCGCCAATGCCGCACATCAATTGCGCACGCCGCTGGCGCTGCTATCGACGCAGGCAAGCTATGCGCTACGCGAAACCGCCACCGATGCGCGCCAGGAAGCGCTGGTGGCGCTGCAGGCCAGCTCCGGCAAGCTGGCGCGGCTGGCCGAACAATTGCTCACCCTGTCGCGTGCCGAGCCTGGCAGCCGGCGGCCACGCGCCGATCGCATCGACCTGACAGAAGCCGCCCGCCATGTACTGGAAACGCAGGCGCCCGCGGCGATCGCCCGCAAGATCGATCTCGGGCTGGAGGAAACAGGGCCGGTTGCAGTCATTGGCGACGGCACCATGCTGCGCGAGATGATCGTCAATCTTGTCGACAACGCGCTGCGTTACTCGACGGCAGGCGGCAGCGTGACGGTGAAGCTGGCCGCCATCGATAGCGAAGCCGTGTTGACGGTAGCCGATGACGGGCCCGGCATCCCGGCCGAAGAGCGGGATCACGTGTTCGAGCGCTTTTATCGCATCGCCGGTTCGACCGAGGAAGGCAGCGGCCTGGGCCTCGCCATCGTGCGCGAGGTTGTCGAGAATGCCGGCGGCCGCGTCACCCTCGGGGATGGCGCGGCCGGCGGTCTGGTGGTCGAGGTCAGGTTGCCCCTGGCATGACCCGACCCGCGCCCAGCGCGGGCTCGGACTCTCCTCGGAACAAAATCAGGTGCCCTGCTCGTTGAACGGCGCCGGCCGCCACTTGACGACATAGTTCTCGAAGCGGGTGATGATGAATTCCACCACCAGCGCCATAACCGCCAGGATGATCATGGCGGCGAAGACGCCATTGGCGTTGAAGGCGCCCTGCGCGGTCGAGATCAGCAGGCCCATGCCTTGCTTGGCGCCGAGGAATTCGCCGACCACGGCGCCGACCAGGGCAAAGCCGAAGCTGACATGCAGGCTGGCCAGGATCCAGCTCATCGCCGACGGGATAATGACGGTGCGGGTGATCTGGAACGGCGAGGCACCGAGGATCTGGGCGTTGGCGATCATCGCCCTGTCGGCCTCGCGAACCCCCTGGAAGGCGTTGGCGAAAACGACGAAGAACACCATCACCACGGCGAGCGCCACTTTCGAGGCCATGCCGAGGCCGAGCGCGATGATGAAGACAGAGCCGAGCACGACGCGCGGCACGGAATTGGCGATCTTGATGTAGATCGAAAAGACATCGGCCAGCAGCCGGTTGCGGCCGAGAATGATGCCGGCGGCGATGCCGCCCAGTGCGCCGATGGCGAAGCCGAGGAAGGTTTCCTCCAGCGTCACATAGATCTGCAGCCAGAGCGGTCCCTGCGAGGTGCCCTCGGTGATCCAGGACCAGATCTGTTCCCAGATGCCCGAGGGGCTGGCGAAGAAGAACGGGTCGATGATGTTATAGTCGGCGCCGAGTTCCCACAGGCCAAGGAACGCAACGAGAATAGCCAGGCGCAGGCCGATGACCAAAGCATGGCGGCGGCGCAGCCGGGCCCTCGCCCGAGCCTCGGCAACGGCAATGGAGGCATCGCGGACGGCGGCATGGGAAGCGGTGGGAGAGATAGCGGTCATGTTGGTGTCTCCTCTCAATGCCCGCTCTGCAAGGTGCGGCTCTGGCCGAGCTGCACTTCTTCGCGCAGGTCGTTCCAGATCACCTTGGCGATCTCGACGAATTTCGGGTCGTAACGGATGTCGGCCATGACACGCGGACGCGGCAGGTCGATGCGGTAGGCGCTCTTGACCGTTCCCGGCCCGGCGGTGAGCACATAAACCTTGTCGGCCAGCGCCACTGCCTCCTCCAGATCGTGGGTGACGAAGACGACGGAGGATTTCTGTTCCGACCACAGGCCGAGCAATTCGTCCTGCATGGCCGTGCGCGTCTGCATGTCGAGCGCACTGAACGGCTCGTCCATAAGCAGAATCTTCGGCTGGTTGATGAAGGTCTGGGCAAGGGCGACGCGCTTGCGCATGCCGCCCGAAAGCTGGTGCGGATAATGTTTTTCGAAGCGGCCGAGGCCGACGCGGGCGATCCAGTCGCGGGCCCGATCATAGGCCTGCGCCTTGGGGATCCCGCGATAAAGCGGACCGGCGGCGACATTGTCGATGACGCTTCGCCAGGGAAAAAGCGCATCGGCCTGGAAGACGAAACCGATGTCGCGGCTGATATCGGTGACCGGTTTGCCCATGACGCGGACATGACCTGTGGTCGGCCGCAGCAGGCCGGTGACGAGGTTGAGCGTCGTCGACTTGCCGCAGCCGGTCGGCCCGACGACGCAGGCGAATTCGCCACGCGCCACCGTCATGGTGAAGTCGCGGATCGCCGTCATCATATGGCCGTCGGGCGTGACGAAGCGTAGCGTCACATCATCGATGGCGATCGCGGCATCGGCCGGCGGCGCGGCCTGAGACAACTTCTCAGCCGCCATCGTTTGCACTTGCATGGCATACTCCTGTGGCGATGATGCGAGAATGCCTGCGGCCAAAACTTGTGGTCGCCATCTCTCGACATCGGTAGGCGCGCCGCTGCCAAATCGATTCAGGCCAGCGGCGCAACTTGTTGTTCCTTAAGAGCGAACCGGGTAACCCGCCTCGCCTGCCTGCCTACTTGGCGGCGTCGACGAATTCCGTCGTGAAGGTTTTCGACAGGTCGATCTGCTTGCCCTGCAGGCTCTTGGAGAAGGTCGACAGAACTTTCAGCACCGTCTCCGGGCCATCGGCCGGCATGCGTCCGTCGGGCGTGAACATCGCCTTGCCGCCGGCGAGCCCCTGGATATAGAGATCCTTGTTGCCGGCGTAATAGTCCTTCGGCATCTTGTCGGCGATCTCCTCGGCCGAATGGCCGGCGATGAACTTCATCGTCTTGACGAAGGCATTGGCGAGCTTCTGTGCTTCGTCCTTGTGGCCTTCGACCCAGGAAGACTGGACGTAGAAGGATGCCGCAGGATAGTCGCCGCCCAGCGCTTCCTTGGTCTTTTCGGGCGTGCGCATGTCGACCAGGACTTTGGCCTCGCCGGTCTTGAGCAATTTCGCGATGGTCGGCTCCGTGGTCATGCCGGCCTGAATTTGGTCCTGCTTGACGGCGGCGATGAAGGTATTGCCTGCGCCGACCGGCAGCAGCGTGTAATCACCCGGCTTCAGGCCGCTGCGGACGGCAAGATACTGGGTCAGGAAATCGGTCGACGACCCAAGCCCGGTGACGCCCAGCGTGGCGCCCTTGAAGTCGGCCGGCGACTTGATCTCCGGGTGCTTGGCGGAGACCAGTTCGACCTCGCCAGGGGCCTGGCTGAACTGGACGATCGACTGGATGTATTTTCCCTTTGACTGCAGATCGACAGTGTGGTCGTAAAAGCCGACAACGCCCTGCACGGCGCCGGCCAGCAATTCATTCTCGGCCTCGACGCCGGCTCGCGAGTTGATCAGTTCGACGTCGAGCCCCTCATCCTTGAAGTAGCCGAGCTGCTGGGTGAGCACGGCAGGCAGGTAAATCTGCTTTTCCATGCCGCCGACTATGATGGTGATCTTGTCCGCGGCGGACGCCGCGGTCGCGCCCGTGCCGACAATGGCGAGCGTCAGCGCCGCCGAACGCAAGATGCACTTCGAGATCAAACCGGTCATGTAACTTCCTCCACCTGGGCGACGCGCCATCCAGGCTACGCCGCATTCCTCCTGCCGGCCACTCCCGCACCGGTCACGCGGCGAACGCCGCAATGAATCAATTGCATGCCCAAGCTTTCAGCTGGCTTTCAGCCATTTTAGCAACCGGGAAATGAAAACAGCCAGGATTTGCCGGTTACGATGCGCCAAAACCCAACACGTCGCGCATGTCGTACTCGCCGGGAGCGCGGCCTGCCACCCAGAGTGCCGCGGCGATGGCGCCACGCGCGAACATGATGCGGTCGCCAGCCGCATGCGACACGGTGACGGTTTCGCCCTCGGCGCAGAAGCTGACGCTGTGCTCACCGATGATGCCGCCGCCGCGCGCCACCGCGAAGCCGATCTCGCCCGCCGGCCTCGCGCCGGTGACGCCATCGCGGACGCGCCTGGCGACCGCGTCCAGTTCGACGCCGCGTCCGCCGGCAACGGCTTGCCCCAGCATCAGCGCCGTGCCCGACGGCGCGTCGACCTTGTGGCGATGATGCGCCTCGAAAATCTCGGCATCCCAGTCTTGCGGGCCAAGTGCCCGCGCTGCCCGCCCGACTAATCCGACCAACATGTTGAGCCCGAGCGAGAAGCTTCCGGACCGCACAATGGCGACGGTTTTCGCGGCGGCGGCGATGGTGGCCAGTTCGGCGGCATCGAAACCCGTCGAGCCAAGTACCAGCGCTGGTCCACCGCGCTCCGCACAGAAGCTGGCCAGGTCGGCGGAGGCGGCCGGCGTGGTGAAGTCGATGACCACATCGGCCACGGCAAGCGCCTCGCCGCGGCTCACCAGCCCATCACCGACACTGCCCGGGCGGTGAAAGCGGGCGGCAAGCGCCAGGCGCGCATCGGCCCGCACCGCATTCGCCATCTGGCGTCCCATGCGGCCGAGCGCGCCTGATATGGCGATCCTGATCGGCGGCTGCGCCATCGGCTCCTGCTATTTCCACATCCCGCGCATGCGGGCGCCGATGTCGACGCGCACCTCCGGCCGGGGTGCCCTGCCCTGCGCCGCTTGCGCGGCCGGCCACGAAAGCTGCTGGAAGGCGGCAAGAATGGAGGCCGGGATGAAACGGGTGCGCGAGGCATAGAGATGGCGGTCGCCGCGCGCCGCCTGGCCGTGCGGAAAGAAGCGCTGCGGCATGACCAGGTTAAGGCTGTCCTTGGCTCGTGTCATCGCCACGTAGAGCAGCCGGCGCTCTTCCTCGATGTCCTCCTTGGTGCCGACGCCGAGATCGGCCGGAATGCAGCCATCGACCGTGTTGAGCACGAAGACGTTCTTCCATTCCTGGCCCTTGGCCGAGTGGATGGTGGACAGGATCAGATAGTCCTCGTCGCGATGCGGCGGCCCGGCCTGATCGCTGGTCGCGTCCGGCGGATCGAGCGTCAGCTCGGTCAGGAAGCGTTCGCGCGAGGCATAGCCCGAGCCGATCTGCTCGAGCTGCAGCAGGTCGGCGCGGCGCGTGATCGCATCCTCGTGGATGCGTTCCAGATGCGGTTCGTACCACAGCCTGATCTGTTCGAGGTCGGCTGGCCATTTGGCGCCAGCTCGCAAGCCAGAATAAAGCGAGACAAAACCCGGCCAATCGTCGGCGGCGCGCTGCGGCGGACGCCAGCCGGCCAGGCCCATCGCCTCGTCCAACGCAGACGTCATCGCTTCGACGATTTGCGCGGCGGCGGAAGGGCCTATCCCCGGCAAAAGCTGCAGCACGCGAAAACCGGCGACACGGTCGCGCGGGTTTTCGGCGAAGCGCAGCACCGCCAGCACGTCCTTGACGTGGGCTGCATCGAGGAATTTCAGGCCACCGAACTTGACGAAGGGAATGTTGCGCCGCGTAAGTTCGATCTCCAGCGGTCCGCTGTGGTGCGAGGCACGAAACAGCACCGCCTGCGACTTTAGCGCGGTGCCAGCCTCGCGCTCCGCCAGGATGGTGTCGCAGACGAAATTGGCCTGCTCGACCTCGTCACGCACGGTCACAAGTCTTGGCTTGTCGGCGGATTTGCGTTCCGACCACAGGTTCTTGGTGAAGCGCTCCGAAGCTTCGCCGATGACCGCATTGGCGGCCGCCAGAATGTTCTCGGTCGAGCGATAATTGCGCTCCAGCATCACCACATCGGCGGTCTGGGCGAACTGCCTGGGGAAGTCGAGGATGTTGCGCACTTCGGCAGCGCGGAACGAATAGATCGACTGCGCGTCGTCACCGACCACCGTCAGCCCGGCGCCGTCGGGTTTCAGCGCAAGCAGAATCGACGCCTGCAGCCGATTGGTATCCTGGTATTCGTCGACCAACACATGGTCGAAGCGCCCGCCGAGATGCGTGGCGATCTCAGGCTCGGCGGTCATCTGCGCCCAGTAGAGCAGCAGATCGTCGTAATCGAGCACGTTCTGCGCCTGTTTTGCCTCGACATAGCCGGCAAACAGCTGCTTTAGCTGCTCGGCCCAGCCGGCGCACCAGGGGAAAGCAGATCCCAGCACCTCGCCGAGCGGCACCTGCGCGTTGACGGCGCGCGAATAGATGGCAAGGCAGGTGCCTTTGGTCGGAAAGCGCGCTTCCGTCCTGGAGAAGCCGAGTTCGTGGCGTACGAGATTCATCAGATCGGCGGAATCCTCGCGATCATGGATGGTGAAGGCCGGATCGAGGCCGATCTCCAGTGCATAATCGCGCAGCAGCCGCGCACCGATGCCATGAAAAGTGCCGGCCCAGGTCAGCGCATCCGTGATCACGGCAGCATCGCGGCCTAGCACCTCGCCGGCGATGCGCTCGACGCGCCTGGCCATTTCGGATGCGGCGCGCCGCGAAAACGTCATCAGCAGGATGCGGCGCGGGTCGGCTCCCTTGACGATCAGATGAGCGACGCGGTGCGCCAAGGTGTTGGTCTTGCCGGAGCCGGCACCGGCGATGACCAGCAGCGGGCCTGCAATCTTGCCGTCGCCATGTTCGACGGCCTGGCGTTGGGCGTCGTTTAGCCGGGCGAGATAAGCCGGCTGGACGGTCGAGTCCAAAAAGGTCGAATCATGGGCGGCGAGGTTCATCGCCCATCAAGCATCGTTTCCGCTTTGTTCGCAACAGAGAAGCAGCTCCGCCAATTCGACGGAACAAGAAGGTCAGCGTTTCGGGTCAACGCCCATCGACGCCGATTGCCGGCGCAACGCCTCGCGGTCGTTTGCGGGCGCCGGCAGCAAGAGAGGATCGACACTGTCGGGTACCTCATCGATCATCTTGCGGGCGAGACGGTAAGTAACAAAGGCCAACGTGCCAACCAGGAGCAAACGGATCATGCGGCGGTCCTCCTTCGCTGGGTCAACCTGAGGCAGGGGATTTTGTTCCCTCGGTGCAATCGAGCAACCAAACCGACACCGCGTCGTTTTGGGGGTGGAGGAAGTAGCGATGAAAAAGCTAGTACTGATCCTCGCGTTGGTGGGATTGGCTCTCCCGGCTTGCGACAACAAACTGCCGCCGACAAAGGCGCCTGGAGCGGACCAAGACCTCGCAATTCCTGTCGTGAACAATGGCATTGCTGGCCAGTGAATGGTGCCCTGCGCCAGACGACTACGGCATCGCCCTCAACGCATTGCCTCGAGGCGATCGAGGCGGAACTTGGAATTGCGCAGTTCGTGGCCTGCGTCCGGGCGCAGCTGTTGTATCTGGGCCGAGGCAGCGGTCAAGTTTCGTTCGAGTTCAGCGATAAGCGCGCGCACCCGCCGCGCTTCGTCCTGACGCACGCCTTTATCCAGTTTCGCCCGCGCATCTATGAACCACAGCAAACTAAAGCCTGCCGCGGTCATGGCAGCAAAACTCTAACTTCCGCCAAGCGCGAGCATTCTAAATTTAACGAAAGCTAATTTAGCGTAGGGAAGAAGGCCGGCGCCGCTTGGGAGGTAATCTGATAGCGCCGGCCAGGCGGATATCAGGTCCGCCGCGCCAGGGAGGCTAGCTGAGTCTTGCCGTTGCGTCATGCGAGATCAGGGATTTCAACCGTTCCCGAGCGTTTTCCCCCCGTAAAATGCCGCGAAAAGCCCATGAGGGTTCAAGTCCCAAGCCGCTGCCTGGCGATGGCGACATGGAAATTGACACCGAACAACAGCCCGTCATCGTTGAAGTCGTAGCTGGAATTGTGAAGCGGTGCCGAGACCTCGCCATTGCCGAGGAAGACGAAGCAGCCCGGCACATGATCGAGGAAGCGGGCGAAATCCTCCGATGCCGTCATCGGCTCGCGGGCGACCGCGATATTGCCGGGCTCGAACACGTGTCCGGCGGCGGCGAAGGCCGCGTCGACCAGTTCGGCATCGTTGCGCAAAGGCACGAATTCCCTGGTATAGTTGACCTCGGCGGTGACATTGTAGGCGGCAGCGATACCTTCGGCGACAATGCGCATCTGGCGTTCGATCGCGGCGCTGACCTCGGGGCGGAAACTGCGCGCGTCGCCAAGGATGCGGGCAAGGCCCGGCAGCGCGTTGCGGGTGCCGTCGGTGATCAATTCGGTCACCGAAACCACGGAAATGTCGGCTGGGCTCAGCCGTCGCGAGACGATAGTCTGCAGGTTGGTGACCAGCGCACAGGCGGCAACCAGCGTTTCCTGACCGGAATGCGGCCGAGCAGCGTGGCCGCCCAACCCCCTGAGGACGATCTCGAAAATATCTTCGGCCGACATGACCGGGCCGGCGCGGGTTTCGAAATGCCCGACGGGCAGGCCCGGCATGTTGTGCAGGCCGAATATCTCGTCGAAGGGAAAGCGCTGCATCAGGCCATCATCGAGCATCGCCAACGCGCCTTTTCCCCATTCCTCCGCCGGCTGGAAGATGAAGCGCACCGTGCCGTCGAAACCACCCTCCCCGGCCAGAAGCTTGGCCGCACCCAGCAGCGTCGCCGTGTGGCCGTCATGGCCGCAGGCATGCATGAGACCGGGATTGCCGGAGCGGTGGGGCGCGGTCGATTGCTCCGATATGCGCAGCGCATCCATGTCGGCCCGCAGCGCGATGGCACGGTTGCCGCTGCCACGCTTCAAAGTGCCGACGACGCCGGTGCCGCCGACACCCTCGGCGACATCGTCCAGGCCGAATTCGCGCAGCTTGGCCGCGACGAAGGCTGCCGTGCGCTTCTCCTCGAAGCCGAATTCGGGATGCGCGTGCAGATCGCGCCGCCATCCGGTCATCTCCAGCTTCAGCGCATCGCGATCGATTTCAGCCATTGTCCGATATCTCCTGATCCGCAAGGCGGGTGACGACATCAAGCAGGATGTTGGCGCCGGCGACAAGCTCGGCATCGGCGGTATGTTCGCGCGGATTGTGGCTGATGCCGCCGGCGCTCGGCACGAAAATCATCGCCGCGGGCGCGAGGCGCGCCATCATCTGCGCGTCGCGGATGCGGCCAAGCAGTCTTTGTGCGTCAATCGAGGTCATGGCTTTGCTTGAGAAAGCACCTTGCCGGCAAGCACATCCTCCGGATTCATGCCGACGAGTTCAGCATAGCGGCGGGGATCGGTTGCGCCTTCGGTGTTGACGACCAGCACGCGCGAAGTGGCGTCGAGGCCAAGCTCGGTCCTGTGACCGGCCATCGCCTGGATCAGCCCGGCAAGACCGACCCCGCCGCTTTCACCGGCGACGATGGCCGGATCGTTGCCGGCCGGCCGTGCCAGCCGACGCATGACCGCGATGGCGTCATCCTCGTCGACGGTCATGAAGGCATCGGCGGCGCGTGCCAGCACCCGCCAGGCGACCGGCGACGCCTCGTAGCATTCGAGCATCGCCATGACCGTCGCCTCGCCATGCGCGATCTTGACCGGATGCCCGGCCTTGGCGGCGCCGAAGACGCAGGCGGCACGGGCGGGTTCGACCACCGTGAAAACCGGTCTGGTTTCGCCGAGCACGATGGCGAGATGGCCAGCGATCGCGGCCGCGATGCCCCCGACGCCGGCCTGCACGAAGACATGGGTCGGCGGTTCGGAGAGCTGGCGCAGCGCCTCGCGCACGATCGTCGTGTAACCCTGCATGACAAGGCCTGGAATGCGTTCGTAGCCCGCCCATGAGGTATCGGAAACCACCGTCCAGCCTTTCTCCGCGGCGATGCGCGCCGCCTGCCTGATCGAATCGTCGTAATTGCCGTCGACGCGGATCATCTCGGCCCCATAGCGGGCGATGGCCGCGACGCGCTCGTCGCTGACGCCGGCATGGACAAAGATCACCGCCTTGGCACCGACGAGCTCGGCGCCTTGCGCGACGGAGCGGCCATGATTGCCGTCGGTGGCGCATGCAACCGTCATGGTCGCTGCAACCGTGCGAACGTCGGGCCGATCGAGATCGCCGACATCGACGGAGCGGCCGAGCCGCTTGCTGGCCTCTTCCAGGACCAGGCGGAAGACCGCATAGGCGCCGCCCAGCGCCTTGAAGCTGCCGAGACCGAGACGAAAGCCCTCATCCTTGACATGCAAAGCAGCGAGACCGAGTTCGCCAGCCAGCGCCGGCAGCGTGTGCAGCGGCGTCGTCAGATGATTGTCACGGCGGGCAAGGAAACGCTCGACCGTGTCCGCGCCGCCGATGCCGAGGATTTCGGCATCGGCCGCGTCCAGCGGTCGACCATGCAAGGCGTTTCGATTGGGCAGGAACATTGACGGTCCCTCCTCGGCGTCGTCTGAGAGAAGATATTGCAGGAGATGCGCAAAAGGCGCTGTAATTCGGCTCCAAGAATGCAAGTTTCTTTCGTCAGGATACGCCATTGCCTCAGCCGCCAGGTTCACTCGACAGCTTCGACCTTGCTATCCTTGCCATTTTGCAGCGGGACAACACGACGCCGCAGCGGCTGATCGGCGAGGCGGTGAACCTGTCGGCACCGGCGGTGCAGCGCCGCATCAAGCGCATGGAGCAGACCGGTGTCATCGCCGGCAATGTCGCCATTGTGGAGCCGGCGGCCCTCGGTCAGCCCATCACCATCTTCGTCGAGGTCGAGCTGGAAAGCGAACGCACCGAACTGATCGATGCGGCCAAGCGGCAATTCTCGGCGGAGCCGCAAGTGCAGCAATGCTATTATGTCACCGGCGAAAGCGACTTCATCCTCATCATCACCGTGGCCGACATGGGCGCCTACGAGGCGCTGACGCGAAAACTGTTCTTCGGCAGCAACAATGTGCGGAAGTTCCGCACCTTCGTCGCCATGGACCGCGTCAAGGTCGGGTTGACGGTGCCCTTGCCTGGATGAGCCGGTGGCACCCTTGCCACGTTTCTGACATTCTGGATCGCGAATTGGCGGTGGAGGCGCGCATGGACGAAGCCACGAAAGTCGCGATCATCGGTGCCGGACCGGCGGGCCTGGCGGTTGCTGCGTGTCTGCGGCAAGCCGGGCTGGATTTCGTCATGCTCGAAAAGGAGCAGCAGACAGCGCCAGCCTGGCGGCGTCACTACGACCGCGTGCACCTGCATACGACCAAGCGTTACTCCTCGCTGCCCTTCGTCCCCTTCCCCAAGGACTATCCGCGCTATGTGCCGCGCCATCTCGTGGTCGAGTATCTCGAAGCCTATGCAAAGCGTTTCGACCTCGAGCCCCGCTTCGGAGAGACGGTGCGGGCGATCGCCCGGGAGGGCCGCGGTTGGCAGGTGGAATCGACGTCCGGCGCCTTACGCGCTTCGCATGTGGTGATCGCGTCCGGCTACAATGCCGAGCCCTTGCTGCCCAAATTTGCCGGCATCGACACCTTCAAGGGCAAGACGCTGCACAGCGCCGACTATCGCAACGCCACGCCTTTTGCCGGCCAATCGGTGCTGGTCGTCGGCATGGGCAACACCGGTGCGGAGATTGCGCTCGATCTGGCGGAAGCCAGCGCCCGACCGACGATCTCGGTGCGTGGCGGCGTTCACATCGTGCCGCGTGAACTGTTCGGCGTGCCGATCCAGATGGTCGGCATGGCGACGCGGCTCGGGCCGCAGCGCATCAACGACGCCCTGTTCCCCGTCATCCTCGATCTGGTACTGGGCAGGCTGGAGAAGTTTGGGCTCAGACGGCCGAAGCAGGGACTGCTGCAGCAGATCGCGCTTGCATCGCGCATTCCGGTGATCGATGTCGGCACCATCGGCAAGATCCGCGAGGGCGCGATCAAGGTGGCGCCCGACATCGCTGAAATCTCGGAACGCGGTGCGCGTTTTGCGGACGGCAGGAACAGCGAATTTGACGCCATCCTCTTCGCCACCGGCTATCGGCCGGGCTATGCCAGGTTCCTCGAACCCGGCATCGAGCCGGCGCCTAGCGGCGTCAATGCCCGCGCTTCGGATCTCGGCCTCTATCTGGTCGGCTTTCACAACGCGGTCACCGGGCTGCTGCGCGAAATCGGTATCGAAGCCCAGGCGGTCGCCGACGACATCCGCCAGCGGCAAAACAGGAAAAAGGCGACTGAGACCCTGCCGGTGTGAAATTCGGCCGCGCTGTCAATCCGCCGCTGATGATGTCCTGAGCATCATGCCGGCGATCTCCTTCGTCAATTTGGCGGCGACAAGCGCCGTCACATTGGAGAGGTCCTGGCTCGGATTGTATTCAACGATATCAGCAGCAACGATCGGCTGGTTGATGCCTTGAATCAGGTTGATGACTTGCCGTGTCGACAGCCCGCCAGGCTCACGATGGGAGACGCCGGGCGCAAAAGCAGGATCGAGCCCGTCGATATCCATCGAGATATAGACGGGCGTCTTGAGATCAAGGGACAGGCTTTCGCTGAAATGCGCAGCCTCCACGACCTCTACGCCAAAGCGCTTGAACTGATCGCGGTGATGGTCGTTCACGGTGCGCAAGCCGATCTGGATCAGGCGGTCGGCAAGCCGCTCCTCCATGATCCGTGCGAAAGGCGATGTGTGCGAACGCGGATTGTCACCGTAGGCATGATAGATGTCGGGGTGGGCATCGATGTGAACGATCGTCAGGCTTGGATGGCGACGGCGCACCGCACGCAGCACCGGCCAGGAGATGGCGTGATCGCCGCCCAGGCTGATCAGGGGATGGCCTGCGTCCAGCGCGCGGTCGACTTCGCTCTCGATCCGCTGCCAGGGATCGCCCGGTTGGGCGAAGTCGATGTCGCCATGATCGACGAAACGGCCGGTCAGGTCGAAGCCGGTCTCGCTCCATGAGGAGTAAGCATCGCTGAGGAGTTCGCGCCTGATGAGCGGTGGCGCCTTAGCAGCCCCCTGAAGATAGGACGAATTCTCGTCATGCGGTATTCCCAGAAGCGAAATCGCGCCGGCCATCGACACTCTCCCATTTGCGACGGACGACTGCCTCTATAGAGACGGGAGTTGGCGTTCGCGACCGCTGGTGCTTGGGCCAGAGGTGGAATCGGGAACGGAATCAGCAGCGCTAGGCGCCCAGGTCTTCCGCCTTGCGCAGCCACACCTTGTTGTCGTGGAAGGCAGCGCCCCCGTAGGGGGCGGGCGCATCGGCTCCCGTCAGCACGTTGATGCCTTCGCCGCGCTCATGCGCGCTGTTCGGCCAGATGCCTTCGGCGATCACGACGCCGCGCTTGATACCGTCGAACAATCTGGCGTGCAGCACCACCTCGCCGCGCATGTTGCCGATCTCGACACGGTCGCCGTCGGCAAGATTGAGAGCCGCCGCATCGTCGGGATGCAGCAGGAGCTCCGGGCGGCCCTCCTTGGCCTTCGACCCCGGTGTTTCGGAAAAGGTCGAGTTGAGGAAGTTGCGCGCCGGCGAGGTCGCCAGCCGGAACGGATGCGCTTCGTCGGTCACCTCGATCAGGTCGACATGATCGGGAAATTCGGGCAATCGCGCCACCGGGCCGAACAAGCCCATGCTCTTCGGCGGCCGGTTGGGAGCCGCCTGCCCGGTCCAGTCGGCGCGGAAGCGGAATTTTCCGTCTGCGTGACCAAAGCCCCGGATGAAATGCGCCGTGTCGAAATCCGGCTGCAGGTCGATCCACTTCTCGTCCTTCAAGGAGTCGAAACTGCCCAGCCCGCGCTTGCCAAGAATGATGTCGATATGCTGCTGTTCGGTGAGGCCGAAGCCCGGCCTGCCGGCGACACCGAGGCGCTCGGCCAGTTGCTCGATGACGAAATGGTTGGTGCGCGGCCCTTCCGGCGGCTCGATCAGTTTTGGGCCGAGCGTGATGTGCTGGTTGCCGCCGCCCTTGTAGATGTCGTCGTGCTCGACGAACATCGTCGCCGGCAGCACGACGTCGGCCAGCTTGGCAGTGTCGGTCATGAACTGCTCGTGCACGCAGGTGAACAAATCGTCGCGCAGGAAACCCTGTTTCACCAGCCGCTGCTCGGGCGCGACATTCACCGGATTGGTGTTCTGGATCAGCATCGCCGTCACCGGCGGTCCGCCATAAAGCGCGTCGCTGGCGCCGGTCAGCACCGGGCCGATACGCGAATGGTCGAGATAGCGGATCGAGGGATCGCGCATCCTCGTGCCTTCGAGCACATCCTGGTTGAGTTTGAAGATGCCGGAATTGGAATGGAAGGCGCCGCCGCCCTCATACTGCCAGGCGCCGGTGACGGCGGCGATGCAGGACGCCGCATGCATGTTGACGGCGCCGTTGCGCTGGCGCGCAAAGCCGTAGCCGAGGCGGAAATATGTTTTCCTGGTCGTGCCGACCAATCGCGCGAAGGCTTCGATCTCGGCAACGCCAAGGCCAGTGATGGCAGAGGCCCATTCTGGCGAGCGCGTCTTCAGGTGCGCTTCCAGTCCTTTCGGATCGTCGGTGTATTTTTCGAGGTAGGCACGGTCGGCCAAGCCTTCCCTGAACAGGACATGCATGACAGCACAAGCCAGCGCGCCATCGGTGCCGGGCTTCAGGACCAGGCCCATATCGGCCTGTTTCATGGTCGCGTTTTCATAGACGTCGACGACGACGATTTTCGCGCCACGTTCCTTGCGCGCCTTGATGGCGTGGGTCATGACATTGACTTGCGTCACCACCGCATTGGTGCCCCAGATCACGACGCAATCGGATTTGGCCATCTCGCGCGGGTCCGGTCCGCGCAAGGCGCCTGCCCCCATCATCCAGCCGGTCCATGCGAGATTGGTGCAGATCGAGCCGAAGAAGCCCGAGTACTTTTTCGCATGCCGCAGCCGGTCGATGCCGTCGCGCTGCACCAGCCCCATCGTGCCTGCGTAATAGTAAGGCCAGACCGTCTCCGAGCCATACTTCTCCTCGGCCGAGATGAACTTTTCGGCGACGAGGTCGAGTGCGGCCTCCCAGCTTGATTCCTGCCAGACCCCCTCTCCCTTGGCACCCTTGCGCACCAGTGGCTTCAGCAGACGGTCGGGATGATGGACGCGGTCGGCATAGCGGGCGACCTTGGCGCAGACGACGCCCGACGTATAGCTGTTGGCCTTGGCGCCATGGACACGCCCGATGCGGTTGCCATCGAGCAGTTCGACCTCGAGCGCGCAGGTCGACGGACAATCATGCGGACAGGCCGAATGGCCGATGCGAAGGTTCGCGTGCTGGTTCATGGTCCCTGTTTAGCGGCTTTGGAGGGTGAGGTGTAGGGCCAGATGAATGCTAGCAAAGAGCCTTGACGGATCGTAGTTTAAAAACTACAATACAGCGATGTTCGAGCTGAAACAGACGGAGACTTTTCGCAAATGGCGAATGAAACTCAAAGATGAACGTGCACGCGCATTGATCGCCTCGCGCCTGGATCGCCTTACTTTCGGTCATGCGGGAGATGCCGAATCTGTCGGGGACGGAATCAGTGAATTGCGCATCCACTATGGTCCAGGCTACCGCATCTACTACCGCAAACACGGCAATACGGTGCTGCGGTGGAGATAAAGGCAGTCAAACGAAGGACATAAAAACGGCAAAACGCCTTGCGGGCGATTGGAGTGAATGACATGCCTGAAAAATTGAGTACGTACGACCCCGCCGAGGACCTCAATTCCGATGAGGCCATTGCCATCTTCATGACAGAAGCGTTCGAGACCGAAGACAGCGGGTATATCGCGCATGCGCTCGGCGTGGTGGCTCGCGCCAAAGGCATGACACAGATCGCCAAGCAGACAGGGCTGTCGCGCGAACAGCTCTATCGATCCTTCAGCGGCGATGGCAACCCGACATTGAAAACCACGATTGCCGTGATGAATGCCCTGGGAATGCAGTTGACCACAAGGCCACATCCCTGACGCCAAAGTGCGGCGCAATCTTCCCGCAGGAGGAGTGGCGAGCGCCCTACTCCGCCGTGCCTTCCTCATACTCGGCCGACATGGTCAGCCATTTTTCTTCGTGGCCGGCAAGCGTCTGCGCAAGCTGCGAGCGTTCCTTGGCGAGCCTCGTCGCAGTCGACGGATCCTTTTCGTAGACCCCCGGGTTGGCGAGTTCGTCCTCGATGCCGTCGATGCGCTTGCGGATGCGGTCCATCAGCGCCTCGGTGGCGCGGATTTCCTTGGCCAACGGTTCGAAGGCGGCGCGGCGCGCGGCCGCATCGCGGCGGCGGTCGGCTTTTGACGCCTTGTCGGCCTCCCGCTTGCCGCGACGGTCGCCGGAGATGCCGGTGACCAGCGTCTTGTAGTCCTCCAGATCGCCGTCATACGGATTGACCGCGCCGTCCTTCACCAGCCACAGCCGGTCGGCGGTCGCCTCGAGCAGATGGCGGTCGTGCGAGATCAGGATGACGGCGCCGGGAAATTCGTTGAGTGCATGGATCAGCGATTCGCGGCTGTCGATGTCAAGATGGTTGGTCGGCTCGTCGAGGATGAACAGGTTCGGCCCCTCGAAAGCCGACAGGCCCATCAACAGCCGCGCCTTCTCGCCACCGGACAGGTCCTTGGCGGGAGTGTTCATTTTCTCGGTCGTGAGGCCGAATTGGGCGACACGGCCGCGCACTTTCGATTCCGGCGCCTCCGGCATCATCCGGCGGACATGCTCATAGGCGTTTTCCTCAGGGCGCAGATCGTCGAGCTGATGCTGGGCAAAGATCGCCACCTTCAACCCCGGCGCCACCGTCATGGTGCCGGTCTCCTGCTTCAGACGGCCCGACAGCAGCTTGGCGAACGTCGACTTGCCATTGCCATTGGCGCCAAGCAGCGCGATGCGGTCGTCGGCATCGATGCGCAGCGTCATCTTCTTCAGGATCGGCTGGCCCTCGGTATAGCCAACATTGACGTTGTTCAGCGCAACGATCGGCGAGGCCACCGTCTTCACAGGTTCGGGGAAAGAGAACGGCCGCACCGTGTCGTTGACGATGGCCGAGATCGGCTTCATTTTTTCCAGCGCCTTGATGCGCGACTGTGCCTGTCTTGCCTTGGAGGCCTTTGCGCGAAAACGCTCGACGAAGGATTCCATGTGCTTGCGGGCGGCTTCCTGCTTGACCCGACCCTTTTCCTGCAATTCCTTCTGCTCGGTGTACTGGCGCTCGAACTGGTCGTAGCCGCCGCGCCAGAACGTCAGCTTCTTCTGGTCGAGGTGAACGATCGAATTGACGGCACGGTTGAGCAGATCGCGGTCGTGCGAAATCAGAAGCACGGTGTGCGGATACTTTGAAACGTAGTTCTCAAGCCACAGCGTGCCTTCGAGGTCGAGATAGTTGGTCGGCTCGTCCAGCAGCAGGAGATCCGGCTCGGAAAACAGCACGGCGGCCAACGCCACGCGCATACGCCAGCCTCCGGAGAAGGACGAGGCCGGACGGCGCTGCGCGGCGTCGTCGAAGCCGAGGCCGGCGAGGATGGTGGCCGCGCGCGACTCGGCCGAATGGGCGTCGATATCGGCAAGCCGCATATGGATGTCGGCGATACGGTGTGGATCGGTGGCGGTCTTTTCTTCTTCGAGCAACGCCGTGCGCTCAAGGTCGGCCTTGAGCACGATCTCTATCAGCGGGTCCTCGGTGCCAGGTGCTTCCTGCGCCACCTGGCCGATGCGCGTATTCTTCGGCAGGCTGATCGAGCCGGTCTCGGAGGGAAAATCGCCTGTTATAGCCTTGAACAGCGTCGTCTTGCCCGTGCCGTTGCGGCCGACAAGACCGGCCTTGGTGCCGGCCGGCAAGGTGAGCGAGGCGTGGTCGAGAAGCAAGCGCCCCGCCATGCGGAGCGAGAGGTCATTGATGATAAGCATGGCCGCGCTTTTGCACTGGACATCAACGCTTCGCAAGACCTTGCGGGCCAGTTGGCCGCACAAGGCCTGGAAACGGCGCACATAATGCGCCGCCAGAGCAGCTGATCAGTGACCTGCCATCCCGGCCAGCAAGGCCTCAGGCAGTGGCCTTGCCACGCTTTGTCGCCTTGGCCACGACTGCCGGCGCAGCGGCTGGCTTGCGGCCAAGTCCCGTCGATTTCGCCAGCGCCGACCGGGTCGCCGAGTAATTCGGGGCGACCATCGGATAATCCGGCGGCAAACCCCATTTGGCCCGATAGTCGTCCGGGCTCAAACCGTAGTCTGTCCTGAGGTGTCGCTTGAGCGACTTGAACTTCTTGCCGTCCTCCAGGCAGATGATGTAGTCGGGAAACACCGACTTTTTCGGATTTACAGCCGGAACCAGGCTCGGACTTTCCACGACGGCCGCGCCAGCCAGCTTTCGGACCGAGGCGCTGACGCTGGCAATCAGGTCAGGCAGGCCAGAAGCCGGAAGCGGATTGTTGCCTACATAGGCCGAGACAATATCGGCTGTTAGCTCGATAACGGTCTTATCCTCGATATTTGACAATTCTTTCACCTTATTTGTGACAAAGTCATCTACCCCAGTGAAGACTTTTGTCGATGTATCTCTTTAACCGTGCCCCCGACGGACCGCCAAGTCCCAAAACGAATCAAGACTTGGCATCAACTACCTTTATGGGAAATCGATGTCGCGCAAATTAGAAAATCTAATACTTCGAAGCGACAGACTTGGTTGTCCGACCATCCGCCAATATCTCAAGAATACGCTTCCAGCGGGCACAACGCCCGAAATCCTTCTGCTCAATTGCCTTTTCAGCCTTCATCGCGGCATAAAGTGGTGCCTCCGCGCCGAATTCCTTGATGAGCCAGTGCGCTTCCTGCCTGGCGAGACGTTCATTGTCGTCAAACATAGTCTTGCGCCTCCGTACGCTCCAGGCCGACCGCGACACAACTGCCGATCACGAGGACGGCTCCGGCAATGGCTGTCGTCGTCAGCCGTTCGCCGGACAAGGTCAGCAGCAGCGTCGAGGCAATCGGCGTGAGATAGGCGACGACAGCGACCTTGCCGCTGCCTCCGAGCCTCAAGGCGTGCGACCAGAAGTAATAACCCAGCCCCATCGGCCCGGCCCCGAGATAGAGCCCGAGGGTCAGATCCATCCCGGTGGGCCAGGCGACGCCTTCGCGAGCGGACCATATGAGCGTCAACGCGACGCCAACCAGCGACGAAGGCAACAACAGGCGGTCCGGCGACTTGGCGAGCCGTCCCACCATCACCGAATAGAAAGCCATGCACAGCGCAGACCCGAATGCGGCCAGGTAGCCAGCGAGATCACCCTGGAACCAGGTGCGGTCACGTCCTCCCGAAATCACCAGCGCGACGCCGACGAACCCAAGGGCCGCGGCAAGGCCCAGCAAAGCCGGACGCCGGGGATTGTCGAAGGCGATCACTGCCGCGGCAACCATCAAGGGCCAAGTGTAGGCCACGAGATTGGCTTCTATCACCGGCATCAAGGCAAAGGAGATATATTGCAGCACCATGGTGCCGACCAGACCGATAAAGCCAACCGCGAGCGGCGCCAGCGCGGTGCTCGCCGTGACTGCCGCGGCTTTCTCACGGCTCATCAACCGGATGACCGCGAACACCAGTGCGGCCCCTACAAATTGCAGGAATTGCACTTGCGACACCGGGTGACTGGCCAGCAGGGATCTGCCGACCAGCGCATTTGTCGACCACAACGCCACCGCGCCGGTGGCGAAGACCAGCGCGGATACCGAGCCCGATCGATGCCGAAAGAACCGGCAAGGGCTATCCCTGTGGTCGACCATGATCCTGTCCGAAAACCGGTTTCCACTGTTCAGGGTCATGGGTCCTCACCATGATTCCCTGGCTCCGCCCGGAACCGGCGCTTCGGCAGGGGCGGGCGTCGGATGTTCCGCCTCGAACCGGCGATAGGCCGGCAGCTGGTTGGTCCACACGTCTTCGGCCAGTTCGTCGACCCACTCGCGGTCGTGATCGTTGTCGGCGGCAAGATAGAACATCCTGTTATCGTCGACATAGGGCTTGGCCACAGAGCGCTGGTTGAGCACCAGGGTGACGCGCTCGCCGAACTGGATCGGCGCTGTGCGATGCAGGACGCCGAGGAACTGCCCGAGCGTGGCGTAGTTCATCTTGTGATCGATGCGCATGATGCGGTTGCGCGGAATCTCGCGGCCGGATTCGAGAATGGCGCGGCCGGTCTCGGAATCGTCGCAATAGATTTCGAGCTGGCCGCCGACCAGCGGATCGCTGATCGACAGCGGAATGAGCTCGGTGACCGGAACGCCGTCGCAATGCCATTCGACGGCGCCATCCCTGGGGTTCATGAAGGTGACGGTCGAACCGACGATCGACAGCGGATAGGGCTCCAGCTTCGTGCCCATCATGTCGGAGAGCCGCTCCAGGCGCAACTTGTCGTTCAGCAACTCCTTGATTTCGGGGATGAAACGGTCGGCGCCGGTGATGAAGGTCAAGTCGAGGTGCTTGTGCACGGCATGACTGGCCTTGAGCTTCAGGGCGGCTTCCTCGATCGCGGCAAGCAGTGCCGGATCATAGCCATGCAGATACTGCGCAACGCCGAAGCGCGACACTTTCCAGGCAGTTTCGTGACCGATAATGGCCTCGCGGCTCATCGCATAGCGCAATTCGGGTATCGTATGTGCGTTCATTGTACTTCTCCAAGTGGGGGCAAACACTTGGTTAACAGTCGATTAAATTAGCTGCCCCTGTAAAATTAGGAATGCTAGTGCTACCATAAGCCCAGCTTAAGGTCGAAACCGTGCGTCTGCTCAGTCAGGTCAACCTCAATTCGCTGAAAATCGTGGAGAGTGCTGCGAGGCATGGCAATTTCACGCGTGCCGGCGAAGAACAGTTCATCACCGCATCGGCGGTCAGCCAGCGCGTCAAGAGCCTGGAGGACCAGCTGCGCTTCAAGATTTTCCAGCGCGGCGGCAATGCGGTGTCGCTGACACCCGAGGGCGAGACCTATGTCTCGCGCGTTCGCGAGGCGCTGGAGCGGATCGTCGCCGCCAGCATGGAAGCGACCGGGCAATCACAGGAACATGTGCTGAAGATATCCGTACTGCCGACATTTGCCGCACGCTGGCTGTTTCCGCGCCTGCCGCTCTTTCAGCAGCAATATCCCGATATCGTGATGCGAGTTTCGACCTCGTACGCGACGCATGAGTTCACGACTTCCGAATTCGATCTCGAAATCCGCTATGGCGACGGCCACTTCAACGGACTGCCATCGGACCTGTTGTTTCGGGAAGACCTGACGCCGGTGTGCAGCCGCAAGCTGTTCCATGAAGTTCTCGGCCAGAAGCCGCTGTCAAAGGTCACACCGGACGACCTCAAGCACTTCACGCTGCTGCATTCCGACACCTGCACTCAGAACTGGCAATCCTGGCTTGGTTTTGCTGGTGCCAGTTTTGTGCTCAGCGAGACCAAAAGCATCTATTTCGATTCGTGCATGATGTCCTACGAGGCGGCCAACTCAGGAATGGGTTTTGCCGTTGCCAACCGTGCCTATATGGCCAGCGATATCCGCGCCGAAAAGCTGATCGCTCCGTTTGCCGTTCATCATCCGAACACGGCCGGTTGGTACTTTGTCTCGCCCCACAAGAGCCCTGCCGCACGCAAGGTGCTGCTGTTCAAACAATGGGTGATGGCGGAAGCGGCCATGACGCAACGCCAGTTGGACAGCGAAGTCACCGACTTGGCTTCAGAGGCTGTCTGAATTCGAATAGGCCTCACTTGCCACTCGATGACCGCAGCCAAGAGAAATAGGGATCATCGATTAATGGGCGTCCAATCCAGGCAACCCGCCTTGGTCGGGGATCTCGTTGAGCTCAGCCCCCTTTCGCCAGAGCATTCCGCAGCGCTTTTGAGTGCAGCCGCGGATGGCGAGCTATGGAACCTGAAGGCCACCGTGGTTCCTGGGCCAGGCGCGATCGATGATTATATTGCCAATGCCCTGGCTGGACGACAGGCCGGGACCGTCATGCCATACGCAATCATCCTGCGCGCCACGGGCTTGATTTGCGGTAGTACGCGGTTCTGGAAAATCGATCGCGCGAACAGAAAATTGGAGATTGGGCACACGTGGCTCGGCAGTTCGGTCCAGCGATCGGGCGTTCAATACCGAGGCTAAATATCTTCTCCTGGTTCAGGCATTTGAAGTCATGAGCTGTGTTCGCGTGCAATTCACCACCGACGAACTCAATGACGCGTCGAGAGCGGCCATTTTGAGAATAGGAGCAAAACAGGAAGGAATCGTTCGCAATGAACGGATCATGCCGGACGGCCGGAAACGCAATTCCGTCCGGTTCAGCATTATCGATTCCGAGTGGCCTGATGTAAAAGCGGGGCTACGGCAAAAAATGCGACGGTAGCCCGCGCGAACCGCTCGCCCCGAATTTAAAACAACATCATGTGGATCAGGCGAAGGCCCTTCCTTCCTCGGTGCGCTGGAAATGCGCCAGATCGAGCGGTACGGAAGGGCGGCCCAGAACCGTCAGGATCATATGCGCCTGGCCGCGGTGATGGGTCTGGTGGTTGAAGACATGAGCCAGCGCGGGCGCCAGACGCTGCGAGACGGTGCGCATGTCCGATACGGTCATATAGGTGAAACGACCCGACAGCGCCTTGTCGTTCAAGCCGCCGAGCCAGTCGATAATCCGCCGGTCCTCGGCCTCGCGCGCTGTCCTCAGGACAGGCAAGGCCCGGTACAATATGGCGTCCAATGTCGTCGGCGCGGCGCCTTCGCCGGTGAAGCGTTTCATCCAGATGCGATCGGCGGCGAGCAGGTGGTTGAGCGTGCCCATCAGCGAGCCGAAGAAGGCGCCGACGTCGCGATTGAATTCCTCATCGTTGAGATCGTTGGCGGCATCGTAGATGCGGCCATTGGCCCATTGATTGTATGCCGCAAACATCATGAAGTGCTGTTTCATCTTTTTCCCGCCGCGCCTGTTTCGGGTGTCGGGAGCGATACCTAGACCGCAAAGGAACCGGCGCCAATGACCATTCTGCTTTATGATCTCGTCGGGCGTGACGAGGGCCGTCCGTTCAGCCCACATTGCTGGAAGGCAACGATGGCGCTGGCCCATAAGGGACTTGATGCCTCGACCGCACCGACGCGTTTTCTCGAAGTGCCGGCCATTGAAGGCGGTGTCTCGAAAACCGTTCCGGTTATCCGCGATGGCGACAAGGTCGTTGCCGATTCCTTCACCATCGCGCTCTATCTCGATGAGGCCTATCCGGATCGCCCGACGCTGTTTGGCGGCGAAGGCGGCAAGGCGATGGCGCGCTTCATCGAGCGCTGGTCGCAATTGACCATTCACCCTTATGTCACCACCGCGGCGGTCGTTGACCTTCATGCCATGCAAGACGAGGAGAACGCCTCGTATTTCCGACAGAGCCGGGAGCAGCGCCTCGGCAAGCGGCTGGAGGACATCGTCGCCGCACGCGACGCCGGCCTGGCAACCTTCCGGGCAGCGCTGGAGCCGCTGCGCTCCATGTTGAGCTACCAGCCGTTCATCGGCGGCGCCTCGCCGCTGTTTGCCGACTATATCGTCTTCGGCGCGCTGCAATGGGCGCGTATCGCATCACCTTACAAGTTGCTCGAAGACAGCGACGCGGTGGCGCAGTGGTTCACCCGCTGCCTCGACCTGCATGGCGGGCTGGGACGAAAGGTTTCTGCCGCGGCGTGACGGACGCAAAGGCCTGCCTGCCCGCAAGGCAGCTCGAGCGCCGTCTACCTGTTGCGAAAATCAGCGGCGGAACAGCTGGCCTTATTTGGCCGCCTTCTTTGGTTTGCTGGCTTTCGCGGCGGCCTTTTCGTCCTTGGGGGGTGTTTTTGTCTTGCCGGCGCCGGATGCCTTCTTGGCTGGCTTCTTGTCCGCCGACGGCTTCCCCGCGTCCTCCCGATCGACGTCGGCCGCCGCCTGGTGCCAATGGCGTTCGTGGTCACCGGCCGGTTGCCCTTCTTCCTGCCAGATCTGATGTGCACGGTTGCGAATGCGCTCCTGACGATCGTCTGCCATGATCATGTTGTCTCCCTTCGGGCCGACTTCAGCGCGGCGCCGACCGAGCGACTATAGCAAGCAAACCGTTGCTTTACAGCCATCCGATCCCACCTGCCTGCGGCGACCAGCCATGGAAGCGCAGACCGGTCCGATGCTCGCTGTCGCTCCGGGCGTTCGTCGCTCGCAAAGAAAGGCAATTGGCTTTCCGCCCGTTGCGCGGACCGCTCCTCAGCCCGCTCCTCAGCCCTCTTGGCAATAGGCCGGGCGGCTTGTATAGAGCCCGCCACTCTCAATTCAAATTCAGACAAGGACGACCCATGGCGCTCGAACGCACTTTTTCCATGATCAAGCCGGACGCAACGCGGCGCAATCTCACCGGCGCCATCACCAGGATGCTGGAGGAAGCCGGCCTGCGCGTCATCGCCTCGCGCCGGGTGTGGATGAGCCGCCGTGAGGCGGAAGGCTTCTACGCCGTCCACAAGGAGCGGCCGTTTTTCGGCGAGCTGGTGGAATCCATGTCCTCGGGCCCGACCATCGTGCAGGTCCTGGAAGGCGAGAGCGCCATTACCAAGAACCGCGATGTGATGGGCGCCACCAATCCGGCCAATGCCGCCGAAGGCACCATCCGCAAGGTGCATGCGCTGTCGATCGGCGAGAACTCGGTGCACGGCTCGGACGCGCCGGAAACGGCCGCACAGGAGATCAAGTACTGGTTCTCGGATACAGAGATCGTCGGCTGAGCTGAACACCGTAATTTTCCATGCGAAAAGGCCGGCGAAATGTCGGCCTTTTTTCGTGTAGGACATGGTCTCAAGCTCTGCGCCATCTCACATGAAGTGAGCCGCCGGAAAGTCCGGCAAAGTACGAGATGCGTGAATGGACCGGGCGCGAAGCACCGTCGCGATGGAGTCGACCCGACCATGACAAGTGCAATTCCAGGGTTCTTCCAGGGCACCGATATGCCGACCAGCGGATGGTGGGAGGCGCTGTGGCCCGATCCGGCGGCAGTGCTTGCGGCCACCGGGATCAAGCCGGGTATGGACGTGATCGATCTCTGCTCCGGCGATGGCTGGTTCACGTTGCAGATTGCCAGGGTCGCGCGTCATGTCACCGCCATCGATATCGATGGCGACTTGCTCGAAGTCGCGCGTCGGCGCCTGACTGAAAATGGCCTGTCGAATTGCGACTTCGTGGCGGGCGACGCCTATGAGGTTGCTAGCCTGACAGCTCGACCCGCCGATTTCATCTTCATGGCAAACGCCTTTCATGGAGTTCCGGATCAGCTCCGCCTGGCCCGCGCGGTCCATGCGACGCTTGGCCCGTCAGGCCGTTTTGCCATTGTGAACTGGCATCGGACGCCGCGCGAGCGAACGGTGGTGCTGGGCGAGCCTCGCGGACCGAAGACTGAGTTGAGACTGTCGCCGGAACAAACCATCGCCGCCGTGGAGCCGGCCGGTTTCAAGCTGGCTGAAATGGTTGACGTGCCGCCATACCACTACGGCGCCGTGTTCGAACAGGCAGGGTGAGCAATCAGCTTGCGGCGCTGAAGCGCAGGATTTCGCGGCCGTCCTTGTCCGATATGGCGAGCTTGCCGGCATCGACAGTGTATAACGCCGCGTTGGCCAACGCATCGAACAGGGCTTTTTCCTCGGCCATCACATTGGGCGCGCAGGCTTTGTAGGTCGAACCGATATCGCCGATCGCGATTGCCTGACCCTCGACCTTCGCCGTGGCAAAATAGGTGTTGCAGGGACCGGTGCCACCGGCCTTGCCAGCCTCGCTGATCTTGAAGTTTGCCTGCGGCGCGGTGACGGCGCCAATCCCGTCGACATAGTCGACCACCCAGAGCTGATCAAAGACGGAAGTCATTGGCTCCTTGCTGGGTGCGACCATCTTCAGCATGATGGTCTGTGGCGCGTCGGTCAGCGGATCGAGCTGATGTCGGCAAGCTCGACGGAAAGCACGGCGCTGGGTGGCAATGCGATGCGCTCGCGATAGATCACCTCGCCCCTCACCGCCTTTTCCGCGGCAAGGGAAAGCTCCGGCACCGCCAGGATGCCGACGACCAGCGGCACCAAGCCGAAGACGAAGAACTCGGCGATCCTGTCCAGCATGACCGTCTCCCTTGCCCAAATCAGTCACGTGACCAGTTGGCAGAAGGATTGCGGTCGTTCCGTGACGCCTGCACGGTAATTATTCGGACGGCGGCTGCTTCCAGCGCCGAGCTGCCTCGGCGTCGGTTTCCTTGGCATCGACCCAGCCGCCCTCGGAGCCGTCGGTGCGATGCTCCTTCTTCCAGAAGGGCGCACGCGACTTGAGATAGTCCATGAGGAAGTTCGCCGCCTCGAATGCCGCCTGGCGGTGCGCCGAAGCGGCCACCACCAGCACGATGTTCGCCCCCGGCGCGATCTTGCCATGGCGATGTATGACGGTGAGGCCTTGCAGCGGCCAGCGCTCGGTGGCTTCGGTTGCGATGCGGCCGATCTCGGCTTCAGCCATGCCCGGATAGTGCTCGAGCTCGAGTGCCGAGAGAGCGCCCTGCTCGTCGCGGCACAGGCCGGAGAAGGTGACCACCGCGCCAATGTCGGCACGGCCCTGCGTCAGCGCGGCGATCTCGGCGGCGACGTCGAAATCCTGGCGCTGAATGCGCACGGTCGGCACCAGGACGGCCGGCATGAGTATCAGCCCCCGGTCATCGGCGGGAACAGTGCGATCTCGCGTGCGCCCGATATCTTCTCGCGGTGATCGACATGTTCCTGGTTGATGGCGACGCGGATGACATCGGGATATTGCAGCGCGTGTTGGTACCCTTCGCCGCGCGATTGCAGCCAGCGCAAGAGGTCGGCGACCGTCTCGATGCCGGCGGGCAATTCCACATCTTCCTGCGATGTGCCGATCCGTTCGCGAACCCAGGCGAAATAGATGAGACGGGTCGTCATCTCACTCGTCCATGATGTGCTTGAGACCGGCGCGGAAATAGTCGTAGCCGGTGTAGAGCGTCACGAGGGCCGCGATCCACAACAGCACGAGGCCGGTCTGCGTGGTCAGCGGAAAGATCTTGTCACCGGCAGGTCCGGCCAGCAGGAAGGCGATGGCGACCATCTGAATGGTGGTCTTCCACTTGGCAAGCTGCGTCACCGGCACCGAAACCTTGAGCGCCGCCAGATATTCGCGCAGGCCCGAAACCAGGATTTCGCGGCACAGGATGATGATCGCCGCCCATAGCGACCAGCCGGCGATACCGGCATGACGGTCGGTGTCGGCCGCCAGCAGCAAGAGGCAGGTGGCGACCAGCAGCTTGTCGGCGATCGGATCGAGCATCTTGCCGATGTTGGAGGTCTGCTGCCAGGCGCGCGCAAAATAGCCGTCGAAATAATCGGTGACGGACGCCAGCAGGAAAATGACCAGCGCCGACCAGCGGGCGAAGTCGCTCGATTTCAGATGGCCCTCGAGAAAAAAGCACAGCACGACCAGCGGCACCGCGATGATGCGGGCGTAGGTCAGCATGTTGGGCAGGTTAAATGCGCGCTGGGCCATGTCTTCAGAGACTCTTTCTGCCTGCGTACTCAAATCAGAAGCGGATGTAGGGGGTCAACAGGCCAGATTCGACTGGCCAGCTGAAAGTGACGATTTCTTCAGCTCTCGTGGAAGTGATTGTAGACCAGTTTCGCCACCTGTTCGGAAATGCCGTCGACCTTCCTCAGATCCTCGACTGCGGCACGGCTGACCGCCTTGGCGGTGCCGAAATGCAAGAGAAGCGCGCGCTTGCGGCCGGGGCCGATGCCGGCGATTTCGTCGAGCGGGCTTTTGACCATTTCCTTCTTGCGGCGGGCCCGGTGCGAACCGATGGCGAAGCGGTGGACCTCGTCGCGCAGCCGCTGGACGAAATAGAGAACGGGATCGCGCACCGGCAGCGAAAACGAGTCCCTGCCCTTGACGAAGAAGCGCTCGCGGCCTGCATCGCGGTCCTGTCCCTTGGCGATGCCGATGGCCACGACCCGGTCCTCGATACCGAGATCCGACAGGATCTTGCGCACCGCCGTCATCTGGCCCTGGCCACCATCGATCAGGATGACATCTGGCCAGGCAGGGAAGCTTCCGGAAATATCGTCTTCGATATCGTCGCCTGAATCCGCCGAGGCAGTCTCGTCGGGAGCAACGTCGCCATGCTCCTTGAGCAGCCGTGAAAAGCGCCGCTCCATCACCTCGCGCATCATGCCGAAATCGTCGCCCGGTGTGATCTCGGTCGAGCGGATGTTGAATTTTCTGTACTGGTTCTTCACAAAGCCTTCCGGCCCCGCGACGACCATGGCGCCGACGGCGTTGGTGCCCATGATGTGCGAGTTGTCGTAGACCTCGATGCGCACGGGCGGCTTGGTCAGGCCGAAGGTCTCGGCGAAACCGGCAAGCAGCCGCGCTTGCGTCGAGGTTTCGGCCAGCCGGCGGCCAAGCGCCTCACGCGCATTCTGCAAAGCGTTGTCGGTCAGATCCTTTTTCTCGCCGCGCTGCGGCACGGAGATCGCCACCTTGCGGCCGGCGCGCGTCGAGAGCGCCTCGGCCAGCAGTTCCTGGTCCTCGACGGTCTGCGACAGGAGAATGGCACGCGGTGTCGGCTTGTCATCGTAGAATTGCGCCAGGAACGAGCCCAGCACTTCCGATCCCTCCAGCGCCGGATCGGCCTTGGGGAAATAGGCACGGTTGCCCCAGTTCTGGCCGGTGCGGAAGAAAAACACCTGGATGCAGACCTGGCCGCCCTCCTGGTGGATAGCGAAGACATCGGCTTCGTCGACGGTCGCCGGGTTGATGCCCTGATGGCTCTGCACGTGCGACAGGGCCGCCAGCCGGTCGCGATAGATCGCGGCGCGCTCGAAATCGAGGTCTTGCGAAGCCTGCTGCATCGCAGCCGAAATCTCGGTCTTCACCTTCTGGCTGCGGCCGGACAAAAAATCCTTCGCTTCGGCGACCAGCTCGGCATAGCCCTCATGCGATATCTCGCCGGTGCACGGCCCGGCGCAGCGCTTTATCTGGTAGAGCAGGCAAGGCCGCGTGCGGTTCTCGTAGAAGGAATTGGTGCAGCTTCTGAGCAGGAAGGCGCGCTGCAGCGAATTGATGGTGCGGCCGACGGCCCCGGCCGAGGCAAAGGGGCCGAAATAGTCCCCCTTGCGCGACCGCGCGCCGCGGTGCTTGTAGATGCCTGGTGAGACATGGTCACCGGTCAAAAGGATATACGGAAACGACTTGTCGTCCCGCATCAGCACGTTGAATCGCGGCCGCAAACGCTTGATAAGATTGGCTTCAAGCAGCAGCGCCTCGATCTCGGTGCGCGTGACGACGAACTCCATCGTCGACGTCTCGCGCACCATGCGGCCGATGCGGTTGGTGTGGAACCTGCCTTGCGCGTAATTGGTGACACGCTTCTTCAGGCTGCGCGCCTTGCCGACATAGAGCACGTCGCCGGCGGCGTTCATCATCCGGTAGACGCCGGGCGCATTGGGCAGCCGCTTGACCAGCGTCTGGATCACCTCGGCGCCGATCATGCCTTCGGCGTCGCCGGCGTGCGGCGTCCAGTCGATGGCCGTGAAGGCGACATCCGGGCCAACCGGTTCGACGATCTCCTCCAGCGCCTCGTCCTCGAGGTCGATTTCGGGAGGAAGATCATCAGCGCCGCCGCGCGCCTTGTTCTTGTGATCCAAAGGACTCATTCCGCCATGCCTGTCACATCGGGCGTCTGCCATGCAAGATGCTGGCCGCCATCGAGCGCGATCATCTGGCCGGTGACCGAGCGCGTCTCCCAGAGATAGCGGATGGTGGCGCCGAATTCCGGCAATTCCGGGCCGCGCCTCAGAATGAGGCCAGCGACCTGCGCGTCAAAATCCGAATCGTCCTGGCGCACGTTCTTCAGCGTCGGGCCCGGCCCTATCGCATTGACGCGGATGCCGGGTCCGAGTGCCTGGGCCAGCATCTGCGTCTGGGTCCACAATGCCGATTTCGACAGCGCATAGGAAAAATAGCGCGGTGTCGGCCTCCAGACGCGCTGGTCGATAATGTTGACGATCAGCCCCTCCTGCCCTTCCGGCAAGGAACGGGCGAAGTTCTGCGCCAACAGCGCCGGGGTTTTCACGTGAATGGCAAAATGGCGGTCCCAGGCGTGCCAATCGAAATCTTCCACGGAATCATCGACGAAGAGCGAAGCATTGTTGACCAGCAGCGAAATCGGGCCCAGCGCTGCTTCCGCTTGGCCGACGAGGTCGCTGACGGCATCCATGTCGGTCAGATCAGCCGCCACCACGGCGGCGCGGCCGCCCGACCGGTTAATCCCCGCGGCCAACGCATCCGCCTCATCGTGCGAGCGATTGGAATGGATGGCGACCGCAAAACCATGGCTGGCGAGGTCCTCGACGATCGCCTTGCCGATCCGTTTCGCCCCACCGGTCACCAGCGCCACGGCAGTGGCTTTGCTCATCTGCTGTCAATCCTCAATTTCGGCCCGAAACGCGATGCCGACGAAATGTGGCCCGGCATGCGTTAAACGGCGTTCGCACCTGGGGCAACATTGTGGCGAAGTGCCCGGTTCGGTGTGCCGAGCCCTCCTGGACTCGGAACCATTGGATCGCAATATAGGTCGCTGGACTCCTTGCACCAAGCGGTGTGCAGCGCAGCGTGGACTTGCTGCTGACATTTCGCTGTTGCGAAGATGCAACGTCAAGGTTCTGCCTCATTCGTGCCGGGGAATGACCCAAGTTCAGGTTCGGTTCAGCCGCATTTTGACACGACATTTGGAACCGACGAACGCCAGATCCGTTTCACCCCCCGGACGGGTCGATGGCGATCGTGAGAAACAAGCCTGTGTCCTGTGGCTTAAGGAGTAAAGAACAATGCAAGCCAATTTTAAATTCGCACGGCCGCTGGCTGTTGCGCTCGGGCTCTTCGCCCTCAGCGGTACCGCCTATGCCGCGGACGTCGTTTCGGAAGAGCCGCCGGCACCCGCTCCGGTTGCCGAACTTCCGGTCGCCTCGTGGGCCGGCCCTTATGCCGGTATCAACCTGGGCTACGGCTTCAGCGGCAAGACCAAGGAAAAGGATTTCGGCGTTTCGACCGATACCAAGGGTTTTGTCGGCAGTGTCTTCGGCGGCTATCAGTGGCAGCAGGAGAACTTCGTTTACGGCGGTGAAGCCGAACTCGGCTACGACGGCGTGAAGGGTGACGACAACGGCATCCACTCCAAGGGCGGCTTCGAAGGCTCGCTGCGTGCCCGTCTCGGCTACGCCGTGACCCCGGAAATCCTGCTCTATGGCACCGGCGGCCTCGCCGGCAGAAGCCTGAAGGTGGAAGACACCGTTCTCGGCGCCAGCGACACCGCCACCATGCTCGGCTGGACCGCCGGCGTCGGCACCGACATCAAGCTGACCGATAACGTGTTCGGCCGTGTCGAATATCGCTACACCGACTTCGGCAGCAAGAGCTTCGACGGTGGTATTGGCAAGGTCAAGGCGACGGACAACCGCGTCACCTTCGGCCTCGGCATGAAGTTCTAAGTCGTTCAAGCCACGACACGAAAAGCCGGGCCTCGCGCCCGGCTTTTTTTATGTCCGGTCGCTTACAGCATGTCGCGGCGAATAGGATTCGCCCGACCTGCTGTAAGCTTTTGATTTTATGCATGTCGTTGTCCCGGAACCGAGGACACTTCCGGCGACATGCATTAGGCCGGAACCACGGACTTCAGCTCCGGGAATCTTTCGTCGAAGCGCGCCGCCCAGCGGGTCAACCGGCCACGGCCCTTTTCCCATTTGCCGGCGAAACGCAGCGAGAGGTAGCCGAGGCAGGCACGCAACGCCAACTGACCGGCCGTGATCTTCTTCGGCAGTTTTGGCGGATTGGCATTGAGCAGGTCGAGTGCCGCCGTGATCTTCGCCCACTGGCGGTCGAGCCAGGGCTGATAGACCATCTCTTCGGGGCGGGTGCGGCGCTCATAGACCATCGACAGCGCGCAATCGCAGATGCCGTCGGCCAGCGCCTCCAGTACTTCCGCTTCCAGACGCTTGTCGGGGTTGCGTGGAAACAACGCGTTCTTCGAAATCCGGTTGAGGTGCTGGGTGATGGCGCGGCTGTCGTGAATCGAACGGCCATCGTCGAGCACCAGCACCGGGATCTTGCCGAGCGGATTGGCGCCGATCAGCTCGGCCGGCCTGTCCTCGGTTCTGACCGGCACCTCCTCGAGAGCGATCCCGGCATAGGCCGCGGCCATCCTTACCTTGGAGCTGTAGGGAGAGGCGGACGCGTAGAGCAGCTTCGGCATGATCGGTTTCCTGTTTGCGACTGTCCAGTGTTGACCGGACAAACTCTTGCGATCAATCGCCAGAGTGCAAAAAACCAGCGACCAGAAACCTGCCGCGGTTTCCGTCCTGGCATCACGACAAACCGAACCGGCACACTAGGAAGTATCAGCGGGCCACGACAGCAAGCCGCCGGGTTTAAACCCCGCATTCACACGTCACAGGAGCCCATACTTCACAGGCGCCAAAGCGTCGCGCCGAGAACCTTCGCCAACCACCGCAAGAGGCGAAAGAGAGTCGGGCGAGCGAGGCAGCCAACCGGCGCCTCGCTTTGCTTGCCCCTCGGCCCCTTCCCGATGCTCAGTCCCGAGGGCTGAACCCGTTGCCGAATATGCTCCGATCCAGAGCGTCAGAGCGTCCTTGCCGCATCCCGAAGGACACGCGACGCCCCAACGATCCGTCTACTTCTTGCCCGGAGCCTTCGCCTTCGCGGGCGCTGCCTTTGCCTTCGGGGCCGCGGCTTTCTTCACCGCCGGCTTGGTCGCGGCGGCGGCTGCTTTCGCAGCTGGCTTGGCCGCCGGCTTCTTGGCCGGTGCCGCTTTCGCTACCGGCTTCGCCGCGGCCTTGGCGGGAGCCGCCTTCTTCGCTGCGGGTTTGGCCGCCGCCTTGGCCGCAGGCTTCTTGGCCGGTGCCGCTTTTGCTGCCGGCTTCGCCGCGGCTTTCACGGGCGCCGCCTTCTTCATTGCCGGCTTCGCGACGGCCTTTGCCGCTGCCGCAGGCTTCTTCGCCGGTGCCTTGGCCGCGGCGGCCTTCGGCTTGGCGGCAGGCGCTGCTTTCTTCACTGCCGTTGCGGCCTTCGCCGCGACTGCTTTTGCGGGTGCTTTCTTTGCCGGTACCTTGGATGCCGGCGCTTTAGATGACTGCTTAGCCATGTCATGCCCCTTCACGTTATGCCGATGGCCGTGAATGACCCCGGCGCGCAATGCATATCTGACTCGCGTCTCGCTAGCCAGCGAAGCAATGGTATGATTTTCTCAACTTAAATTTTGGTTGCGATCGACACACAATCACACTCATCACCGGAAAAATCCGCCGTTGATCTTCCGGCGGCGCCAGCAATTTGACACCGGCATTCCCGATGCGAGTTCGCCATGAAGCTCCAAAGATCAGCGAGCAACTTCACGCATGATCTTCGGTCGTGAATATCATCACTTGCCGTCTCATCGAGGCGATCATCTTTTGCAAGCGAGCGGTCCATGCGGATCACGAGCGCGATGCGACACCCGATCTGAAGATCACCTTGTCAAGCATGTTCCGAGCATCTGTTTTCTGATTGACAGAATACTCTGTATGACAGAGTATTCTGTCAGGGGATGTTATCGCGCCTTTGATTTCGGCCGTGCAAAGGCAAGTGACACACCGCTGGCAGAGATTGCCGGGTCAAGCGGGGACAGCCCGAGGCTTTGCCGCATTGGAGCTTATCGATGAGCGCCGACGACATTATCCACCAGAGTACGCGGCTCAGGATCATGGCCGTCCTGAACACGCTGGAAAGGCGCGAGGCGCTTGAGTTCACCCAGTTGAAGGCCATGATCGAGACCACCGACGGCAACCTCGGGGCACATCTCGATACGCTGGCCAGAGCTGGCTATGCCGACATTGAAAAGCTCTTTGTCGGACGTCGGCCGCAGACACGGATCAGAGCCACGACGGCCGGACGGCGGGCCTTTCGCGGTCACATTGCCTTTCTTCGCAAGATCATCGATCAGGCGGAGGCACAACGCAGGAAATAGGCCCTACGGCGAGCGAACGCCTTTGAGCGGTTCACCGTCTCATGATACGGTGAACCGCCCGTCCCGACAATTTTTCCATGGCGGCGGAATCGCCGCGTGTGTCGAGGAGGCATTGTCATCACGACTGATAGCCGAGACAAATGACGCCGAGCGCGACGACGGCGCAGGCGCCGACTCGCCGGGGCGTCAGCGTCTCGCCGAGAAACAACCGGCCGATGAAGGCCGCGAAGACGACGCTGGTCTCACGTATCGCGGTGATCGGACCGGCAGGCCCGAGCGCGAAGGCCGCCACCACCACGCCATAGGCCAAAAGCGCGAACAGGCCGCCACCCAGCGCCCTCCAGGTTTCCGGTGCCCGCGCATCGACAGCGAGCCTGCCCCGACAGGCGACAAAGGTCGCCGGCAGCAGTGCGCCATAGGCCAGCAGGACCCAGGCGGTGTAGGCACCGACATTGCCCGCCGCACGAACGCCGATCGCGTCGACCATCGCGTAGGCGGCGATGATCGCCCCCGTTGCCAGCGCATAGAGGATCGATGTCGTGGTGGCTCTTCCTCGCCCAAGCGAAAGAGCCATGATGCCGCCGCCGACCAGGGCAACGCCCACGGTCTCCAGAGCGGTAAGATGCTGGCCGGCCAGCAGGAACCCGCCGAGCGTGACGAGCAGAGGCACGCTGCCGCGAACAATCGGGTAGACCTGTCCCAGTTCGCCATATCTGTAGGCGGCCACCAGAAACACGCTGTAGCCGACCTGCAGGCAGGCCGAGAGCCCGACATAGGGCCAGGCGGGCGTTGCCGGAAAGCCATTGAAGATTGCAAGGGGAATGGCAAGCGCCGTGCTGGAGAAGCTCATGACGGTGACGGTCCACAATCTGTCGGCACCCGTTCGCAGGAAGGCGTTCCAGCTTGCGTGCAGAATCGCCGCGAACAGCGCGAGCCCGATGACCAGCGGGCTCATTGCGGCCCGCGCGAGGCGGCGATGATGTCCAAGGCAGCCTTGCGGGCGTCGCGGATAGCGGTGTCTCCCTGCCCCATCTGCGCCATCAGGGTCGCACCTTCGATCAGCATCAACAGGGTCGTCGCCGCACTCTCGGCCCGCCCGCGCGGCATCATCTGCTCGAGGATCGACTGCAGGCGCTGCCTGAGGCTATTCTTCTGCCTGGCGACAGCCTTGAACACCGGATGATGGGGATCGCCGAACTCGGCCAAGGCATGGGCGAACAGGCAACCATGAAAATCCGGTCTGCGGAACCAGCGGCCATGCCAGTCGAAGATCTTCGCGATTTTCTGCTCCGGCGTGGTCCCCTCCCTGGCGAGCCGGTCGAGCTGATCGTCAAAACGCCTGGTGCGATAGTCGAGCACCTCAACGATCAGCTCGTCCTTGCTGGGAAAATGGCGATACATCGTCATCTTGGCCACGTCCGCCTCGGCGATGATCCGGTCGATGCCGGTGGCATGGAAGCCGGCGCGCTTGAACAGCGCATAGGCCGTTTCGACGACATGCAGGCGTTTGTCGGAAGCAGGTGACGGTGTCATGCGCTAACCAAGTGATGAGACAGGTCTGTATCATCACAGTGCAACGGAACGCATCACCTGTCAACGCAGGACATCAAAGCGCCCGCGACCCCATCAGGCCGCAGGCGCGAAAAAAGATCGGAAAAGAAGAGACGCGTTCAGCGCAGGACGCGGCAGCGGCCGTTATAGACCATCCAGCGATCGAAGCCCGAGACGCAGAACTCGACATTGTCGCCGATCGAGGCAAAGCCCTGGCCTTCCTCGATCAGATAGAAGATCGACCGGTCCCGGCCATCCGACAAGCTGACGGTTGCCCGGCAATAGTGACGGCCAATCGGCCATTCCTCGCTCGCCTGCTCATAGCGGTGTTGGCGAATGTCGCGAAAATCGGTGATGGCGACCTCGGGCAGATGCGGCACGTGATGCACCTGGTAGGAGAACCGATGCGTGATCTTGCTCAGCACCCATGTCTCCCCACAGACGCTGCCATCGTCCTCGGAATAGACGGTAAGGTCAGCCGCATGGACCGCCTGGGTGATACCGAGAGGCGCGGCAAGGGGCGTGCAGAGCGAAATCAGGGCAGCAAGTGCGGATTTGGCGAAGCGAGTCATGGCAGCCTCTCAAGGTCGATTGCGCGCACTGTGCGGATTCGCTCGACGGCGGTCAAGCGGTTGCCGAAACAATGGTTTCCAGAAACCGGCGCGGGCAGTTGCTGTAACCAGCAACCCGCGGGTAACGGCGAAGTTCCCTGCGGGCGGATCATGCGGTCGCACGGGGCGCGGCGATCAAATCCAGCTATACCGGCGGCGGGGCCTGCTCGCCGGCCAGCCATTCCATCGACCAATGCGCCGGCTTTTCCACGGCGAGCAATTTGTGCAGTGCCGGCAATATGGTTCGCAGTTCGCCTTCCAGCATGAAGGGCGGATTGACCACCACCATGCCGGTGCCATCGAGGCTGGGTTCCGAAGAGGCCGGCCTGATCTCGAATTCTATGTCGAGGATTTTCGGGATGCCGGATTGCTTCAGCGCTTTCCTGAAGGCGATGATCGCCTTGCGGTTCTTGATCGGATACCAAAGGGCGTAGATGCCGTTGGGCCAGCGCCTGTGCGCCTTCACCAGCCCGTCGACGAGGCGGCCGAACTCGCCTTCTTCCTCGAAGGGTGGATCGATGAGCACCAAGCCGCGCTTTTCCTTCGGCGGCAGATGCGCCCCGAGCGCAAGCCAGCCATCAAGTTCCATCACCTTTGTCTGGAAATCGCCGGCGAATTCCGTCTTCAGCTTCGCGGCGTCTTTCGGATGCAGTTCGATCGCCGACAACCGGTCCTGCTTGCGCAGGAGATTGCGCGCGAGCAGCGGCGAGCCCGGATATTTCTTCACGCCGCCCTCGGGATTGAGCGAGCGCACCGCCGCCAGATAGGGCGCCAGCAGCGCCGCCGCCTTCGCGTCGAACGAGGCATCGATCAGCCTGCCGATGCCGCCCTGCCACTCACCGGTCTTTTGCGCTTCGAGTGACGACAGGTCGTAGCGGCCAATGCCGGCATGGGTGTCCACGACACGAAACGCCTTGTCCTTCTGCTTCAGATAATCGAGCAGGCGCGTCAGCACGACATGCTTGACGACATCGGCAAAATTGCCGGCATGGTAGGCGTGGCGGTAGTTCATGTGGGACCCCTGCCCCAGCGTGGCGGCGGCGGTTGCGAGTTCGGATTTTCCGGTCGCCCGCCACCAGAACGCAGGAATAGCAGGAAGCCGATCAAGCCGACCGCCATCAGCGTGATGCCTATCGGCCGCGCGCGGGCGTCGATCTCGCCGACGCCGGAACGCAAGACAAGGTCGACCGCTCGCATCGGTATGTCCTCGGCATCGCCAAGGCCAGCTGTGAAGAGGTAAGCGCCAGGGCTGACGGTGGCGATCAGGCCGGCCTCGTCGCGAAAGATCTTGTCGGGCAGTTGCGGGCTGGCCTGCCGCGGATTGTCCACATGGTTGAACTGCAGCGTCGAGGCAAGCACAGTGCGGCCGTTGGTGGCCGCGGTCAGCGTCAATACCGTGCGCTGCTGCGAAACAATGCGCTCGGCCCTGGCGGTCAGGTCGACCAGCACCCGTACCGGCGCATCGCGATCTTTGAGCGATACGGTCAACGGCCTGAACCGGCCCTGCTCATAGACTCGCCAGGTGCCGATTTCGCGACCGGAAAAATTGCTCACCGCCCACGGGTAGATGAAACCGATGCCGGTGCCGGAGAGCAGGATCAGGACAAACAGAAAGCGCATCGAAAACCTTGGCTATTTCTACTTCTGCTCGCTACGGCTGCCGCCTTGCGCGGACCTGTCCAGGGTAGCAGTGCGGATCCGCTCCATCTCGTCCAGAAGCATCTCCAGGCCAAGATCGAAGGTTTTGTCGAATTCAGCGGTGCCAAAGTAGCGTCCCGCGGTGGCGATGTTGGGGAAATCGCGCTCAAGCTGCTCACGGCCGACCGTTGTGACCGCCGACGGGCCCTTTGAGTAACCGGCGGTCTCGTCGAGTACCGCCCCCGACAGATAGTACCCCACCGCACGGAACAGCCTTGCGGCCATTTCCTGATCGAAGCCGCCGTCATTGAACAAGCCTACGATGTTGTCGATATAGGCAAGGCAAATGGGCGAATTCATCCGGTAGCTGAGAAAATAGCTCGCGAAGGCCGGATGCTCGCGACCGATACGCCGATAATCCAATACCACCATGCGCATCCTCTGGCGCCATGGCAGATCCGGATCCGGCATCTTCAACGGACCAATCAGCCTGTCGACCAGCGCCTCAAAGAGATGCGCCTGCGAGGGGAAGTGATGATAAATGCTCATTGCCTCGCAACCAAGTGCTGCCGCCAGCTTGCGCATCGAAAAGCCGGCAAGCCCTTCCCTCTCGATCACCTCGAAAGCAGCGTCCTCGATCATCTCGCGCGACAGACGTCCGCGCGCTCTCTTTTTCTTGATTGATTGATCCATTGCGCCGCTTGACAACTTACAGTGTAAGGTTCATCTTCGCCGTCACCTTACATCGTAAGGCTAACAAAGACCAGAGGAGAAAACCATGTCGTACCATCGCATCGTCAAATCCGTGCAGTCTTCATCCCAACGCGCGTTCCTGTTCGCAGCCGCAGCCTGCGTGCTGTCGCTCGGCACCGCGCCGGGCCACGCCGACGACTATGGCACAACCCTCAAGGACATACAGTCGACCATGGGCGGTGTACCGAGCTTTGTGAAGCAGTTTCCCAAAACCGGTCTGCCCGGTGCCTGGGCCGAGGTCAAGGCCATCGAACTCAGCGACAAGACGGCGCTGCCGCCCAAGGTCAAGTCGTTGATCTCCCTGGCCGTGGCGGCACAGATTCCTTGCACCTACTGCATCTGGTCGGACACGCAGGACGCAAAGCGCGCCGGCGCAACCGACGAGGAGATCCAGGAAGCCGTGGCGATGGCGGCGCTGACACGTCACTGGAGCACCATCTTCAACGGCATGCAGGTCGATTTCGATACATTCAAGAAGGAAATGGGCGGGCAGTAAGCCCGCCGGGGGTGCGGTGCCGCTTCAGGATCCGCCACACACGGCAAGAAGATAAAGGTAAAGTGCGCCCGCCCTGCTTAACCGTTGCCCTGGCCCGGATGGCTCGTGGAGAAGCGGGCCATCCGCCAGTCTCGGCCATTTTTTCGGTCCGCGCGCCAGTGCCGCGTTCAACCCGAATGCGTGATCGCGCAATAGCCAGCAGCCGGCCCATGCCCTCAAATGCCATTTGCCGAGATGGCCGGCGTTGCGGATCAGGGACCTCGAATGCCCAGAAATCGCGAGCGGCCCGACAGAAAGAAATTAAAACTTATTCTTGCGAGCCGATTTTACCTTCCAATTTTGGCTCTTGGTCTGCTCTGCGCCACTGCTAGTTGCGACGCGGATTCCGTTCGCAGAGAGATACTGGCGAAGTATTCACAACCAGGTGTTTATATCTGCAGTCCCAGCGGATTTGGGCAGCAATCTCATTGCAACCTAAAGATTTGACGCCCTTCTGAAATCGCTGTTCATTCGGATAGGCCCCAGGGGCTACCCATCCCAATTGTCTCACAAGGGCACGCCTCCACATTCCTCGACTATCAAGCTTTTGATGGCACCTCCAGAACAGATCGCCGCAGCTTGTGAAACCTCCTTGGCTCGACCCAATGCGCTGATTCGAAATGGGGAACCGCCTCCAAGGCCGCCTGGGCGCGCCCCGCGAACACGCCGACCCATGATTAACCATCGGCAAACACAATTGGTTAAGAAATTGCTAATTTAGTTGACTGGAATTTCCACAGGTATATTTTCAAAGCGTTGGGATGTGCAATTTGGGCGAGCAATCGGCGATGATGGTACGAAGCGCGTAATCGCGATCTCGGGGCGCATGGACTGCTGACGGCAGCATGGAAGCCGGGCGGCAGTGGCTTCGTAACTCAGAGAATGACAAGCGCACATCAATGATGATGGCGATCCGCGAATGCGGAGGATTGCCGCGTTTCAAAGACGTGGCCGGGCGGTGCTTTGCCCAGGCCCGGTGGTTGCGTGTGCGGTGCGTGGAGAAAGCCATGAATAAGGTCATCAAGGTTCTGAAACTTGGTTCCAGAAACGGTCAAAAGGGCAACAGCAAGAGCCGCGATCGAGCCCGCGCTCTGGTCGCTGGAGGCGCGGGCTTCCTGGGATCGCATCTGTGCGAACGTCTTTTGCAGGACGGGTACGACGTCGTCGCAATGGACAATTTCCATACCGGCAAAAGATACAATCTCAATGCGCTGCTGTGCGATCCGGGATTCAGCTGCATCGAGCACGACATTGTCAATGAATTGCCTTTGGACCTTCGGTTCGACGAGATCTACAATCTCGCCTGCCCTGCTTCTCCGCCACATTACCAGGCAGATCCGATCCATACCTTCAAGACGAGTGTGCTTGGCGCGCTGAACCTGTTGGAACTCGCGCGTCGCAACAATGCCAAGATATTCCAGGCCTCGACTTCCGAGGTCTACGGCGATCCCTTCGTGCACCCGCAGCCCGAAAGCTATTTCGGCAATGTGAATACGCACGGACCGCGCTCCTGCTATGATGAAGGGAAACGTTCGGCCGAAACCCTGTTCTTCGACTATTCGAGGACATATGGCCTCGATATTCGCGTAGCCCGCATCTTCAACACCTACGGTCGCCGCATGCAGCCCGATGACGGCCGCGTCGTCTCGAACTTCATCGTCCAGGCGTTGCGCGGTGAAGACCTGACCGTCTATGGCAGCGGTCTGCAGACCCGCTCCTTCTGCTACGCCGACGACCTGATCGAGGGCTTCATGCGGCTGATGAACGCGCCGAATGCGCCAGCCCACCCGGTCAACCTCGGCAATCCCAGCGAATTCACGATCATGGAACTTGCGACGCTGGTCGTCGGCTACATCAATTCCAGATCGAAGATCGTGCATCGGCCACTGCCGATCGACGACCCCAGACAGCGCAAACCGGACATTTCCTTTGCCAGGAACAACCTCGGTTGGGAGCCAAGGATCGATCTGGCGCAAGGGCTCGCGCATACCGTCGACTATTTCGACACCCTGCTCTACGGAAAGCCGGAGGATCAAAGGGGGCGCGGCTTCATGAGCCGACCGGCGGTCCTGTCACAGACGGCGCGGGTTTCATCGGCAGCCACACCTGTAAGCTGCTAGATCGTCCAGGCGGTCAGCCGGGTGACGTCAAAACCGGTCTCGGCCGTTTTCAGGGCCCGGCGCCGGGCGATCCGGCCGAACTCTATGGCGATCCGAGCAAGGCCTGCACCCATCTTGGCTTTGTGCCGCAGCTTTCCGACATCGACACGATCGTCAGGACGGCCGCCCCATTTTCGGACTGCGTACGAAACCGGCGGTACTGCCGCCAAGCAAGGCGCGGCACCTGTCGCTGCTCGATAGATCAGAGAGGGCGGGCGCGGCAACTGGCGCGCTGGCCAAATCCGCTGGGACTGCAGATGTAGGGCGAACTGCCCGGGAACGCACCATCATCGCCGGGATCAAAAGCGACCTTCCTAGGTCCAAACGTACGGATCGTGATCGGCGGCGGCGGTGCAAAAGCGTAAGTTCTTTCGGTGCTTGTCATCAGGACCTGAGGCTCGGCTCTGAGCGAATGTACGACGTATCCAGCTTGGACTGGCCGGAATGAAGGCGTGCTCCGGTCCGGGTGCACGACTGGCGCGATAAGAACAGAACCGGTTTGGGTTTCATCCATAAGCTGACACCCTGCAACCAGAGAGGTCATCGCCACCACCACAACAGACAGGGCATTTTTGCTTGTGCGAAATGCGCCCATTGCGGAATTGTTCACTATGTGTCCCTTGCAGTTAAGTCTAGCCAAGAGCGCGTTGCGTCGCCTTCGCCGTTTCAGTGCCTACTCGCACATCACACGTAAATATTAGACATCACTAATTATTAAATTTTATAAAACCCGTATGGCGCGCCGGCAGGTTCAGCCTAACCGCTTCGCGCTTTATGATAAGTGATTCGCAATTTCCTTGACAGGCACCGGCAAAAGCAGCCAGCCCGGATCTGACACCACCGAATGCATCGGCGACGAAGCGATATTGGAAAGGGGCGCATCGGAGCCAAGAACGGCGTTTCCAGCCATGCCGCTCTCAGCGTGGCCGACCTAATTCTTGGAATCGATCAACTTACGGGTCTCTCCGAACTGCGCGGCCTTGGTGTCGCCCGGTTCGAATTTCCGGTATTCGTCGGAACGATCCTCGGGAGTTCGTTTGAAACTGTACCATTCCCCATCCGGATCTTTACGCTGCTCGATGTTTCCGCCCTTGATGCGGTGGCTGTAGCAGGTGCGCTGCTGCTTGCCCTTGTAGCTCTTGGACCGCCAGGCGAGGTCCATGCACATTTTGCCGTCTTTGGTCGCCAGCCACCTGCCTTCGGCGACAGAGGCTGAATCCTGTCCCGACGTCCAGGCCCTCAGGGGGCGGCCGGTCTTTCCGAAATAGGCCGCTCCGTCTTTCCATAACCAGGTGCGGTCGGTGTAGAGACGTTGCAGCTCGAAAGGCGTCGGCGTGGTGACGGCTGCGTCCACGGGCTTCGGCTTCTTTTCGTCGGCCGCGTGAGCCGCTCCGGAAACCGCCAATTGGCCACAAATGACCAGCAGAGACAAGAGTCGGACGCCCCTGGCGGAGCGGTCGGGTTCCCGCTCTCTAGTTAGCCTGGAGCCTCTGCGCTGCCAGGGGAATTCGGTCGGAGCTGTCAGCACAATCGGCGATCGCATGTCGGTCTCGCATCCCCCGCACCGCGCCATCCGATCGTGACCGAAGACGCCCACCACGGAGCACTGTCATCACCGACGCAGCACCGGATTTTTGGGCGGCGCGGTCGGCACCCAGCAGCATTAACAGGCGTGCCAGGAGTGATGTCAACCTTTGCACCATAGCGAGGCGCGTGAGATCGCGGAGATCGACAAGATCCGCCAGCACGCTCTGAAGCGAGATTGGTCTTCAACCACAAGGCCGGGTCGAAGAAAGCTTGAAGTCGTCCGTCGAGCGGTGTTGGTTCCGAGCGGAACTCCGGGCGTGAGGGGCTGGCTCGGCCTGCCTCACGCCCGGGATTCCGGTCTCCCTGAACTCTTGTCAGCGTGCGCGGCAACTCGAACGCTGGCCAAATCCGCTTGGACCGCAAATCCAGGGCGAATGACCGAGGAACGGCCCGCCATTGCTCAGCTTGTAAGAAACCTCGATAGGCGCCAGCGTAACAGTCCTGGCCCGCTGCGGCCGCACGAAGACGGCATAAGCCGTCTCAGTCGTGCGCGTCACGCTGGTCGTCTGTGTCAGGGACTTGCGGTTGAACACATGAATCCGCTTCTTCCAGACATAGTGGATCTTCTTGCCAGGCGCATGCATCGCAGTCTTGCCGGCAAGTGAGCCGGTCTTGATCGCATCCATGCTCTGACAACCGGACACTATCGAGATCAATGCAACGGCAGCTATAAACCAAGCATTTTTTCTGCCTTTAGCAGCTAAACCCCTCATGAATTTATTCATCACCTATCCCCTGCCGAGAAATGCAAGTCGATTGGACGCGGAGATATTTTTCTTTGGTGGCTTCCCGCGCCGTGCAAACGGCCGATTGCCGCTCACATCGTGCGAACATATTAGATGTTACTTATTAAAATTCGCACAAACGGCGTGGTGAGCACAGTATTTCAGCGCTCGGACGAATATTATTAAAATTTGAGCTTATTTGCTCGTGCCTGAAGCTCTGGCAGGTTTCCGGGCAGCAATCGAAGCCGTCAATCGAGATGATTGGAGTTCAGGAGAGCTCTTGCGCGCGGATACCTCTGGGCGTCAGCGCCGCGTTTCCCAACCCGGATCGAAGTAGAAATTGCGGGCTCCGATATTGCCTTGGCCAGCGCCGGAAACCACATAGGAGATGCGGACGATGCGGAAGCCGCCGGCGCCTTGCTGCAGCCCGTAGACGCCCTCCATGCCACGGTCGTAGAAACCCATGGCCGGCACGACGAGCGCCAGCATGGCAAGCGAAGCCTGCAAGGCTACTTTCGCGGAATTGGCGCGCAGCGGGATCTTGTTCTCGATGACGTGCCTCACGATGATGACCGCCACCAGAAGCCCGTAGAGGAAGGCATTCAATGCAGCGAACCAGTAGAATCCGGTCGCATCCAAGGGGTGTTCAACAAGCAAGACTGGCAGCGCCGCGCCGATCGCCAGCACCATATAGGGCGCGAAGGCACGAGCCGGAAGAAGGTGCTTGGGGCCGCTGCCCTTGGGCGTGACACGGAAATCGACGAACGATTTGGCCAGATAGTCGCGCAGCGACGACAGCGTGCCGGCCAATACCCAGGGCCAGCGCGCGAAGAAGAGGAACAGCGTGCCTTCCCAGCTGATCGTCTTGGCCGTGATCGGCCGCGACACGCCGAAAGCTTTCAGCATCATCACCAGGCCGACCAGGGCAATCGCGTTCGGTACATAGTAGAACAGGAAGTCGAAATACATGACATTGGCGAAGTTGCGCCCCGTAGTCAGCGCATATATCGGCATGACGTACATCAGCAACGCAAAGACGGCGAATAGCGGATACCAGAGCTGGCAAAAGAGAAACTGGAACCTCAATCGCGGCGACAGCTTGGCCAGATATACGGGCGAATACTCGAGCAGGATCGTCATCAGGCTCCGCGACCACTGAAATTCCTGGGTGATGAGATCGGCAAAGGTCTGTGGTCCATCGCCATGCGCAATAGCGTCTATCGCGTGCACGCCGCGCCATCCGGCCGCGTTGATCAGCATGGAGGTGGAATGATCCTCGGCCAGTTCCGGACCGAGACCGCCCGCCTGCTTCAGCGCCTTGGTTCGCACCGCATAGTGCGAGCCGATGCAGAGCGGCGCCCCCCCGCCGGTATGGCCGGACTGCAAGGGTCCGTGGAACATCCCTTCCGGAAACAGCCGCCCTCGCGCTGACCAGCTTTCGGAGGCATTGTTGTCGCAGATGCTCGGCGCCGACACATAGCCGACCGCAGGATCGGCGAAGGGATAGAGGATTTCCCTGAGATAGGTCGGCGTCGGCACATGGTCGGCGTCCATCTGGGCGACGAAATCGTAACGCTCATAACCATAATGGTCGTAGAAGAACGCCAGATTGCCTTCCTTGCAGCGGGTGCGGCGCGGCCATGTCTTGCGGTGATAATCTTCCCTGCCGCGGCGCGTCGAAACCAGTACGCCGTGGGCATCGCACCAGCGAACCGTCTCCTCCGAAGGGTCCTCGTCGGCCAGCCAGGTATCATGCGGATAGTCCTGCCCAAGCATTGCTTCCAGCGTGCGCGCAATCACGTCAAAGGGTTCGGACGGAGCCTTGGTCACCACCATGGCGACCCGCGAACGCTTTGGGATGCTGTAAAGCTTGGACGGTTTCTTCGACGCGTGCACGTTGAGCAGGAAGTACATCGGCATCAGGGTCAGCCAGGCCAGCACGAGCGTCGCAACGGTGAACGGCCCGATGTGTTCGATATGCTCTGGCTCCAGCCACCAGACCCAGAAAAAGCCTAGGGTGAAGAACCAGAAAGCCAGGCCGAGCCGCAGGATCCATTGCTGGGTGGCCGACAGGATGGGCACTAGAAAGGGAGCCTTCTCCGCCGCCTTGACCAGAGCCGCCCGAGGCTGGCGTGTCGGCCTCGCCTTACCGCTGATGGTTGTTACGTCCGCGGAAACACTCATACACGTACCGCCACCACTCTCAGCGTTGGCCGAACGCCGGCCAACAACCTTAAAACCCGGCTTCAGAATCCACTCGAGCTCCATTAGAGTCAACTAAATTAAACATCTCTTAACTATACTTCTTGAGTATTAGTTAACCTACGCCTTGAATCGGGCGCCAAATTCCGCGGCCGCTGGCCAATGGCCAGTTTCGAAAGGGCAAGCCGGAACTTTTTGCGTTGGAGAATTCAACCGATGTAGGCCAAGCCCCACTGACTGGGATGACTAAGGCAGCGTTAACCATGTTGCGAATGCCATGGTTAAGCAACCGTTAATTGCACTTGACTCTTGGTCCCGACCGGCTCTTAAATTAGCCAGGGATGATATATCGGGAATGTTGACGCGAATTTGTGAGTATCGCGGCGAAGTCTATCTCTGCCCCTTGTTTCGGTGCGTTGAGAGACAACTGTAACGTGGATTTCGTGCGAAGGGTCGCACGCCACCAATCGCTCCGAAATCCCACGAATTTCCCCAACTGAGCCGATTTGTTTTGGGTAATCGTATCGATCACGCATCGATGCGCACCGGCGAGGCTTTGACTTCCGCGGAGGTTTGAGGCCATGGGAGAACAAACATGAAAAACTCTGCGGCAAGTGCACTTGCATTCGCGCTGGCATTGGGCGGAATCATGACATGCCCGACGATGGGAGACGCGGACTCGACCGCTGCGACGGACCCCTTCCAGACGAGCAGCGCCGCTTCGGCGTTCGGATCCTATGATCCCTACGGCGATTTCAGCACCGACAAGACCGCCAGCATCGAGGAGCTGTTTCTGCCCTGGGAAGACGTCGATCTGGCAACTCTTCCCTTGGCCGATGCCTATGCCCTTCAGCGAAACCGGTCGCTCTTGATCACTATCGAGCCGTGGACCTGGTCGAAGGACTGGCGCATCACGCCTAACGAACTGCGCGACGGCATATTGAGCGGCAAATATGACGCCAACATGCAGGCAATCTGCAATTTGGTGGGGGCGATGAAGAGCCCCGTCACCATTCGCTGGGCGCAGGAAATGGAGGACAAGAACGGCCGCTTCACGTGGGCCAACTGGGCTCCCAAGGACTGGATCGCCGCCTATAAACGCGAGGTCGATCTCTGCCGCAAGGCTGCTCCAGCTGCCAAATACATGTGGTCACCCAAAGGTGAAGAGGGCCTGGAGAAATATTACCCTGGCGACGACTACGTCGACGTCATTGGCCTGTCGGTGTTCGGCTTGCAGAAAAAGGACAATGACGAGGCCGGTCGTGACCGTACATTCGCCGAGGCGCTGAAGCCCGGCTATGACCGCGTCGCGGGTTTCAACAAGCCGATCGAGGTGGCGGAGCTCGGCTATGTCGGGACGCAGGAATATGTTTCGAAATGGGATGCCGATTCCCGCAAGTCCTATTCGGAGTTTCCGGCGCTGACCTCGGTCGTCTACTTCAACCAGAAGGAAACGTGGCCATGGTTGGGTGGCTATGGGCTGCCTGATTGGAGGGTTACCCAGCATATCCTGCCCTAGACTTACTGCGCCAGATGCAAATTCAAACGTAAATTGGGCGTAGCGTAGAAAATTGGGCGTGGCGTAAAATAGTAGGGGTGGGGTCGTGAAACGAGTTCTAGGGAATTGTATCGGAACGGCACTTGCCTGTTCCATCGCTCTCTTTGCTTTCCAGCTTCCGGCGACGGCCAAGACGGCGGCGCAAATCACCGACCAGGCTATGAAAGCCGAGGTGGTACCGGACGAAGGCATCTACCAGATGTACCAGAACCGTTCGTGGCTCTGGGGTCGAAACGGTGCCGGTTACTTTGCTGTGCAGCGCCGTCAATTCAGCTCCTGGACTTCGGGCAAGGGCAAGCTGGGCTACGGCGACGGCATCTGGTTCATTCCTGGAGGCGGCAAGCTTTGCTTCCGCGCGAAATGGCACGGCGCGGGCGGCGACTCCAACGCCCTCACCTGCTTCGAGCATCGCCAGACCGGCAGAGTGCTCTACCAGCGCAAGTTACCGCATGGCGACTGGTACGTCTTCAGGAGCTCGCATCGCAACCGGGCAGACGAGTTCATGAAATTGAAATACGGCGACTACGTCAGCCGGAAGCAGAAACGCATCAAAGCAGAATAGCCGACAGCACCATCTGCGAAAGCAACCGACCTGGAGCCGTTCATCGCTTCACGGACACGATGAACGGCTCCAGCTCTTTGTCTTTACCCAACTCCCTACGGAAAGCGCTACGCGCTTTTCCCGGGAAAAACCGTTTCCAATTTTTCCTGCTCTCACGCCTTGCGCTCCCAGCGGCGGTCCGCGGTCTGCTGCCAGTAGGTGACGGCGTGGCCCGCGTCCTTCATCGTCTTCCAATGCGCCCGGGCCATCTCGACCTGGGCCGCGTCATGGCCATCGAACAGGAACACCGCACGCTCGTAGCCGTCAAGGTCGGGCGCCGCCGCGCCGTCTACCAGGAACCTGATCCTGGCTTCGTTGGGATTGCCGTTGCCGGTGGTCAACAGGATTGGTTGTTCAGCTGGGTAAGCCTCGCGATCGGTCGCGTGTGCCAGGAAGGAATCATCGCGGAAAGTCCATAGATGCTGGTCGAGCGCGTCGCGCCGCTCCTCGGTGCCGGTCTGCACCACGGCGCGCCAGCCACGATCGATGCTGCGCTCGAGCAGGCCGGGCAATGTATCCTCCAGCGTCGATTCGGTCAGATGGTAGAACAGCACATCGGCCATGGATCGACGTCAGCTCTCGTAGTGATCACGCACCAGCCGGTCCAGCAGCCGCACGCCGAAACCCGAACCCCACGACTGGTTGATCTCGTTCAATGGCGAGCCCATCGCGGTACCGGCAATGTCGAGATGCGCCCAGGGCGTGTCCTTGACGAAGCGCTGCAGGAACTGCGCGGCGATGATCGCGCCGCCGTAGCGGCCACCGATGTTCTTCATGTCGGCATTCTTGGAATCGATCAGCTTATCGTATTCGGCGCCGAGCGGCATGCGCCACAGCCGTTCCTGCGTTGACTGTCCGGCCGCAGTCAGCCTTTGCGCCAGTTCGTCGTTGTTGGAGAACAGGCCGGCATAATGCAGGCCGAGCGCAACCATGATGGCGCCGGTCAGCGTCGCCAGGTTGACCATGAATTTCGGCTGGAAGCGGTCGTTGCAGTACCACAGCGCGTCGGCCAGAACGAGGCGCCCCTCCGCGTCGGTGTTGAGCACCTCGATGGTCTGTCCCGACATCGAGGTGACGATGTCGCCCGGGCGCTGGGCATGACCGTCGACGGCGTTTTCGACAAGACCGATGATGCCGACGACATTGGCCTTGGCCTTGCGTGCGGCGAGCGCATGCATCAACCCGGTCACGGCGGCAGCGCCGCCCATGTCGCCTTTCATGTCCTCCATGCCGGAGGCCGGCTTGATCGAATTGCCGCCGGTGTCGAACGTGACGCCCTTGCCGACGAAGGCGACCGGGCTGTCCTTGGGCTTGCCGCCGTTCCATTGCATGACCGCCATGCGGGCGCCGCGGGGCGAGCCTTGCGCGACACCGAGCAGCGAGCCCATGCCGAGCTTCTTCATCTCCTTCTCGGTCAGGATCTCGACCTTGACGCCGAGCGCCTCGAGGTCCTTGGCGCGGGCGGCGAACTCGACAGGTCCCAGCACGTTTGCCGGTTCGTTGACGAGATCGCGCGCCAGAAGCACACCGTCGATCACCGCCTCGGCCTCGGTGAAGGCCTTCTTGGCGCCCGCCGGGTCGGCGGTATGGATGGTCACCTTGACCGGCTTTTTCGGATCGGCCTTGCCGCCCCCTTGGCCGCCCCCCTGGCCGTCGTCCTTATCCTTCCTGGTCTTGTACTTGTCGAAGGAATAGCCGCGCAAAAGAATGCCCGCCGCGAGGTTCGCGGCGTCCTTGCCATCGGGCGAGGCGCCGGCCAGGTCAAGGACCACGGCCACGTCGGTTGCCTTGCGCAGCGATGCCGCAATGGTGCCGCCGAGCTTCAGCCAGGCATATTCATCGAGCCCCGACACCCTGCCGGCGCCGATCGCGACCAACCTGTCGAGCGATGTTGCTTCCGGCGCCAGGATTTCGACAGTGCCGGCGAACTTGCCGGTAAACTCGGCGATCGGGAAAGCCCGATCGAGCGTCTTGCCCGGATCGTAAGCCCTGGCCGCATCGCTCAAGCCATCATCCGCCGACAGCACGAAGACCGTGCCCTTCCTGTTCGCCGCCGACTGGGGCGCGACGAATTTTGCAAAGGCGATCGATGGTCTCGGGTTCATCATGTCCTGCTTTCGGGGATTGCGCGATGATGCGCGAAGCGGTTTGAAGCGATCCGCGACATTTGGTCGTTTTCCGGCATTTGGCAAGACTTTGCCAAAATGGCTACCCATATGAGACATGGAATCGATGGCGATTCGTCGCGGCACGGCCCGCTTAATGCCGCAACCTGTTGTTAACCATCGATGTTCGTCCTTTCTTATCCATTGCCGCCGACACTCCGGCCTACTGCGGCACGCGACGTGGGACGGGAACCGGCTCGCCTGCCCAACGCAGCCCAACGGAGCCAGTTGTGCGGGCGTCGCCGGACAGCTACCTTTGGGGTGGTGGCATGATGCCGTTCGAGAAAATCGAGTAAAGCCTTCATGAAGGTCGTTGAACGCTACATCATGCGCCGCGCGTGCGTGGTCTTCCTGGCAGCACTGGTCTGGACGCTGGCCATCGTGTGGACGACGCAGGTACTGGCCAAGATCAACCTGGTCACCGACAGCGGTCAGTCAGCCTTGACCTTCTTCGAGGTCGCGTCTCTTATTCTCCCCTCCATCGTTCCGATCGTCGTGCCTTTCGCGCTCGTGGTGGCTGTCGCCCAGACACTCAGTGTGATGAATTCGGATTCGGAACTCGCGGTGGTCAACGCATCGGGCGCCTCGCGTTGGACCATCGTGCGGCCGATCATGCTGCTGGCGCTGGCCGCCAGCGTCTTTTCATTCGCCGTGGACAACGGCATCGACCCCTATGCACGACAGAAGAACCGCGCCCTGGTGGCGGAGTCGCGCGCCGACCTTTTGTCGCTGATCATCCAGGAAGGCACGTTCCGGAAAATCGAGGAGGGACTGTTCCTGCAGATTGGCGAGCGGCTTCCCGACAACCGGCTGGGTGGCATCTTCGTCGCCGATTCGCGCGAGGAAGGCGTCAATCTCGTCTATTATGCGAAGACCGGCAGCATTATCGAACGCGGCGGCGAAAAGGTGCTGATGATGAATGACGGGGTCATCCATCGCAAAACGCTGACTGGCGACCTCAGTGTCATCCGGTTCACGTCCTATGCCTTCGACATGTCGGCCTTCATGTCGGCGGCCAACCAGGTGACGCTCCTGCCAAAGGACCAGACGACCCAGTACCTGCTCAATCCAAGCCCTAACGACAAGAACTATCAGCAAAATCCGCAGGAGTACCGGGCCGAGGTCGACCAGCGGTTTTCGGAATGGACATACTCCATGGTTTTCGCCCTGATCGCGCTCGCGGTCGCGGGAGACGCGCGTTCGCATCGCGAGGCGCGCGTCAATCCGCTGATCACGGCCATCGCGATATCGCTGTTCGTGCGCTGGCTGGGTTTCTTCGCCGCGAGCAAGGCCGACGAGGTCCCGCAATATTCCTATGTGGTCTATGGCGTGCCGATCGTGGCTTCCGCGGTGGCGATCTGGTTCATCGTGTCGAACCGGACCATGGAACTGCCGGTTGCCTGGGCGGACTGGATGACAAACCTGGCCAGCCGCATCGGTGACGGCTGGAATGCCCTCAAGTTGCGTCTATCCAGGCGCGACACCTCAGGCCAAGGAGCCGGCTGATGGGCTGGACGCTGGGCCGTTACTTCTTCTTCCGCTACGTGGCGATCACGATCTGGTTCTTCCTCGGCCTTCTGGCGCTGGTATTCCTTATCGATTTCACCGAACTGTCCGGCCGCACCACCGGCCTGCCGGGGTTCACCTATGGCACGGCGATGGCCATTTCAGGCCTTCGCATGCCGATGATCATGCTGCAGACGGTGCCGTTTGTCGGCTTGTTCTCGGCGATGGCGACGCTGGTGTCGCTCAACCGACGTTACGAACTCGTCATCGCGCGCTCCGCGGGCGTTTCCGCCTGGCAGTTCCTTTTGCCATGCTGCATCGGCGCACTGCTGTTCGGCGCCGTATCGGTCGGGATCATCAACCCGCTCGCCGCGCACGCCTTCTCCTTGTCCGAACAGATCGAGACCGAGCTGCGCTCCGGCAAATCCAACACGGTTTCGGCCGATGCCGCTCCCTGGATCCGCCAGAAAACCGGTTCCGGCGACACGATCATCGGCGCGCGCGCCATCCTCGGCCAGGGTCTGGAGTTGTCCGACGCGGTCTTTTTCATCCTCGACCAGCAAGGCAATATCGTCGAGCGCAAGGATGCGGCGCGTGCTTACCTGCGCGACGGCTATTGGGAATTGCAGGATGTGAAGACCTTCAGGAACGGCACCATCCAGCCCGTCGCGAACGATCGTGTGCCGACCAATCTGAAGCCGGAATTCGTGCAGGAGCGGCTGGCGCGCCCGGAGACGATTCCCTTCTATGACCTGCCCGGAAAAATCGAGGTTGCCCGTTCCTTCGGCCTCAAGGCAAATGCCTTTGCCATGCAGTTTGATTCGCTGGTGGCGTTGCCGTTCCTCCTCGTCGCCATGACGCTGATTGCGGCAACAGTTTCAATGCGATTTGCGCGAATGGGGCAGTCGGCAACGATGATTCTGGGTGGCGTCGTTGCCGGGTTTCTGCTTTATGTCGTTTCGGTGCTGGTGAAGGCGTTCGGCGTGGCGGGGTTCGTGCCGACTGCCATAGCCGCATGGGTACCGGTCGTGGTAGCTATGTTCTTCGGGGTGACTTTCCTGCTATACAAGGAAGACGGCTAGTGAGGGAGGCGTTTTTGCCCAGCGACAGGCAGGCCCGTTTGGCGCGCCTTTATGCGGCGAGCGCCTTGGCGTGCCTGGTCGCCTGCGGCGTCCCGCTGCCGGCGTTCGCGCAGGATGTCGGCAACATGGCGACCACGGTTCCGTCCGGCTCGCAGATGCTGCTGGCCGCAGACACCCTGGAATACAACAACGACAACCAGACAGTGACCGCCATTGGCGGCGTGCAGATCGACTATGGCGGCAACCGCCTCGTCGCGCAGAAGGTCGTGTACAACCGCAACACCAAGCGGATGGTTGCCAGCGGCAATGTCGAGATCGTCAACAGCGACGGCACCAAGATCAATTCGCAGCACATCGACATCACCGACGATTTCGCAGACGGCTTCGTCAACGCGCTGCGCGTTGAAACCGTCGACAAGGCCTATTTCGCCGCCGAAAGCGCCGAACGCATGGGCGGCGTGCTGACCACTTTCCATAATGGTGTCTACACCGCCTGCGAACCGTGCGAGGACAAGCCCGACAAGGCGCCGACCTGGCGCGTCAAAGCCAGGAAGATCATCTGGAACGGTGAGAAGAAGACGGTTCGCTTCGAGAACGCGAATTTCGAGTTCTTCGGTTTTCCGCTGGCCTACCTGCCGGCATTCGAGATCGCAGACCCGACGGTGAAGCGCAAGAGCGGCTTCCTGATCCCCGGCATCGGCTACAACAGCCATCTGGGGTACAGCGTCAAGGTCCCCTATTATTTCGCCCTTTCGCCGACATATGACCTGACGGTGACCGGAAGCGGCTACACCAAGCAGGGCTTCCTCGGCGAAGCCGAATGGCGCCAGCGCTTCAACAACGGCGAATACACTTTTAAGGTCGCCGGGATCCAGCAGCAGAATCCCGACGCCTTCATCGACAGCGCCGGCCGCAACATCGATTCGGGCGCGGCTGGCGATTCCAACAAGTTCCGCGGCATGATGGGCACGCAGGGGCAGTTCGCGATCAACGAACGCTGGAATTTCGGCTGGGACGTGCTGTTGCAGACCGACAAGGATTTCTCGCACACCTACAACATCAACAAGTACAACGAATACGTCCACCAGTCGTCGGTCTACCTGACTGGTCTCAATGACCGTAACTATTTCGACGTGCGTGCCATGCATTTCGAAGTCCAGGAAAATACGCTCAACGACAATGTCGCGGCGAGAAGCGGCCAGCAGCCCTGGGTGCTGCCCTCGCTCGACTATGCCTATATCCCCGACGCATCGGTCGCCGGCGGCCAGTTGTCGCTCAATGTCAATACGCGCGTCATCCGCCGCGAAGATCTCGACGAGACATATTTCACCCCTTACTACCCCCCGTCAGGTACGCAGCGCGTGCGCGGCATCGAAGGCGAGTCCAGCCGTCTTACCGCCGAGGCCGAGTGGAAACGGAGCTTTGTCACCGATGACGGGTTGGTGCTGACACCGTTGCTAGCACTGCAAGGCGACGTCGACTATGTCAGACCATCATCGGCCTCGCTCGCCGCGATCAACCAGATGGCCACCAATCTGGGCGAGCAGGACGACATGCGCTCGTCCTTTGCCCGCTACATGGCGACCGCCGGGCTCGAGATGAGCTGGCCCCTGTTGTTCTCGCTGGCCAGCGGGTCGAGCCACGTTGTCGAGCCGATGGCACAGGTGTTCCTGCGCCCGAACGAACAGTATGTCGGCGGACTCTCCGTTCCGAACGAAGACGCGCAGAGCATGGTTTTCGATGCGACCACGCTGTTCGAACGCGACAAGTTCTCCGGTTATGACCGCATCGAGGGCGGCTCGCGTGCCAATGTCGGGCTGCGCTATTCCGGCTCGTACATCAATGGCTGGGGCACCAATGCGATCTTCGGCCAGTCCTATCAGATCGGCGGCGAAAACTCCTTCGCGGCACCCGATCTGGTCAATGTCGGCGCAAATTCGGGGCTTGAGACGACCAAGTCCGACTATGTCGGCCTGTTTGGCATAACCAGCCCCAATGGATTCGCGGCCTCGGTCAGCGGCCGTTTCGACGAACAGAGCTTCGAGATCCGCCGCGCCGAGTTCAAAGCCGCCTATTCCGGCCTGCCGGTGTCGTTGAGCGCCAAGTATGCCTTCATCCAGGCCCAGCCGCTCTATGGTTTCACGACCGACCGTCACGAAGTCACGCTCGGCGCATCGACGCATCTTGCCGAGAACTGGCGCGTGTTCGGAACAGGAACCTACGATTTGCAGGAAGGCCTGCTGGTCAAGGACGGGGTGGGCTTCGCCTACAACGATTCCTGCTTCACTTACCTGATGACGTACGCGCAGTCGCGTGACCTGAACACCAGGGAAGTGACGCAGAGCATCGGATTCAACCTGTCGTTCCGTACCCTCGGCGACTTCGGCTCGTCGACCAACGCAGTCGACACCATCCAATAAGGGGCGACATCGTTTCGCCGCATAGGGCTGGCACGGATTCGCGTATCCGGAAGGGGACGGAATTGGGCGGAGCCGGGATAGAATTGGGATGCCAACGATGAGGAAATACCTCTTTTCAGCAGGGTTCGCGTTGCTTGTGGCGGCGACATCCGTGTCGATGACAGTGATGACGCCGCCGGCCTTCGCCAGCGAGATCAAATACGTCGTCAACGACATAGCAATCACCACTGGTGATATCGCCCATCGTGCCGCCTTCCTGAAGCTGCAGCGCAAGAAGGGCGACGCTGCCCAGGAAATGATCGACCAGACGCTGCGCATGGCCGAGGCCAGACGGCTTGGCATCCGTATCAGCGATGCCCAGGTCGAGGCCGCCTACCAGCGCTTTGCCACCAACAACAAGATGCAGCTCGGCCAGCTCAACGGCGTCATGGAAAAATCCGGCGTCGGCAAGGATCATTTCAAGGAGTTCATTCGCGCCCAGATGGCATGGAACCAGGCCCTGAGCGCACGTTACCGCTCCGGCGAAGGTGGCAGCGTGACCGAACAGGACGCGGTGCGGCGCATGCTTGACAAGGGCGGAGCCAAGCCGAGCGCCATGGAATACATGCTGCAGCAGGTCATCTTCGTCGTGCCAGCGGCCGAACGCAGCGCGACGCTGGCCAAACGCAAGCGCGAGGCCGACGCCATGCGTGCCCGCTTCAACGGCTGCAACACGACGCGCGAGTTCGCCAAAGGCCTGATCGACGTCACCGTTCGCGACCTCGGCCGGATTCTGGCGCCGCAACTGCCGCCGGACTGGGCGGAGCAGATCAAGGCGACCAAGGTCGGTGGCGCCACCGTCACACGCGAGACCGAACGCGGCGTCGAATTCATCGGCATCTGCTCGTCGCGCGAAGTATCCGACGACAAGACGGCCCAGATGGTGTTCCAGAGCGAAGGCTCCAGCGACAAGGCCGCCGACGATCTCAGCAAGAAATATGTCGACGAGCTGAAGGCGAAAGCCCGCATCGTCAAGCGCTGACGTGAGCAGCACGATGACCGCGCTGGCGTTGAGCGTCGGCGATCCGTCCGGTGTCGGCCCTGAAATCGCCATCGCCGCCTTCCTTGCGCGGAACGCCGTCGGCTTGCCCGCCTTCTACCTGCTGGCCGACGCGGCCGTGGTCGCATCGCGCGCACGCCACCTTGGCGTCTCGCTGCCTGTCGAGGAAGTGACGCCGGTGCAGGCGATCGAGGTCTTTGGCCGCGCCTTGCCGATCGTTCCCCTGACGGCGCGCTTCATCGACAGCCCCGGGCGACCCGACCCGGCCAATGCAGCCGGCACCATCGAAGCGATCGACCGCGCGGTCGCCGCCTGCCTTGCCGGCGAGGCCGCTGCCGTGGTGACCTGCCCGATAGCCAAGAAACCGCTCTACGATGCCGGCTTCCGTTTTCCCGGCCACACCGAATATCTGGCGCATCTGGCGGCTCGGCACAGCGGCGTCGAGGCGATGCCGGTGATGATGCTGGCAGGCCCCGACTTGCGCACGGTTCCCGTCACCATCCACATCGCTCTGGCCGAGGTGCCGAAGGTCCTAAGCACCGAATTGATCGTCGCGACCGCGCGCATCACGGCGGCCGACCTTGCCAGCCGCTTCGGCATCGCCAGGCCGCGGCTCGCCATTGCGGGCCTCAATCCGCATGCCGGCGAAGGCGGCTCCATGGGCCTGGAAGACGAGCATATCGTGCGCCCGGCGGTCGACATCCTGCGCGCTGAAGGCATCGATGCTTTCGGGCCCTTGCCCGCCGACACGCTGTTCCATGCCCGAGCGCGGGCAGGCTACGACGCTGCACTGTGCATGTATCACGACCAGGCATTGATCCCGGCCAAGGCGCTGGCCTTCGACGAGGCGGTCAACGTCACGCTGGGCCTGCCCTTCATCCGCACCTCGCCCGACCACGGCACCGCCTTCGACATCGCCGGCAAGGGTGTGGCGCGACCCGACAGCCTGATCGCGGCGCTGAAGCTCGCCAGAAGACTGGCTGACGTCGACGCAGAGGCTGCTGGCACCGCATGAGCGCTTTCGCTTCCGGTCTTCGCGCATGAGCATCGATGGGCTGCCGCCGCTGCGTGACGTCATCGAGCGCCATGGGCTGCAGGCGAAAAAGGCGCTCGGCCAGAACTTCCTGCTCGATCTCAATTTGACCGGCAAGATCGCACGCAGTGCCGGCGACCTGACGAATGCCACGGTGATCGAGGTTGGGCCCGGGCCTGGAGGGCTGACAAGGGCGCTGCTATCGAACGGCGCCCGCCGGGTCGTCGCCATCGAGCGCGACGAACGCTGCCTGGCGGCGCTTGCCGAGGTGTCCGCTCACTACCCAGATCGGCTGGAGGTGATTTCAGGCGACGCGCTGAAGATCGACTTCGCCGCCCTCGCCTCGAGGACCGACCACGCTCCGGTCCGGATCGTGGCCAATCTGCCCTACAACATCGGCACCGAACTGCTGGTCCGATGGCTGACGGTCGCGGACTGGCCGCCCTTCTATGCCTCGATGACGCTGATGTTCCAGCGTGAGGTGGCGCAGCGCATCGTCGCCGCGCCCGACAGCGATGCCTATGGCAGGCTGGGTGTGCTCGCCGGCTGGCGCACGCAGGCCAGGATCGCCTTCGACGTCCCGCCTCAAGCCTTCACGCCACCGCCCAAGGTCACCTCCTCGGTGGTGCATCTGGAACCACGCGCGACGCCCCTGCCCGCCGAGGTGAAGAAACTCGGCCGGGTCACGGAAGCCGCCTTCGGCCAACGCCGAAAGATGCTGCGGCAGAGCGTGAAAAGCCTCGGCGGCGAGGCCTTGCTCGAAAGAGCGGGGATCGACCCGACGCGACGTGCCGAAACGCTCAGCGTCGAGGAGTTCGTGCGGCTGACCAATGCGGTCTAGCGCCGGCAGGTCTGGAATTGTGATGACCGAGGCATAGGTAGTCTGGCGAACATGCCGGAGAACCAGGAATGCCCGCCTATGTCATTTCCGATGTCACGGTCCGCGACGAAAAGGCGTTGCAGACATACCGCTCCCGCGCCGCGGCCTCGATCGCCCGGCATGGCGGGCGTTATCTGGTGCGCGGCGGCCAAGTGCAGACGCTGGAGGGTGATTGGCATCCTGGTCCGCTGATCGTCGTCGAATTTCCCGACATCGAGCGGGCAAGGCGCTGGTACGCATCCGCCGAATATGCGGCGGCGCTGGAGGTACGCGATGCCGCGCTCAGCCGACATCTGATCCTGGTCGAGGGCATGGCGCCCTGACGCCGGTCAGACGGTCTTTTCGTCCAACAATCCCGACACGAAATCGAAGAGACCGGGCCGGCGGTCGCGCCGCAGCCGCTCGGCCACGACGATGCCGCGAACCTCGGCGAAGGCACGGTCGAGATCGTCATTGACGATGACGAAATCATATTCCTTCCAGTGCTCGATCTCGTTGCGGGCGTTCTTCAGCCGCGTCTCGATCACCGCTTCCTGGTCCTCGGCGCGCCGCTTCAGCCGCGCCTTCAATTCCTTCATCGACGGAGGCAGGATGAAGATCGAGACGATGTCGGCACGCATCTTCTCCTTGAGCTGCTGGGCGCCCTGCCAGTCGATGTCGAACAGCATGTCGCGGCCCTGCGCCAGCGCCAGTTCGGCCGGCTCGCGCGGTGTCGCATAGCAATTGCCATGCACCTCCGCCCATTCGAGGAGCGCGTCGGAATCGCGCAGCCGCTCGAATTCGCGCATGGTACGGAAATGGTAATGGACGCCCTCGATTTCCGAACCGCGGCGTGGCCTCGTGGTGACCGAGACCGACAGTTCGAGGCTGGAGTCGCTCTCCAGAAGATTGCGCGCGATCGTCGACTTGCCGGCACCCGATGGCGACGACAGGACGAGCATCAGCCCCCGGCGGCGGATGCGGGACCCCATATCCCTGGGAACCATCGGTTCGTTGGCGACCATCGGCTACTCCAGATTCTGGACCTGTTCACGAAACTGGTCGACGACCGCCTTCAGTTCCAGCCCGATCGCGGTGACGGCGGCGGCATTCGACTTCGAACACAGCGTATTCGATTCGCGGTTAAATTCCTGTGCCAGAAAATCGAGCTTGCGGCCGACGGCGCCGCCGCCCTCGAGCAAGGCCCGGCCAGACGCGACATGCGTTTTCAGCCGGTCGATCTCTTCGCGAATATCGGCCTTGGTGGCAAGGAACGCCGCCTCCATGTGCAGCCGGCTTGCATCCAGATTGGCGGATGCGTCCATCAGCAGCCGGACCTGCTCGGCAATGCGTTCGCGGATCGCCGCCGTATCGCGTGACGGGTCGGCTTCCGCGCGCAGGGTCAGTGTCTCGATGGTGTCGATATGGCCGGACAAAAGCACGGCCAGCGCGGCGCCCTCGCCTTGCCTGGCCTGTTCCAGGCCGTTCAGCGCCACGTCCAGCGCGGCCATGATGGAGGTATCGAGCGCGGCCCGCACTTCTTCGGTTTCGATGGTTTCGGCAACGTCGAGCACGCCACGCAGCGACAGCAATCCGTCAGCCGTCGCGGGCGCAACGCCGAACTGTTCCTGCAGCCGCTTGGCCAGACCGGCGAGATCTTTCAAAAACGCCTCGTTGACGACAGGTTGCGTCTGCGCGCTGGCGGCGCGGCCGATGGTCAGCGTCGCCTGGAAATTGCCGCGGGCGAAACGCTTCTGCAGCGTTTGCCTGACCACAGGCTCCAGCCGCTCGAATCCCTGAGGCAGCCGCAGGCGAACCTCGACGCTCTTGCCATTGACGGATTTGACTTCCCAGGCAATCGCGGTGCCGTCATGCTCGGCGACGACGCGCGCAAAACCGGTCATGCTCTGCAAATTCATGTCGCCCTGTACACCCCCTGGCGCCTTACCCCGAAACGGTTTTCCGGAGGGGCAAGCGCGGCTTAAAATGACCACACCGCGAATGCGTCGAAATCGGACGCCCGGCGTTCCTTCAAATGTCAGGCCGCCGCCTTCCAGGCAACGCCTTTCTTCACCTTACTGGACCGCGCCCGCATCACCGCCGGCATCGCCGTTGTCGCCACCGGTGCCGTCGCTGTCGTCAGCAGGCTTGTCGGAAGCAGCGTTGTCGGCAGCAGGCTTGTCGGCACTGCCGCTGGTACCGGCGGCAGCGGCGGCCTTGGCTGCTTCATCGGCCTGCTTCTTCTGCAGCGCGCGATAGCGGGCGACGTTTTCATTGTGCTCGTTCAGGGTCGACGCAAAGACGTGACCGCCCGTGCCGTCGGCGACGAAATAGAGGTCGTCGGTCTTCGACGGATTGGCCACGGCCTCGAGGGCCGCGCGGCCTGGATTGGCGATAGGCGTCGGCGGCAGGCCGCTGATCACATAGGTGTTGTAAGGCGTCTGCTTCTGGATGTCGGACTGGTAGATCGGGCGGTCCACCGGCTTGCCCTTGCCGCCAAACAGACCATAGATGATGGTCGGATCGGACTGCAGGCGCATGCCCTTGGCCAACCGGTTCAGGAAGACAGCAGCCACCCGTGAGCGTTCATCGCCCTTGCCGGTTTCCTTCTCGACGATCGAGGCCAGGGTGACAAAGTCCTCGACGTTGGCCAGCGGCAGATCCGGCGCGCGCCGCTGCCACACCTCATCGACCAGTTTCTTCTGATCGGCGAGCAGCTTTTCGACCATCTGCTGACGCGTTGCGCCACGGGTGAAGCGCAGCGTGTCGGTGGCAAGGCTGCCCTCGGGGGGCGTCTTCGCCGGCATATCGCCGCTCAGGGCGGGTTCGTCGGCGATGCGCTGCAAGGCCTGCTCGACCGTCAGCCCTTCGGGAATAGTCAGCGAATACATCACCGACTTGCCGCTCTTCAGGAGTTCCATGATGTCGCGCATGGATGCCCTGGGCTTGATCTCGTATTCTCCGGCCTTGAGTGCGGAATCGTTGCCGAAGGCACGCACGCCGAGGCGGAATACGCGGGCGTCGCTGATCAGTCCGCGGCGCTCAAGCTGGTCGGCGATATCCTGGACGCCACTGTTGGGCTTGACGAGGAAAGTGTCGCCATTGGCGGAAGGGCCGGGCTCGGTAAACTCCTGCTTGCCGAAATAGAGGGCCACGCCCGCCGCCAGAACCATCAGCATCACCGAGGAGATGACGAAGTTCATGAACACGACGACCTGGCTGCGCGAAGCGCGCGAGCGTTTCGGCGGCGGCGTTCCGGCTTCCGGCCGCAGCGCCTCGCTGGCCGTCTTCGGCACGATCGGCCCGGTATTCGCCGGCCTTTGCCCGAATTCTCCGTTGTCTGACGGATTTGTGTTCATTTCGCCCTACCGTTCGATCTCTCAACGAATCCCCTGCGGCAGAGTAGGGGCGAATATGGCAAAATTGACGGCACGCCAAAGCATTGCCCGGCAACCGGACCGTCAGCCATTATACCGCTGGAAAACGAGCGAGGCGTTGGTGCCGCCGAAGCCGAAGGAATTGGACAGGGCTACGTCGATCTGGCGCGGGCGTGGCTTGTTCGGCACCAGGTCGATCGCGGTTTCGCGTTCGGGATTGTCGAGGTTGATGGTCGCCGGTGCGATATTGTCGCGGATGGCGAGGATCGAAAAGATCGCTTCGGCCGCGCCGGCTGCTCCCAGCAAATGGCCGATCGACGACTTGGTCGACGACATTGAAATCTTGGACGCCGCATTGCCGACCAGCCGCTCGACAGCGCCGAGTTCGATCGTATCGGCCATGGTCGAGGTGCCGTGCGCATTGATGTAGTCGACATCGGCTGGCGTAAGCTTTGCCCGGTTCAGCGCGGCCGTCATGCAACGGAAGGCCCCGTCGCCATCTTCTGCCGGTGCGGTGATGTGATAGGCGTCGCCGGTCAGGCCGTAGCCGGTCACCTCGGCATAAATCTTCGCTCCGCGCGCCTTGGCATGCTCGAGCTCTTCCAGCACGACGACACCGGCGCCTTCGCCCATGACGAAGCCGTCGCGGTCGCGGTCGTAAGGCCGCGAGGCCGTTTGCGGGCTATCGTTGCGCTCGGTCGAGAGTGCCCGGCAGGCGGCGAAGCCGGCGAGCGAAAGCCGGGTCACCGGCGATTCGGCGCCACCGGCCAGCATAATGTCGGCATCGCCGAAGATGATCAGCCGGGCGGCGTCGCCGATGGCGTGCGCGCCGGTCGAGCAAGCAGTGACCACAGCGTGGTTGGGGCCTTTCAATCCGTGCCGGATCGAAACCTGGCCCGACACGAGATTGATGATATTTCCGGGAATGAAGAACGGGCTGATGCGGCGCGGGCCGCGTTCCTTGAGGATGATCGCGTTCTCGGCGATGCCCTCAAGACCGCCGATGCCGGAGCCGATCAGCACACCGGTGGCGCAACGCTCCTCCTCGGTTGAAGGCTGCCAGCCGGAATCCTTCAGCGCTTCATCGGCGGCCGCGATCCCGTACAGGATGAAGTCGCCGATCTTGCGAAGTTCCTTCGGCTCAAGAATGGCTTCGGGATTGAGCGTGCCGTTGGAGCCGTCGCCACGCGGAATGACGTGGGCGATCTTGCAGGCAAGATCGTCCACCTCGAACTCGGTGACGCGCTTGGCAGCGCTGCGGCCGGTCAGCAGTTCCTTCCAGCCGTGCTTGAAGCCCATACCGAACGGTGAAACCAGGCCAAGGCCCGTGACGACGACACGCCTCATCGCAGGTCCTCCCCGGTGATGACTGCCGAAAGCGTCAGGCCGAAGCCTTGTCGATGTACTTCACCGCATCGCCGACGGTCAGAATGGTCTCGGCTGCGTCGTCGGGGATCTCGACGCCGAATTCTTCTTCGAACGCCATGACCAGTTCGACCGTGTCGAGGCTGTCAGCGCCCAGATCATCGATGAAGCTCGCCTGCTCCGTCACTTTGTCGGCATCGACGCCAAGGTGTTCGATGACGATCTTCTTGACGCGCTCTGCGGTGTCACTCATTTGGGCATCCTCGTCTTTTGTTTGTCTGTCTTCGTTAGCGGGCGGAATGCCGCTAATCAAGCTGAAAGATGGTCCTGCCGGAAACGCAACGGCCACGGACCGGTTTTTGCCCGAACCGCCGGGTTGCGGGCCGCATTACACGAAAAATAGCCAAGGTCCAAGCCGAAATGGTGGGTTTTCACAGCGCGGCGATGTTACCGCGGACCTCGCTCAGATCCTCGCTCAGATCATCGCCATACCGCCATTCACATGAATGGTCTGCCCGGTTACGTAGGCGGCCTCGTTCGAAGCCAGATAGGCAACGGCGGACGCCACTTCGGCACTGGTGCCCATGCGCTTCGTGGGGATCGCCGCCATGATCGCCTCTTTCTGCTTGTCGTTGAGCTTGTCGGTCATCGCCGATTCGATGAAGCCCGGAGCGACGCAGTTGACGGTGATGTTGCGGGTGGCAATCTCCTGCGCCAGCGACTTCGACAAGCCGATCATACCGGCCTTGGAGGCACAGTAATTCGCCTGGCCGGGATTGCCGGTCACGCCGACCACCGAAGTGATGTTGATGATGCGGCCATGGCGGCGGCGCATCATCGGGTGGGTCAGTTCACGGGTCAGCCTGAAAACGGCGGTGAGGTTAACCTCCAGCACAGTATCCCAGTCGGCGTCCGACATGCGCACGAACAGGCCGTCCTTGGTGATGCCGGCATTGTTGACCAGAATGTCGACGCCCTCGAGATCGGCCTCCGCCTTTTGGCCGAGTGCCTTGACCTCGTCGCGGTTCGACAGGTTGGCCGGGAACAGCTTGACCCGGTCGCCCAGTTCGGAGGCCAGCGTTTCCAGTTTCTCGAGGCGCGTGCCGTGCAGGCCGACGATCGCGCCCTGCGCATGCAGCACCCTGGCGATCGCCTCGCCGATGCCCCCCGATGCGCCGGTGACAAGCGCCTTGCGGCCGGTCAATTCGAACATTTTTGTCTCCAGGTTGAGAAGAGGGCACCCCGCATAGGGATGGTATCAAATGGCGTTTTATGCAAGCGCCGCCAATGCCGCCTCGACCTCGGCCGCGGAACCTACAGAGGCGGTGGCGATGTCGCGGTTGATACGCCGCGCCAGGCCCGAAAGCACCTTGCCGGCGCCGATCTCGTAAAGCGTGGAGACGCCGTTGGCGCCGAACCATTCCACCGTTTCGCGCCAGCGCACGCGGGCAACCACCTGTTCGACCAGACGCCGTGCGATCTCATCGGGGTCACTGGTCGAAGTGACGGTGACGTTGGAGACGATGGGCACCACCGGCGCGGCCCTCGCGACGCTCGCCAGCGCCTCGCGCATGATCTCGGCCGCCGGTGTCATCAGCGCGGAATGGAAAGGCGCCGAAACCTGCAGCATCAGGGCCCGTTTGGCACCCTTTTCGGTGCACAGTCTCGCCGCCAGTTCCACCGCGGCTCTCGTGCCTGATATGACCAGCTGGCCGCCGCCATTGTCGTTCGCCACCTGGCAGGCAGCGGCCTTGCCAGCGCCCAGGGCGGCCTCGGCACAGGCAGCTTCGACATCGGCCTGCTCCAACCCGATGATCGCCGCCATGGCGCCCTCGCCGGCCGGCACCGCCGCCTGCATGGCATTGCCGCGAATGCGCAGCAGACGGGCGGCATCGGCAACGGAAACGAAGCCGGCGGCGGCGAGTGCCGAATATTCGCCCAGCGAATGGCCGGCGACATAGGCGACCTTATCCTTCAGCGAGAAACCGCGCGCTTCCAGCGCCCTGATCGCCGCCAGCGATACCGCCATGAGGGCCGGCTGCGCATTGGCCGTCAGGGTCAGGGTCTCTTCGGGACCTTCCCAGATCAGCTTCGACAGGTTTTCGCCAAGCGCGTCATCGACTTCCTGGTAGATCCCGCGCGCCTCTGGAAAGGCATCGGCAAGATCCTTGCCCATGCCGACAGCCTGGCTTCCTTGTCCTGGAAAGGTGAATGCGACGGCCATGCGGGGCTCCCCAGACTTGTTTTGCTTGACTGATACTACGAATTTTCCCTGCCTGTGACGCAAGGCAGGCCGCCAAGTCAAGCCCGGTTCAACCCGGAGCCTAATCCGAACCATGCGCCGAGCGCCTGTTCCCAAAGGCTTTGCGACGATCACACCTGATGAAAACCGCTCACGAATCGTTTGCTGGCTCTTCTTATTTTCGTCACAGGCGCTAGCTTTGCGTGACAATTATATGACAATCGTGGATTGTCTTGGGGTGGGAAGTTAAAGTGGCAAAGAGCTTCAAACGTGCCGGCAACGCCGCGCCGCAGTTCCTGGAAGACGATCCGTCCACCGGCTATCTGCCGGGCCGGCGATGGCCGGTCGTCCGTTACGGGCTGATCAGCCTGGCGATCTCGGCAGTACTGGTGTTCGCCATCGAACTGATCGTGCGCGGCGATGTTGCCGGCACTATTTCCTTCTTCCTGCAGCCGTTCAAGCCGGGCTGGACAACCATCGTCGTGTTCGCGCTGGTCCTGATCGGTCTCGACGCGGTGCTCGGGCGCAGTCATCAGAGCCTGATGATCGTAGCGCCGCTGACCCTGTCGCTGGCCTTTGTCGGCCACCAGAAATCGCATTATCTCGGCGATCCGCTCTATCCAACGGATTTTCTCTATGCCCGCCAGATCTTCGCCCTGCTGCCGCTGCTGGTGCGCGAGCGGCCTATGACCGCGCTCGCCATGGTCGCGGGCATCGTCGCCGGCCTGTCCCTGCTCGTCTACGGCTGGCGGCTTTGGCGCCGCAAGGTTCCAGCCCTCAGCCACAAGGGCCGCCTTGCCCGGCTGACGCTGGCGGTGCCGCTGCTCGCCTTCTTCGTCTCGATCATGGACTACGCCACTTTCTCGTGGACGCGGGACCGGCTGCAGATCATCCCCATCATGTGGGACCAGAAGGAAAACTACGCCTCCAACGGCTTTGCGCTCGCCTTCGCGCTCAACGTGCCGATGGCGCATGTCTCGGCACCCCCAGGCTATTCCGACAAGGCAATTGCGGCCATTGACCGAACCAATGTGACGGCCTCGGTACCTACCGAGAAGCCCGACATCATCGTCGTCATGAGCGAATCCTTCTGGGATTCGACCAAGCTGCCCGGCGTCACCATCACCCCGGATCCGATCCCCAATGTGCGGGCGCTCCGCTCGGGCTCGATGTTCTCGCCTGAATTCGGCGGCATGACCGCCAACATCGAATTCGAAGCGCTGACCGGGTTCTCGAACGCCTTCCTGCCGGCCGGCAGCATCCCCTACCAGCAATATGTACGCACCCCGACGCCGTCGATGGCGACCTTCCTGAAGAGCGAAGGCTATAGGGCGCGCGCCATCCATCCGGGCACAAACTGGTTCTGGAATCGCGGCGCGGTCTATGCCGATTTCGGCTTCAACGACTTCAAATCGGAAGAGACGCTGCCGCCCATGGAAAAGCGCGGACCGCTGGCATCCGACGCCGCGATGACCGACGAGATCATCCGCGAAGCCGACGCCAGCGACGACCCGGTCTTCTTCTTCGCCGTCAGCCTGCAGAACCATGGCCCGTATGAACCGAACCGCTATTCGAACCCGACCCACTCGGTGCAAGCCCCGATCAGCCAGTGGGCGCGTGACTCGCTGATCTCCTACGCCGAGGGTTCAGCCGACGCGGACCGCGGCCTCGAGCGGCTGATCGAATGGGCCAAGACGCGCGAGCGGCCAACGATTGTCGCCTTTTTCGGTGACCACCTGCCGCCGCTCGGACCGGTCTATGTCGAGACGGGCTTCCTGAAGGACAACGTCGCGCCACGCAAGGAACCGACGCCGGAGGCGGCTCTCGAACACCACGCGACACCGCTGATCATCTGGTCGAACCGCTCGGGCCCGGTCGAGAATCTGGGGACGGTGAGCCCTGCCTTCCTGCCCTATCATATCCTGACCGCCGCGGGCATCACCCACCCCTACTACACGGGTTTCCTGGGCGAGATGCGGGAGCGCTATCGCGTCGTCGACCGCAACTTGTTGCTGACGCCGACGGGCGAGGCGACGTCCGACTGGGCTCGGCAGAAGGAGATCGACCCGGCGATCCGCGATTTCCGTCTGTTGCAATACGACATGATGTTCGGCAAACGCCTCGCGGCACCCGACTTCTTCCCTGAAACGGTCGACAAGGTTGTCTCCCATACCAGTTGAGCCGACCGGTCGGCTCAGGCCCGATGCTTTCGGGCCATGGGTTCAATTCGTCAATTGCAGCTTCGAGAACTTGTTGGCGATCTGCAGGAACACGTCCGGCAGTTTGGTCGGGTCATTGACGGCATAATAGTTGCTCGGGTCGGAAGCGCAGGCGCTGTAAAGCGTGCGGTTGGCGGGCGTGTCGGATTGCAGCACCAGGGTGTAGATTTGCACCCCCTCGTTCTTCAACTGCGTGCAGACGCTCTTGGTCCAGCCGTCGACATTGCGGGCCGCCGTCGCCTGGTTATCCGACCCGAAGCGGCCACCCGCCAGATAGCCATAGGATGTGTAGTCGGATTTCGTCGGCTGTTCGCTCGCACCATAGACGACATTCTCACCGTCGGTGAGCAACAGCACGATCTTGCTGATGCCAGGCGTCTTCCACGGCGCCCCGTCGGTATAAGGCGGAGCGGGCGACAGCACACGCATGCCCCACGACAGGCCCTCCGACACATTGGTGCCCGAGCCGTTCCACTCGGTCATCTGGCTTGCCGCCTTGCGCAGCTTGTCGAAATCTTCGGTCAAGGGAACGACAGGGGTCGGGCAGGAACGGTTCGGGCCAACGGTGATGGAAGTTCCTGTCTCGGTGATAAGTTCCTTTTCTGGCGCCACATATTTGGCGACTTTTTCCTTGGTGGCTTTGTCGGGATCGCTGCCGAGGCCGCTGAAGTCGATGCCGAGCCGGTTGTTGCCTTTTTGTTTGTCCAGCTTGACCGTGTCGCCGGTGTCGGCGAGATAAGAATTGTTGTAGTATTTTGCCTCATTGCCATAGGTGCTGGACGGCATCTGCGCATCTCCGGGATCATCCGGCGCAAAATAGGGAACGAACAGCGTGTCGGGCTTGGTCGGATCGGGCGGCGTGTCGGAAATGTTGTAGGCGCCGGGCCGCGCCTCCACGCAGCCCTTCCATCCCGTGTCGTTCCATCCGGGCTCGGCCCATCCGGTGTCCTTGAGCTGCTTGAACAGCGCCATGTGGTTCGGGCGTTTGCCGTCGATGACGGGGAAATTTATGCCGTTGGTCGAGGATTTGCCGTCCATATCGATCCAGGACGGGTCGAACCCGTCGCCGTTGACGTTCACGGCCGTGACGAATGGCACCAGTGAGGCACGGACCTGGCGCGTCGGCGATTTTGTCGATTCGAGAGTGTCAAGCAATGATTTGGTCGCGGCCCTGAGCGCCGTCATACGGGCGCCGCGCATCGAGCCGGTATTGTCCAGCACCAGCACGACTTCGAGCTGATTGTTCGATTCGACCGCCGAGGCATCGACCACGATGTGCTTGCTCTGGCCAAACAGGAAGGCGAAGTTCAGATTGACGTCGGCCGAAGCGACCGCCTTGGTCTTGATGAAATTGACGCCCTTGTCGACGGTCAGCGTCGCCTGCGCGTTGACGAGTTCGCCATGCCCGGCGATGTTGGCCTGGAAATAGCGGTTGAAGGCGTCGGTGCGGGTAATGTCCAGATCGCCAAGATGCGACGAGGCAAGGTTTGCGGAATCGAGCGCGTTCTGCAGGTTGCTCTTCGCCCGCATCATGGTCGAGACATCGGTCGCGAAGGCCACGGCTGACAGAATGGCTGGCAGCCCCAACCCCATCAGAAGCGCGAAATTGCCGCTCTTCGAGCGCCAGAATCTGTTGAGAAGCATCCTTACCCCCGGAAATGCCTGCCGCTTGATATGCGCGGTTGCCCGGTCTTTGCATGTTGCATGATGAATCGACCGTTGACGGCGGGCTCAACCCGGCGCAAACTAATATTGTGGTTAAGCGCCGGTTGCCGGGAAAATCGCCAGGCCTTGCGCGCGCCGCGGCTTGATTTTCTGGTGGCTGCGACATCGGGGATGCCGCTTGCCCTTGCCTTATCAGCGGATTGCTGTATAGACGCCGCCAATCTGCCGGTCCCAGCTGGGGGCTGAACGGAGGGCCGGAGGTTTTTTCTAGAACCTTCGTGTGATGCCAGAAGCGCTTCCGCCTCCCGTGTCTCCGCTCTCGACCGTCTCGTCATGCTCCTTTCTTCCCCGCGCCTTTCGAGGCACACGCGGGTCAGAGAAGTTGCAGAGGCTTTTGCCGCCGGGAACCGGGAGAGAAACGAAGAAAGGCACTGATACATAATGGCTCTTTACGAACATGTGTTTCTTGCCCGGCAGGACCTCTCGCAGCAGCAGGTCGATGCGCTTGTCGAACAGTACAAGGGCGTCATCGCAGCAAATGGCGGGTCCGTCGGCCGGGTCGAGAACTGGGGACTGAAGTCCCTCACCTACCGGGTCAACAAGAACCGGAAGGCATACTACACGCTGATGGATCTCACCTGCCCGCCGGCGGCGCTCAACGAGATGGAGCGCCAGATGGGTCTGTCCGAGGACGTGCTGCGTTTCCTGACCATCAAGGTCGAGGCGCATGAGGAAGGCCCTTCGGCCATGATGCAGAAGCGCGAAGAGCGCTCCGAGCGCGGCGGCTTCGGCGATCGCGACCGTGGCGATCGTCCGGCGCGCAGCTTCGGCGACCGCGGCGATCGTGGCCCGCGTTCGTTCGGCGATCGCGAAGGCGGCGACCGTGGTCCGCGCCGTCCGCGCGAAGGTTTTGAAGGGGGTGCAGAATAATGGTCGACATCAACCAGATCCCGACCCGGCGCCCTTTCCATCGCCGCCGCAAGACCTGCCCGTTCTCCGGCGCCAATGCACCGAAGATCGACTACAAGGATGTGCGTCTGCTGCAGCGCTACATTTCCGAGCGCGGCAAGATCGTGCCGTCGCGCATCACCGCCGTCAGCCAGAAGAAGCAGCGCGAGCTCGCCAAGGCGATCAAGCGCGCCCGCTTCCTCGGCCTGCTGCCCTACGTGGTTCGCTAATTCTTCCGAACGGGCGGTTCGCCGTCCGTTCCTTATCGCCGGCCATGACGGGCTTGACCGGTTAGGCATCAAATCCCGAGTTGAGGTCAAAACCTCTAACTGCCGCGACAGGCAGGACAGCGACACCGGCGGCAACGCCCTTTTGCTTCCTGACCTGTTCCAGAGAATTCGGCGCCGGCCTTGTGGACGGACGCCCAACCAAAAGGAACATAATCATGGACGTCATTCTTCTCGAACGCGTCTCCCGCCTCGGCCAGATGGGCGATACCGTCAAGGTCAAGGACGGTTTTGCCCGCAACTTCCTGCTGCCGCAGGGCAAGGCGCTGCGCGCCAACGAAGCCAACAAGAAGAAATTCGAAGGCCAGCGCGCCCAGCTCGAAGCCCGCAACCTCGAGCGCAAGTCTGAAGCCGCGCAGGTTGCCGAAAAGCTCGACGGCAAGAGCTTCATCGCCGTTCGCTCGGCCGGCGAGACCGGTCAGCTCTACGGTTCGGTGTCGACGCGCGACATCGCCGATCTGCTGGTCACGGAGGGCTTCACGGTCAACCGCAACCAGATCCAGCTCAACCAGCCGATCAAGACCATCGGTGTCACCAATGTGGCGATCGCCCTGCATCCGGAAGTCGAAGTCACCATCACGCTCAACATCGCCCGCACGGCCGACGAGGCCGAACGCCAGGCCAAGGGCGAGACGCTGACCACTGCCGAAGCTATTTACGGCGACGACATCAACGACAATGCGCGGCCGGAAAACTTCTTCGATCCGAATGCCGAGTTCGAAGGCGGCGAAGAAAACGCCTGATGGCACAGGTCCGAGCCACTCGGACCACCGCTTTCCAGCCATTTCTGGACCAATGCCCGGGCCTCTCGCCCGGGCATTTTTGTGCCAAAAGGAACTTTTCGAAACCCTATATATTGATGCAGAGTAGGACAGCCTGTCTGACCGCGAGGGGACATCGGACAATGAATATTCTGTTGAAGCGCGTTCTCGACCGCCTGGTGCGCACGGGCAATCTCAAAGTAACCGGGCCGCAGGGTTCGACATTCATCTTCGGCGACGGCAGCGGCGAGCCGGTGCATATGCACATCAAGACCCGGCATGCCGAGCGCGCCATCACCTTCGACCCGATGCTGGCGGTGCCTGAATCCTACATGGACGGCGAGCTGGACATTCTTGAAGGCGGCGTGCTCGGACTGATGCGCATTGCCTTCCAGAACATGGGCAGCGGCGGCATCGACGCAACCTGGTCGAAAGCCATCGAGGGCCTGCGCCACGCCTTCCGCCGCCTGCAGCAGATCAACACCGCCTCGCGCTCGCGCCGCAACGTGCAGCGCCACTACGATCTGTCGGGCGAGCTCTACCGGCTCTTCCTCGATGAGGACATGCAGTATTCCTGCGCCTATTTCGAGCAACCGGACATGACGCTGGACGAGGCGCAGGCCGCCAAGAAGCGCCATATCGCCGCCAAGCTCCGGCTGAAGGCCGGCCAGACGGTGCTCGACATCGGCTCCGGCTGGGGCGGGCTTGGCCTCTACCTCGCCAAAGCCTTCGACGTCGACGTACAAGGCGTGACGCTGTCGACCGAACAGCATGGCGTCGCCACCGACCGGGCGCATGCGCAAGGGCTGGAGAACCACGTCCATTTCGAGCTGAAGGATTATCGCGAGCTCAACGAACGCTTCGACCGCATCGTCTCGGTCGGCATGTTCGAGCATGTCGGCGTCAACCATTACCGGACCTTCTTCGACAAGGCGGCAACATTGCTGAAGCCTGATGGTGTCATGCTTCTGCACACGATCGGCCGCTCCGGCGTGCCATGGGCGACCAGCGCCTTCATCCGCAAGTATATTTTCCCCGGCGGCTACATTCCGGCAATGTCCGAAGTACTGCCGGCGATCGAGAAGTCCGGCCTCGTGGTCACCGACGTCGAGATCCTGCGGCTCCACTATGCCGACACGCTGAAGCACTGGGGCCAGCGCTTCGCCGCCAACCGCGACAAGGCCAAGGCTATCTATGACGAACGCTTCTGCCGCATGTGGGAGTTCTATCTGGCCGCCTCGGAAGCCGCCTTCCGTTGGCAGGATCTGGTGATTTTCCAGTTCCAGATCACCAAGACGAACGACACGCTGCCGATGACGCGCGATTATATGGCCAAATGCGAAAAAGCTCTGGAAATGCGCGATATGGGGCACCGTGAGGACATGGGGCACCGTGAGGACATGGGGCACCGTGAAGATATGGGCCGCCGCGAGGCGGCTCCCGCCGAGAAGCCCGCCAAGCCCGCCCGCCGACGCAAGGTGGCGGAATAGGAACGGCGCTGTCAGGACGCATTATTGGCGCTTGCCATTGCCGGCTCCTGCCCCGAAAAAGGCCTCGTGATCGAAGCGAGGCCTTTTTCATGACCTATCTCCTCTACACAGCCGCGGCGCTGGCCGAGATCGCCGGCTGCTTTTCGGTGTGGGCGTGGTGGCGATTGGAGAAGTCGCCCCTCTGGCTGCTGCCGGGCTTTGCCTCGCTGCTTGTGTTCGCCTGGCTTCTGGCATTGATCGGCATAGGCGCCGCCGGCCGCGCCTATGCCGCTTACGGCGGTATCTACATCGCTGCCTCGCTCGCCTGGTTGTGGCTGGTCGAAGGCGTGCGGCCCGATCGCTGGGACCTTGCCGGTGCGGCGCTCTGCATGGCCGGCGCCTCGATCATCCTGCTCGCACCGAGAGGGGCATAGGCCGTGGAACTGCCAGCCACTCTTCGACAGGCTGTCGATCGCATTTTGGAAAAGGTGCCGCTGCCGGACCTGAAGCAGGCAGCAAAAATCCTGTCCGACCGCTACCGCGCCGAACTGCGCGACGGGCGCCTGCACATGGCGCAGGACATGGCGGTCAAGGCCTATCTGACGACGCGGATGCCGGCGACCTACGCGGCGGTCCGCGCCAGCCTCGATGCGCTCGCCGAAGCCCGGCCGGATTTCACACCCGCGACCTTGCTCGACGTTGGCGCCGGCCCTGGCACGGTGCTTTGGGCTACCAGCGATCTCTGGCCTGAACTGGAACTGGCAACGTTGTTCGAGGCGAGTGCCGCGGTGCGCAAGATCGGCGAGACACTCGCGGCCGGCGCAATCGCGGCCCGGACCATCTGGCGGGCCGGCGATGTCACGACAGACCTTGCCGACCTTCAACCGGCCGACCTCGTCACATGCGCCTATGTGCTGGACGAGATCGTGCCGGCATCCTTGCCCAAAATGGTCGACCGGCTATGGCAACTCACGACGGACACGTTGCTGATCGTCGAGCCGGGCACGCCGGCGGGCTGGCTGCGAATTCTGGCCGTGCGGCAGCAACTGATCGCCGCCGGCGCGCATCTGCTGGCGCCTTGCCCGCACGAAGCACCCTGCCCGCTCAACCCGCCCGACTGGTGCCACTTTTCCCGCCGCGTCGCCCGCTCGCGCCTGCACCGGCTGGCCAAGGACGCGGAGGTGCCGTGGGAAGACGAGAAATTCATCTATGTCGCTGCTTCGCGCCAGCCGGCTGCCTCCCTCGCCGCACGAGTGATCGCGCCGCCGAAATCAGGATCCGGCAAGGTGTCGCTGAAATTATGCGAGGCAGACGGCAGCGCCGACGAAAAGCTCTTCACCAAACGCGACGGCGACGCCTTCAAGGTGGCGCGGCGGCTGGACTGGGGCGATGCGCTGGCGTGAGATGAAGCGAAGACCATCGCTCCGCAATCCGGTGTCAACCATCGCCCACTTTCCTGTTTTGTTCTTCTTCGAGAAACGCTAAACTCGCAACTCTCGATTCGAGTCAATTGCGATTCTTTCCACGGAAAAATTTTGGCTGTGAATCGCGAGTATCAAAGCCGCTTCGACACGAGCTGTTGCACATAAGTCAGCATCGACTTGTCCAGTTCTGATATCGAAAGGCCGGGATCTAAATCGGGGACATCATGGCAGAGGCAGCGCGAAAATTCGGCGTGGCGGAGCAACCGCTCTATCGCGAATCGCCCAACAACATCGAGGCCGAGCAGGCGCTGCTTGGCGCCATCCTCGTCAACAACGATGCCTTCTACCGAGTGTCCGACTTCCTGAAGTCCGGCCATTTCCATGAACCCCTGCACCGCAAGATCTTCGACGTCGCGGCCGAGTTGATCCGCATGGGCAAGGCGGCGACGCCGATCACGCTGAAGACCTTCCTGCCGGCCGACGAAAAGGTCGGGGACATGACGGTGGCGCAATATGTCGTGCGGCTGGCGGTGGAAGCCGTCACCGTCGTCAACGCCACCGATTACGGCCGCGCCATCTACGACCTGGCGACGCGCCGGGCGCTGATCACGGTCGGCGAGGACATGGTCAACATCGCCTATGACGCACCTGTCGACATGTCGCCTTCCGAACAGATCGAGGACGCCGAGCGCCGCCTGTTCGAGCTGGCTGAAACCGGGCGCTATGACGGCGGCTTCGAGAGCTTCACCGACGCGGTCAAGACCGCGGTCGACATGGCCAACGCCGCCTATATGCGCGACGGCGGTCTGTCGGGCCTCGCCACCGGCTTGCGCGATCTCGACCGCCGCATGGGCGGCCTGCAGTCGTCCGATCTGATCATCATCGCCGGCCGTCCAGGCATGGGCAAGACATCGCTAGCCACCAACATCGCCTTCAACATTGCCGAGATGTACGAGCCGGCGCAGCAGGCCGACGGCTCGTTCAAGGCGGCCAATGGCGGCGTCGTCGGGTTTTTCTCGCTCGAAATGTCGTCCGAACAGCTCGCAACCCGTATCATTTCCGAACAGACGGAAATCTCTTCCTCGAAGATCCGCCGCGGCGAAATCAGCGAAATGGATTTCGAAAAGCTGGTCGCCTGTTCGCAGACCATGCAGAAGATCCCGCTGTTTATCGACCAGACCGGCGGTATTTCCATTGCCCAGTTGTCTGCCCGCGCGCGTCGCCTGAAGCGCCAGCGTGGCCTCGACCTGATCGTCATCGACTATATCCAGCTGATGCAGGGCTCATCCGCCAAGTCTTCGCAGAACCGCGTGCAGGAAATCACCGAGATCACCACGGGCCTGAAGGCGCTGGCCAAGGAACTGGCCGTGCCGATCATCGCGCTGTCGCAGCTCTCGCGTCAGGTCGAAAGCCGCGACGACAAGCGCCCGCAGCTCTCCGACCTGCGCGAATCCGGTTCGATCGAGCAGGACGCTGACGTCGTCATCTTCGTCTATCGCGAGGAATATTACCTCAAGAACCGCGAGCCGAAGCTCGGCACCGAGGAATACGTCAAGTGGGAAAACGACATGAACGAGATGCGCGGCAAGGCCGAGGTGATCGTGGCCAAGCAGCGCCACGGGCCGACGGGCTCGGTCACACTCGCCTTCCATGGCGAATTCACCCGCTTCTCGGATTTGGCGGAAGAGCACCACATCGCGGAGAGGTTTGAGTAGCCTCTTGCCCGCGGTCGCAACAGAAATACGCAAGCAAGGCGTCCTACGACGCTCCCCTCTGTCCGGCAGGACAGAAGGGGGCGCGGAGGATCGCGGCGCCCGCAAGCGCGCGGGAAGGTAAAAGCGTGGCCAAATCCCGCGTCCAGTTCATCTGCCAGAATTGCGGTTCGGTGCACCAGCGCTGGGCCGGCAAATGCGATGCCTGCGGCGAGTGGAACACGCTGGTCGAGGAAGGCACGTCAGGCGGCATCGGCTCGGGGCCTGCCAACACGCGCAATGCCCGCAAGGGCCGGGCCGTGGTGCTGACCACGCTTTCGGGCGACATCGAGGACGCACCGCGCATCGTCTCGGGCATCGGCGAACTCGACCGTGCCACTGGCGGCGGCTTCGTGCGCGGCTCGGCACTGCTGGTCGGCGGCGATCCCGGCATCGGCAAGTCGACGCTGCTCACCCAGGCCGCGGCCGCTCTTGCCTCCAAGGGCCATCGCATCGTCTATGTCTCGGGCGAAGAGGCCGTTGCCCAGATCAGGCTGCGTGCGCAGCGTCTCGGCGTCGCGTCGGCGCCCGTGGAACTGGCGGCCGAGACCAATGTCGAGGACATCCTCGCCACGATCGCCGACGGCAAGCGGCCGGATCTGGTTATCCTCGATTCGATCCAGACACTGTGGACCGACCTTGCCGATTCGGCGCCGGGCACGGTTACCCAGGTACGCGCCGCCGCCCAGGCAATGATCCGCTATGCGAAATCCACGGGCGCCGCGATCGTGCTGGTCGGCCACGTCACCAAGGAAGGCCAGATCGCGGGTCCGCGCGTGGTCGAGCACATGGTCGACGGCGTACTCTATTTCGAGGGCGAAGGCGGCCACCACTTCCGCATCCTGCGCACGGTGAAGAACCGCTTCGGACCGACCGACGAGATCGGCGTCTTCGAAATGTCGGACAAGGGTCTGCGCGAGGTCTCCAACCCGTCCGAACTTTTTCTTGGCGAACGGCACGCGAAATCGCCGGGAGCGGCGGTTTTCGCCGGCATGGAAGGCACCAGGCCCGTTCTGGTCGAGATCCAGGCGCTGGTCGCACCCTCGTCACTCGGCACGCCGCGCCGGGCGGTGGTCGGCTGGGACGGCGCGCGGTTGTCGATGGTGCTGGCGGTGCTGGAGGCGCATTGCGGTGTCCGTTTCGGGCAGCATGATGTCTATCTCAACGTCGCCGGCGGCTATCGCATCAGCGAGCCGGCGGCCGATCTCGCGGTCGCCGCCGCACTGGTTTCCTCGCTCACCGGTCTTGCCCTTCCCGCCGATTGCGTCTATTTCGGCGAAATCAGCCTTTCGGGCGCGGTGAGGCCGGTTGCGCATGCGCAGCAGCGCCTCAAGGAAGCCGAAAAGCTGGGTTTTGGTAGCGCGGTTCTGCCCTTGGGCAGCGAGGAACTTGCCGGAGGGATCGGGGCCGGCGCTTTCCAGCCCACCGAGCTTGCCGACCTCGTGGCGCGCATAGCCGGCTCACGGCGCAGCCGTGTCGACGATGAAGAGTGACGCGGCTCGCCGAGCCGTGAAAATGAGATCGGAGTGGGGCCAAAGACATGCCGATTACGCTGCTTGACGGAATTCTCGTCGGCTTCACCCTGGTCTCGGCGATGCTCGCCATGGTTCGCGGCTTTTCGCGCGAGGTGCTTTCGGTTGTTTCGTGGGCGGCGGCGGCGGCAGCCGCCTTCTTCTTCTACAAACCGATCCTGCCCTACCTGAAGCCCTATATCGACAATGAGAAGATCGCCATGGCGGCGGCCGCCGGCGTCGTCTTCATCATCGCGCTGATCGTCGTGTCGGTCATCACCATGAAGCTCGCCGACTGGATTATCGATTCGCGCATCGGCGCGCTCGACCGCACGCTCGGCTTTCTCTACGGCGCCGCGCGCGGCATCCTGGTCGTCGCGGTGGCGCTGCTGTTCTTCAACTGGCTGGCCGGCGCCAAGGCCCCGGCCTGGGTCACGGAAGCCAAGTCGCGGCCGCTGCTGGAACAGATCGGCGCCAAGCTCGAGAGTCTGCTGCCAGAGGACCCGGAAAACGCCATTCTCAAGAAGCTCAATCCGAATCAGCCGGCCGCCGAGACGCCCGCCGCGCCGGACGCGCCGGCGGCGGATGCTCCGGCCGGTGGCGACGACGCCAATGCGCCAGCGCCAGACGACAACGACGCCGGTCCCGCCGACAACACGGCCAAGCCGGCGCCAGCGCCGGCGAACTGAGGCAGCAAACTGGACGTCGGACGGTCGATCCATGTGAACGACCGCACGCAGTGCGTTGCTTTCGACGCGCGACGGCCTTATATGGCGATTTTAGCGGAGCTTAAGATGGCAGACGCAGACGACGTGCTTTCCGCCGAGGCTGACGATCATTTCCATGACGAGTGCGGCGTGTTCGGCATCTTTGGCCGGCAGGATGCGGCAGCCATCGTCACACTTGGTCTGCATGCGCTGCAGCATCGTGGCCAGGAAGCGGCCGGCATCGTCTCCTATGACGGCACGCAGTTCCATGTCGAACGCCATGTCGGCCTGATCGGCGATACCTTCACCAAGCAACGCGTCATCGACAGCCTGCAAGGCAACCGCGCCATCGGCCACACGCGCTACGCCACCACTGGCGGCGCCGGCATGCGCAACATCCAGCCCTTCTTCGCGGAGTTGGCCGATGGCGGCTTCGCCGTCGCCCATAACGGCAACCTCACCAACGCCATGACCGTGCAGCGCGCGCTGCAGCAGCAAGGCGCAATCTTCTCCTCCACTTCCGACACCGAGACGCTTTTGCACCTGGTTGCGACCAGCAAGGAACGCGATCTCAACTCGCGCTTCATCGACGCGGTGCGTCAGGTCGAGGGCGCCTTCTCGCTGGTGGCGATGACGGCCAAGAAGATGATCGGCTGCCGCGATCCGCTCGGCATCCGCCCGCTGGTTCTGGGCGATCTCGACGGCGCCTGGATTCTGGCCTCCGAGACCTGCGCGCTCGACATCATCGGCGCCCGTTTCGTGCGCGACCTGAAACCCGGCGAGATGGTCGTCGTCACTTCCAAGGGCATCGAGAGCCTGTTCCCGTTCGAACCACAGAAGACCCGCTTCTGCATCTTCGAATATGTCTACTTCGCCCGGCCCGACTCTTCGGTCGAAGGCCGCAACGTCTATGAGGTGCGCAAGCGCATCGGCGCCGAACTGGCGCAGGAAAATCCGGTCGAGGCCGACATCGTCGTGCCGGTGCCGGACTCCGGCACGCCGGCGGCGATCGGCTTTTCCCAGGCGGCGGGCATTCCCTTCGAGCTCGGCATCATCCGCAACCACTATGTCGGCCGCACCTTCATCCAGCCAGGCGATTCGATCCGCCACATGGGCGTTAAGCTGAAGCACAACGCCAACCGCCGCATGATCGAGGGCAAACGCGTGGTGCTGGTCGACGATTCGATCGTTCGCGGCACCACCAGCCAGAAGATCGTGCAGATGGTGCGCGACGCCGGCGCCAAGGAAGTGCACATGCGCATCGCATCGCCGCCGACCAGCGCGTCGTGCTTCTACGGCGTCGACACGCCGGAGAAGTCGAAGCTGCTGGCTTCGCGCATGTCGGTGGAAGAGATGGCCGAGTTCATCCGCGTCGATTCGCTCGGCTTCCTCTCGATCAACGGGCTCTACCGTGCCGTGGGCGAGGCCGGCCGCGACGACGACCAGCCGCAATTCTGCGACGCCTGCTTTACCGGCCAATATCCGACCCGCCTGCTCGACTTCGAAGGCCACGACAATGTGCGCACGCTGTCGCTGCTGGCGAACAATGGGGCATAGGATTGCCGGACCGTCCTTAGCTCCAGCCATATCTGCGGAAGCCATCGCATGACCTTCGACCTTACCGGCCGCATTGCGGTCGTCACCGGTGCCTCGCGCGGCATCGGCTATTTCATCGCCAGGGAATTGGCGGCCGCCGGTGCGCATGTCATCGCGGTTGCCCGCACCGTCGGTGGGCTGGAAGAACTCGACGACCAGATCAAGGCGGCCGGCGGCCAGGCGACGCTGGTGCCGCTCGATCTCGCCGACATGGCCGGCATCGACCGGCTAGGGGGCGCCATCAACGAGCGCTGGGGCAAGCTCGACATTCTCGTCGCCAATGCCGGCGTGCTCGGCGTCATCTCGCCGATCGGCCATGTCGAGGCCAAGACCTTCGAAAAGGTGATGACCATCAATGTCACCTCGACCTGGCGGCTAATCCGCTCCGTCGACCCGCTGCTGCGGCTTTCGGATGCCGGTCGGGCGATTATCCTGTCTTCCAATGCCGCGCATTCCGCGCGCGCCTTCTGGGCGCCTTACGCGGCATCGAAGGCGGCGGTCGAGACCATGATGCGCTCCTGGGCGCATGAGACGCAAAGCCTGCCGCTGCGTGTCAACGCCGCCGACCCCGGCGCCACGCGCACCGCGATGCGCGCGCAAGCCGTGCCCGGTGAGGATCCCGAGACATTGCCGCACCCCTCCGAGATCGCCAAACGCATCGTGCCGCTGGCCAGCCCGGGCCTCACAGAGACAGGGCTGATCTTCCAGGCCAAGCACAACCGCTTCGTCGCCTACCGGCAACCGGAATAAACTCGAGCCTTTGACGGTGCCGAAGAGGCAGCCATGATGGATCATCACGACCGCACCGTTCTCGATGCCTCGGCGGCTGTTCTTTGCGACCGATTGAGTGGCGGCTGCAACACGCCCAGCCCGAAAACCTGCAGAATCATGACGCGGCTGTGATCTAAGGCGGCGGTCATGCTTTCGTCATTTCCGAGGAGTTGTTAGCATTGGCGACTCCCACACCAAGCGCCCTGCTGGGCAGACAAGGAAAACTCCATGGCTACGACCGCAGCATTGGTCTGGTATCTGGTAATCGCCGGTCCGCAGGGCGGCATGGTCGTGCTGCCCAGCACCTTCGACAAGCGCGAACAGTGTACCGCCGCCATCACCGAGTATCAGAAGCAGCCGACACCCGCAGGCTGGTCCGTGCAGTGCGTGCCGAGCGCCTCGCCCTTCACCGACGAAGGCGACGCCGAAGAGCCGTCGGCTCAGTAAGTATCAGGTATCACAAGGCCCGCGGCCGCTGCCGCGGGCCTTGTGATTCATCACCGCGCGCTCACCGTCAGTTCCGGCTTCTGGTTGATGGTCTGGAACACCACGCAATAGCGCTCGGTCAGCTTCAGCAGCGAATCAATGCGCTCCTGCGGTTCCTGCGTGTCGAGACTGAAATTGAGCCGGATGGCGCGAAAGCCTACCGGCGCGTCCTTGGCGACGCCAAGTGTGCCGCGAAAATCAAGGTCGCCTTCGGCTTCAACGGTCGCGGCGCCGAGCTTGAACTCGAGCGCGGTGGCCACCGCCTTCAGCGTCACCCCGGCGCACGCCACCAGCGCCTCGAGCAGCATGTCGCCGGAGCACAGTTCGAGCCCCGAGCCGCCTGTTGCGGGATGAAGGCCGGCGATTGCCAACGCCCTGCCCGTCTCCACCTTGCAGGCCACCGACTGTTCGTCGATCGAGCCCTTTGCCCTCAGCGTGATCAGTGCTTGCGCGGCGTCGTCGCGATAGGCCTGCTTCAGCGGCGCTTGCATGGCCTTGAGTTCGGTTGCGTCCATTTTCGTTCCTTCCGAACGGCTTTCTGTCTTGATAGCACGGCCGTGCAATACGTGTGAGCCAATCCGAGCAGGACGCCCCAAGCTATCAGGAACTGGTGTCGGCGGGACAGCAGGAGGCCCGCCGTCCTCTATTCCCTTTGACTTCATTCGCCTCGGCCATACCTATGCGGGTGTCGTTCCCGCGGAGGCCTCATGCGTTCCAAGCTGAAACTCGTCCCCCTTGTCCTCTTCATGCTTGCCGGCTTCGCGCAGCCTCTCCCGGCTGAAACGCCAGAGCGGCCGGCGCCCGCGGGCGGCGTGCTGTCGCTGCTGCCGCCGCCCGCGATCACCGACCATTCGATCAGCATTGGCGGGCGCAGTCTGCAGTACCAGGCAAAGGCCGGGACGCTCCCGCTGCTCTCCGGCAAGGGCGAGGTCACAGCGGAAATCTTCTATGTTGCCTATACGCTGAAACCGCGGGAGAGCGTCGCGACGGAAGCACCGCGGCCGATCACCTTCGTGTTCAACGGCGGCCCGGGCGCCGCATCAGCCTATCTGCATCTCGGCGCGCTCGGACCGCGCATCGTGGCGACCGGAGCCGACGGGGAATTCCTCCCTTCGCCGCAAAAGCTCGTCGATAATTCCGACAGCTGGCTCGACATGACCGACCTCGTCTTCGTCGACCCGGTGGGAACCGGCTACAGTCGCGAGGCTCCTGGCCAGGACACGCACGACTTCTGGGGCGTCAGCCAGGACGCCAGTTCGATCGGCGCCTTTATCCGGCTCTATCTCGCCCAAAACGGCCGCACGGGATCCCCGCTGTTCCTCGCCGGTGAGAGCTATGGCGGGTTCCGGGCGGCACTGCTTGCCAGGACGCTGCAGGAAGATATCGGCATCAGCCCGAGCGGCATCGTGCTGATCTCACCGGCGCTGGAATTCACCCTGGTGCAGCCCGACGAATTCGAGCCGCTGCATTGGGCTCTCGAACTACCCTCCCTCGCGGCGGTCCGCTTGCGCAGTGAAGGTGTCAACGGCGATACACTGCGGAAAACGCTCGCCGAGGTCGAGCATTATGCACTTGGCGAGTACCTCACCGCGCTCACCAGCGGGCTGGAGCAAGGCGGGCGGCTGGCGAGCGATCGCGTGGCCGAGATCACCGGCCTGCCACCCGATCTCGTTCACCGCAACTTCGCCCGCGTCCCGACCTCGCTCTTCGCAAGGGAGTTTGCCCGTGCCACGGGCAAGGTGCTCAGCCCCTATGACGGCATGATCGCGACGGCGGACATCGCTCCCCAGAGCGCCCGCATCGCCGGTCCCGATCCGGTGCTGGACCGCAGTGTGCCGGCGCTGACCTCGGCCTTTGTCGGTTACGCGCGCGACGAACTGAACTTTCGCACCGATGTCAGCTACCGCTTGTTGAATGGCGATGTCAGCCACAACTGGGACTATGGCACGAGCGCCTCGCGCCAGGGCTATGCCGGTGTGATGGACGATTTGCAGCGGGCGCGCTCCCTGAATCCCGCGCTGGGCGTCGTCATCGTCAATGGCTACACCGATCTCGTCACTCCTTATCTGGCGTCGCGTTATCTGGTCGGCCAGATCCCGTCGCTCGCCGGCGCCAGGCCGATCCGCCTCGACGTCGTTGAAGGTGGGCACATGATGTATCTCAAGCCGGACGGCCGGCGCGCGCTGAAAGAGGCCGCTTCGGAACTTTACCAGGCGACGCAGTAAACGACAGAGACATCGAACTTACGGGCAACCAAGGCCCGGCACCAATGGTGCTCGCCCCAGCCGAACGCAGGCCAGTGGCTAGCGCAGTGATCAAGGTATCCCAAATGGGACATTGACGGACAAGGCCCTAAAACCGTCTGATCCGGAAAAGTTTCGTCGTACCATTTTCCGGTATCCACAATGTCACATACGCTCTCGACCACACCGAGACAGGATGGTTTTCGCGCCCCTGGCGAATTCGAACCCAAATCAGGCTGTTGGCTGATCTGGCCAGAACGGCCGGACACATGGCGTCTGGGTGCCAAGCCCGCGCAGAAGCTGTTCGCCAATGTCGCGGCGGCGATCGCACAAAGCGAGCCGGTGACCGTGGCGGCATCCAGCCGCCAGTGGCAGAACGCCAGAGTGCGATTGCCTGCCGACGTGCGCGTCGTGGAAATGTCCACCAACGATTCCTGGCTGCGCGACAGCGGCCCCAATTTCGTCGTCAACGACCAAGGCAGTGTTCGCGGCGTCGATTGGATCTTCAACGCCTATGGCGGTTTCGACGGCGGCCTCTACTCGCCATGGGATTTGGACGACCTCGCGGCGCAAAAAGTCCTCGAGGTTGAGAGGATGGACCGCTACCGCGCGCCGCTGGTCGCGGAGGGCGGCGGGCTGCAATGCGATGGCAAGGGAACGCTCATCACGACCGAGCAGTGCCTGCTCAATCGCAATCGTAATGCCCATCTCGGCAAGGCTAAGGTGGAACAGCAGCTTGGCGACTATCTCGGCGTCGACAAAATCATCTGGCTGCCGCGCGGTTTTGCCTTCGACGAGACGGATGGACATGTCGACGACCTCTGCTGCTTCGTGCGCCCTGGCGTGGTCGCGCTAAGCTGGACCGAAGACCGGGACGACCCGCAATATGAGATCGTGCGCGAAGCCGAGGAGGTGCTGCGTTCGGCCCGTGACGCGCGTGGCCGTGGTCTTGAGGTTCATCGGCTTCCTCACCCCCTGCCGATCGAAATGACGATGGAGGAGAGCGAGAGCGTGGACCGGGTCGATTCGACCTGGGCACGGCCGGCCGGCAACCGGATCGCGGCGAGTTACATCAACTATTATCCAGGCAACAGCGTCGTGGTCGTGCCTGAGTTCGGCTGCGATCTCGACCGGACCGCAAAGCAACAACTGGCCACGCTGTTTCCCGACCACAAGGTGGTCGGCATCGAGAACTCCCGCGAAATCCTGCTCGGCGGCGGCAACGTCGCCTGTATCACCTTACCGGTTTACGCGCCGCAACGGCGTTGAGCGGCAAGGGTGCCGACAGTGAAATTGGAACGGTGCACACCGCATCGGCCCGCCACCAGCGAAAGAAGGACACCCATGCGCTCTCTGCTCCTCCCAGTCCTGACTGCCGCGCTTGCCTGCGGCATCTGCTTCGGCGTTGCCCGGGCGGACGATGAGAAGGTCGTCAACGTCTACAACTGGTCCGACTATATCGCGCCGGACACGGCTGAAAAATTCGAGAAGGAGACAGGCATCAAGGTCCGCTACGATGTCTATGACGGCAACGAGGTCCTTGAAACGAAACTGCTCACCGGCGGCTCGGGATATGACGTGGTCTATCCCTCGGCCTTTCCATTCCTGAAAAACCAGGTGAAGGCTGGCGTTTTCCTGCAGCTCGACAGATCGAAGCTTTCAAACCACTCGAAGATCGATCCGCAAGCCTTGTCGCTGATCGCGGGCGCGGATCCGCAGAACCTGCACGCCGTGCCTTACATGGCCGTCACGGACGGCATCGGCTACAATGTTGCTGCCATCAAGCAACGGATGCCGGACGCGCCGACAGATTCCTTCGCCATGGTCTTCGACGCCGACGTCGTCAAGAAATTCTCCGATTGCGGCGTCGCCATGATCGATGCCCCGGCGGAGATCATTCCGATGGCTATGAACCACCTGCACATCGACCCGAGGTCGACCAGTCCGGACGACCTCGCCAAGGTCGAAGAGCTGATGGGCAAAGTGCGGCCCTATATCCGTTACTTCCACTCGTCGAAATACATCAACGATCTGGCGAATGGCGACATCTGTGTCGTGCTGGGCTGGTCGGGCGACATATTGCAGGCCAAGACCCGTGCGGCCGAATCCGCCAAGAAGCGGGAAATTGCCTATTCCATTCCCAGGGAAGGCACGCTGATAAACTTCGACACGATGGCGGTGCCGAAGGATGCGCCGCATTCGGAGAATGCCGAGGCCTGGATCGATTTCAATTTGCGGCCCGATATCGCAGCGGCCAATTCGAGTTATGTTTCCTACGCCAATGCGATCCCGGAATCCCTGCCGCTGATGGATCAGGCTGTCGCCAAGGATCCCGGCGTTTTCCCGCCCGACGACGTAAAAGCCAAGCTGTTCGTGGTCGAGAACAACGACGCAAAGTTGCTGCGACTGCAGAACCGCATGTGGACACGCGTCGTGACGGGGCAGTGAAGCTGGCGAAACGAAGCCGTCAGTCGCGCGGGGCCTCCCAGCCGGCGGCCAGCAACTCGACCTGCGAGTGCACACCGAGCTTGCGGTAGACCTGCTTGATGTGGTTGCGCACGGTGCCGGGTGAAATCGACAGGTTTCGGGAAATCGTCTTGGCGCTGCCGCCCTCGATCAGGAGCCGTGCGATCTGCCTTTCCCGGGCGCTGAGGTGCGACCCTGCGGCTTCGATTGCGGCCCCTTGTCCCGAAGACGGCACAAATGAAGCAGCCTTTGCAGAACAAGCTTTGTGGCGCTGCTCGCCGCGCCGGCCACCGCCAGATCATGCTCGCCAAAACGCGGCGCGCCATCGCGGCGCAGAAAGGTCACATAGCCGGCGGTCAGTCCGTCGAGGTTGAACACGCCGGTTATTTCATCGAAGCTGCCGGAAGGCCCGTAGAATTCGCGATAATACGGCGTGCGCTGGAAATCGCCGTGGCTGAGAGCCGACAACGGCAGCAGGAAATCCTGTCTGGTGCTGGCGAACCTCTGGAAGAAGGGATCCTGGCGATAGATGCGCGCATCATAGTCACGGTTCCAGCGATCGGGACCGGCATCGTCGATGGTCAGGGACGTTATATCGCGACGATAAAAGCCGACGTAGACACGATCCGAGCCAAGCAGCACGCTTGCCGCCGCGCTGAAGCGGGCCGACAAGTCTTCGGGCGTTGCCGCCAGGGCCGCGGCGGCCACGCCACCGCTCCAGCGTCCAAGCCGGTCGAGAGAAAAATTCGCCTGCATCCGCGCCCAGATTAACGCAAGCCCCGCCAACTTCAAGCTGGCGGGGAACCACGACGCCACCGGTGAAACCAGTCCTGCGGCCGCCTCCGCGGATCATCGCCCCATCGACTGGTTGGAATCACGCCTGGGCTTGCGACCTCACATGGGCGATGTAGCCGCGCACGTCGCCGGCCGGGCCGGCATAGGCCTTACCGAGCTTCTTCTCCATTGCCGCCATGTATTCCTTCGCCCATTTGGGCAGGTCGTAGTCGATGACGGCGAGGAACTCGAGGGTCGCCGCAAGGCGGATGTCGGCGATCGACGGGCTCTTGCCGCCGATGAACGGCTTGCCGTCGCGGAAGAAGGAGTGGAAGACCTCGAGCGGTTCGGCAATGGCGGCGACCGCGGCCTTCTGCGCCTCCGATTTCCTGTCCGGGTGGGCGTCGCTGTGCCCGACCTCGCCGGCATATTGCGGGAAGCCGAGCGCCGGATAGGTGGCGCGCGCCACATAGGGATAGAGCGTGCCGATCAGATAGAACATGGCGCTGTCTATCATCGCCCGCTTGGCTGGCGCCTTGGGATAGAATTTCTCCAGTCCATGTTTGTTGGAAAGATATTGCATGATGGCGCAGCTCTCCCAAAGCACGCCGCGCGGCAGGCCCTTGTCCTCGATCATCGGCGTCAGATGGGCCGGATTGCGCGCCATGTATTCCGGCGAGCGCGTGTGCCCCCACGCATCGGCTTCCGCATGGTCGAGCCCGGCAGCGCGGGCAAAGACGCGAACGGTCATGTTGTTGACGCTCGGCTTCAGCATGCTGATTGTCAGTGTTGGTTTCTTTGCCGGTTTCGCCTTGGCCTTGCCGGAGGCTGCCTTTGACGCCGTCTTGGCCGCGGGTTTGGCCGCTGCTTTTGCTGCCGGCTTCGCTGCGGCTTTTGACGCTGGCTTGGCCGCCGGTTTCCTTGCGCTCTTCGTCACTGTCTTTGCCACGTATTCCTCCCTTGCCTGTTCAGCCTTCAATATGGATTTTTGGGTGCCCGGTCGGCCGACAATGTCGCGCGAGCGCGTTCCACCAGCGCCTGGATGGCGTCAGCCAGATGCACTTCGGCGATGTTGTAGTCGCCGCGCGCGACACGAAGCTTATGCGCCTCCATCAGCACGTCGGCATGGGTGAAGCCGGCAGGCGGCTCGAAACGGTAGGAGGCCAGCTCGATCAGCAGGCCGAGCGGATCCTCGAAATAGATCGAATCCATGAAGCCGCGATCCTTGACGCCGCTGTGCTTGATGGCGCGCTCGTCGAGCCGGGCGACCGCCTGCAGGAAGGTGACGCGCGACACCGCAAAGGCGATGTGATGAACGCAGCCCGGATCGGTCGGCGTGCGGCGCTTCACAGCCGTCCGGGTCTCGTCGGTGAAGATGGTGATCAGCCGGCCGTCGCCCGGATCGAAATACAGGTGGCTTTCGGTCGGCTTGTCGAGGTTGGGCTGCTCGAAGATGAAAGGCATGCCCAGTACACCTTCCCAGAAATCGATCGAGGTCTGGCGGCCGGCACCGACCAGCGTGATGTGATGGACGCCTTGCGACTGCAGTTTCTGCATCGGCCCTCTCCCCAAAATCCGCTCTGTCAGAGGCGGCCCGTCAGGCCGGACCTGCGCATGCTACGTCCGGCATGGGCTGAGCGCCAATTCCCTGTCCGTTCCCCGGCGTTCCGCGCGCCTGCCCTTCGGCCCCCGCTTTATGAGACGATGCTAAACCAATCAGTCGTGCCGCGCCAGAAGCGGCATCCGGGACAGGCTGTATTTAGCGCTGCCTTCCCCTGCCCCAAACGCAAGCACTGCGCTGGAGCAGCGCCGTGCGGGATTTCGCCAGTATAGCTGGCAGGTGCGGAGCCGACAGGGGCTGGAGCCGCCTTCACTCAAGCAGGCGCACGCCTTATGGCCGATATCGCCATTCTCGATACACGCGAAAGGGTTCTCGCCGGCATCTTTTTGACCGGCGCCGCCTACTTGCTGTTTTCGACGCAGGATGCCTCGATCAAGCTGCTGGTTACCAGCATGAGCGTCTGGCAGATCATATTCTTCCGCAGCATCACCATTCTCGGCGCCTGCGCGGCCATAGGCGGGCAGCAGCTGTTCGCCGATACAGTGCGCTCGCGGATCGTGCGGCCGATGCTGGTTCGCAGTGCCTTCACGCTTGCCGCATGGCTTTGTTATTACAATGCGGCCCGCAGCCTGCAACTCGCCGAACTGACCACCGTCTATTACGCGGCCCCGATCATCGTCACCGTGCTTTCGGTGGTCCTGCTCGGCGAAAAGGTGCCTGTCCTGCGCTGGCTGGCGGTTCTGATCGGCTTTGCCGGTGTCTTTGTCGCCTGCGATCCCGCCCATCTCGGCCTTTCGGTACCCGTGTTGCTGGTGCTGACGGCTGCCTGCCTGTGGGGCATCGCCATCGTGCTCCTGCGCAAGACGGCACTTGCCGAGCGCTCTATGATCCAGCTCCTCCTCAACAATTTCTATTTCCTGGTGTTTTCGGCGGTGCCGGCTTTGTTGTGGTGGCATACGCCGGACCCGACGCAATTGCTGCTTCTTGCCAGCGTCGGTGCACTCGGCGGCCTGGCGCAATATCTTCTCTTCGAAGGCATGAAGCGCTCGCCGGCATCGATCCTGGCGCCACTCGAATACACCTCACTGTTGTGGGCGTTCGCGCTCGGCTTCGCGATCTGGGGCGACGTGCCACGCCGCGAGGTTTTTCTGGGTGCTGCCCTTATCGTCGCCGCCGGCCTGCTGATCGTCGGCGGCGAGCACTTCCGCAAGCGGCTTTGATGTTCATTGTTGCTGACGTTACGATGTCAGTATGGAGTGGCGTAGTCTTGCGGCCATGACTGATATGACAGCCACCACCGACACTGGCACCGAGCGCACGCTTGGTATCATACTGGTGTCGTCCTCGGCGGCCGTATTCGGGCTGACCGGTGTGCTGACCAAGTCGATCCATGCCGATCCGCTGACGATCACCTGCTGGCGCGGCTTTGTCGGCGCGATTCTGATCAGCCTCTACGTGCTGTGGCGCCGCCTCCGTGCCGGCAACCGCGAACCGCTGCGGCTTGGCTGGCGCGGCTGGCTGCTGGCGGTGGAAGGCGCGCTGGCCAGCATCGCCTTCATATCGGCTTTCAAGTTCACTTTCGTCGCTAATGTCGCGGTCATCTACGCGACGTCGCCCTTCATTGCCGCCGTGCTGGCCTGGATGCTGGTGCGCGAGCCTTTCCGCCTGCGGACGATGGTGGCGGCGGCCGTGTCGCTGTGCGGGGTCGCCATCATGGTGTGGTCGGGTTTCGGCGCCGGCAACCTGTTCGGCGACGGGCTGGCGCTGCTGATGACGGCCGGCAGCGCGCTTTACATGATCATGGTGCGCGCGTTCCGCGACACGCCCGTGGTGTGGGCCGGCGCGGTTTCGGCCTTCCTTTTGTTCATACTTGGCTGGTTCGTTACCGATCCCCTGGCGGTCTCAGCAAAGGACGCGGTTCTGCTTGCCACATTCGGCGCGTCCTTCGCGCTGGCTTCCATCCTGTGGACGGAAGGCTCGCGGCTTATCCCGGCGCCTGAATCCGGCCTGCTCGGCTCGGCGGAAGTGCCGTTCGCGATCTTGTTTGCATTTCTGTTCCTGGCCGAAATACCGCCGGTGGCCAGCATGGTCGGCGGCGCGATCGTGCTCTGCGCGGTCTTTGCCCACGCCGGCTGCGACTGGCTGATGGCACGCTCCCGGCAAGCGTCGTCAAATATTTCCTAAAAAATTTCGGAAGTCACGGAACCATCACCGTGCTCGGACATTATTGATGCGACGGGCCACCCCCCAAGTCCCCCCAAACCCCTCGGCCCGTCTCACTCCCAAGCCGACCGCAAGGTCGGCTTTTTCTTTGCAATAGACCGGCCCGACCGAAAGGTCGGCTTTTTCTTGCCAACAGGCTGATGACGGAATGTGGCCTCGTTGAATTCAACCAGGCGATCCGGAGCGAGCCAGGTTGGCACCCAGCAACGCCGCCAGATCGCTCGCGGACACATCGGCGCCGGCGCGCAGCCGGATCGCGAACTCAGCCATCGGCACCCGCGGCAGGCCAAGCTCGCGCGGTGCTTCGACAATGCCGGAATGGGCAAAGCGAGGGGTTCGCAAGGTCAGCGCCAAGCCGGCATTCACCGCGGTACGCAGGCCGGCCAGGCTGGCGCTGCCGGCAGCGATGCGGTAGCGGCGGCCGGCGGCATCGAGCGCGGCGAGTGCCGCCTCGCGAAACCCGCAATAGGGGTCAAGCAGCGCCAGCGGCAATTCTTCCTGCCGCGAGGCCAGCCCCTTGCTCGAACACAGCCATATCATCCGCTCACGCAAGACCCCGACCTCGTCTGGCGCTGCGGCCTGGCGCATGACGATCGCCAGATCGAGGCTGCCGGCCTGCAGCGCCTGCGCCAGTTCGGCGGAGCGGCCGACACGCAGTTCGATCCTGACGCGCGGATGGCTGGAGGCGAAGGCACGCAGCAGGTCCGGCAGGCCGCTATCGGCGAAATCCTGTGTCGTGCCGATAGCGACACGCCCGGCAGCGCGTGCGCCTTTCAGCGCCAGCCACGCCTCGCGATGCACAGCGAGAATGCGCCTGGCATGGCCGACGAGGTCCTCGCCTGCCGGGGTCAGACCGCGACCTCTGCCCTGCGGCGCCAGAAGCGGCTCGCCGACAATCTCTTCCAGACGTTGCATCTGGGCCGTTACCGCGGACGGTGAGCGGCCAACATTGGCCGCCGCCTGCGCCAGCGAACCGCTGTCGACGAACGCAAGGAAGGTTCTGAGCAGGTCGAGATCGAGTTTTTCCATAATTCGATATTATCGAATTATGAGTTGAAAACAATTCGATTTTTTTGATTCTAGAATGATGGCACGGTCTCTTCAACGGCGACCGACGCCGGTCAATCCAGGAGAAGAAAAATGCCCATCGTCAATGTCAGCGTCACCGGCAAGCCAGACGCCACCCTGTCCGCCGAGATCGCCAGGGAAATAACCAAAATCACCGCCGCGCATCTGCGCAAGGACCCGACGATCACCGCGGTGGCCGTGTCCTATCTCGATCCGCAGCACTGGTTCGCCGGCGGCAAGTCGCTCGCCGAGCACGGCACCAACACGTTCTGGCTCGACATCAAGGTGGTCGACGGCACCAACACCAAGCTCGAACTGGAAGCGTATCTCAAGGCGATCTTCGATGCCTTTGGCCGCCTGCTGGGCGGCGTGCACCAGGAAAGCTATGCTTTCGTGCACGAGGTTCCGGCAGCCGCCTACGGCTATGGCGGCAAGACGCAGGAGTTCCGTTTCATCAGCGGACGGCTGAAGCCGGCGTGAGGGCGCCCCTTCCGCATTGACCTTGCCCCGACTTCCGCTAGGCTCTGCTCCCGAAGCGGCCGTACAAGAGCCGCAATGACAAAATCGTTGGGAGAGACGCGGCATGGTCCTGACACTGGCGCTGCTTGCGGGTCTGGTTGTGGCCTGGCTGCTGATTGGCGTGATGGAGAAATTCCGCCTCGGCCTGCGCTTCACCCAGGCGCTGCTCTACGTGCCGTTCAAGCTCGCCTACCGGATCAGCGACAATCGCATCAGGCTCGCCCGCAGGGCGCAGGTGCCGGTCATCTATGTCATCTCGCACCAGTCGCGCTTCGAGCCGGCGCTGATGCTGTCGCTGCTGCCCGACGACACGCTGCACATACTTGACGAGGTGTCGGCGCGCTCGCCCTGGCTCGAGCCATGGCGCGAACTCGGCCGCACCATTGCCTTCAACGCCGAACATGTCTTCGTCAGCCGCCGGCTGGTACGCGTGCTGAAGGGCAAGGGCCGGCTGGCCGTCTATCTGCCGGACGCGGTCGAGCCCGACGTCAAGACGTTTCGGCTGTTTCGCGCCGTCACCCGCATCGCCATGCAGGCCGACGCCCGCATCGTGCCGATCTTCGTCGCTGGCGCACGCAACCTGCTGGTCTCGCTGACGCCTAAGGACAAGGCACCCCGTCACTGGTTCCCACGGCTGTCGATCAGTGTTCTGGAGCCGATGACGATCACCGAACTGGTGGCGCGCAATCCGGACCAGGCCTCGAACACCAATGCGCTGTTCGACCGGGTTGCCGAAGCCCGGCTTTTCGGCACCGACCTCGACCGAGGCCTGTTCCTGGCCATGCGCGATGCCGCTGATCGTGTCGGCGCCTCGCACACCATCATCGAAGATGTCATCTCGGGGGCCCTGAGCTACCGCAAGATGTTCATCGGCGCCCGCGTGCTGGGCAGGCGGTTCGAGGCTGTGACGGCGCCGGGAGAGGCTGTTGGACTGATGCTGCCCAATGCCAACGGTGTCGTGCTGTCGTTCGTCGGCCTTCTCTCGGCGAGCCGGGTGGCGGCGATGATCAATTACACGGCCGGGCCGGCAAGCGTCACCGCAGCGGTGCGCACGGCCGTCATCCGCACCGTTATTTCTTCGCGTGCTTTCGTCGAGAAGGCCGATCTCGCCGATATCGTCGCCGCGGTCGAAAAGGGCGGCGCCAGGCTGCTGTGGCTGGAAGATGTACACCAGAGCGTCACCGCGCTGGACAAGCTTGCAGCCGCCTTGCTGTGGCGCCTGCCGCTGCAGCGACAGAATGCGGCCAAGCCGGGCGTGATCCTGTTCACCTCGGGTTCGGAAGGCACGCCGAAGGCGGTCGTCCTGTCGCAGAAGAACCTTTTCGCCAATGCCATGCAGGCCGAGGCGCGGATCACCATCTCGCCGGCGGACATCCTGCTCAACGTGCTGCCGGTGTTCCATTCGTTCGGCCTGACGGGCGGCACCATTCTGCCGCTGGTAACCGGGGTGAAGCTGTTCCTCTATCCCTCGCCTCTCCACTACAAGATCATCCCCGAGATTGCGCGCAAGGTGAAACCGACCATCATGTTCGGCACCGATACGTTCCTCGCCAACTATGCCCGCACCGCCAAGGACGGAGATTTTTCCAGCCTGCGCTTCGTCGTCGCCGGCGCCGAGGCGGTGAAGCAGGATACCCGCCGCGTCTATCGCGAACGCTTCCAGGCCGAGATCATCGAAGGTTTCGGGCTGACCGAGGCGGCGCCCGTGGTTGCCGTCAACACTGCGATCCACGGCCGCGACGGCACGGTCGGGCGGCTGCTGCCGGCCATGCGCATGAAGCTGGAGCCGGTCGAAGGCATCGATGATGCCGGCCAGTTGTGGCTCGACGGGCCGAACATGATGATGGGCTACATGACCGCGGACCGACCCGGCGAGCTACAGCCGCTGAGCGGCTGGCACGACACCGGCGACATCGTCGCCGTCGACCGCGAAGGCTTCATCACCATTCGCGGCCGCGCCAAGCGCTTCGCCAAGATCGCCGGCGAGATGGTGTCGCTGGGCGCGGTCGAGATGCTGGTGCAGTCGCTTTGGCCGGAAGAACGCCATGCGGCGGTAGCGGTGCCGGACAAGAGGCGCGGCGAGCGCATCGTGCTGGTCACCACCGCAGACGAGGCAAGCGCCGAGGAGCTGCGACAGTTCGGCAAAAAGGCCGGAGCGGCCGAACTGATGGTGCCAAACGACATCGTCAAGGTCGAAGAAATTCCGGTGCTCGGTTCGGGCAAGACCGATTATGTATCGACCAGGAAGCTGGCGATCGACCGGCTGGGGCTTGGCGTGGCGGCTTAGAGCCGTTCAGTGTTTGATACAATCGCTGAATAAACTACTCCTTTCGAGATGGCCCGACCCAGGATTGCGCCGTCGTGCCGCAGCGATTCAGATGGACAAATCGCAGGTGAGAGAGTATTCACTCCCAACGGAAAGAGACGCTGAGCATGCCTGTTTCCAGCCAGCGCGACATGACACCTCCTTTGCACGGCAAGGAGATCCTGAATGGCAAAAATCCTCGTCACCGGCGGCACCGGACATCTCGGACGCGATCTCGTGCCGGCACTGACCGCGTCCGGGCACGCCGTCAGGTTGCTGGCCAGGAAAGCCGGGCTGGACCGCTCCGTGGAATGGGCGCTCGGCGATCTCGCAACGGGCGAAGGCATCGATGAAGCCCTTGGTGGCATCGATACGGTCATTCATGCGGCGACGCTGTCGCCGATCGCCCGGCGCGGTATGCGGCCGATCGATTTCTTCTCCAGTCCGTCGGATGTCGACGTCGAAGGCACGCGGCGGCTGCTTGCCGCATCGCAACGCGCCGATGTCTCGCATTTCATTTTCGTGTCGATCGTCGGCCTCGACTTCAGCACCCTGCCCTATAGCCGCGTGAAGCTGGCCGGCGAGCAGCTTGTGCGAACGTCGCCACTTTCGTGGTCGGTCATCCGCGCGACGCCATTCTTTTACCTTCTGGCGCAGATGCTGGCCGGGCTGCGATGGCTGCCGGTCTGGCCGCTGCCGACCTCGCCATCAAATCCCGTCGACACGCGCGACGTCGCCAGCTATCTGGTCCAGGCTGTCGATGGGGAACGCGGCGTCCGCCCGCAGATCGGCGGACCCGAGGTGATGCCGTTCTCGACATTCGCTAGACAGTACCGCGATGCGCTCAGGCTGCGGCGTCTCATTCTGCCGTTGCCAGTCAGTCAAAAGATAAGCCTTGGCCTGGGTCTGGTTGAAACCAGCGAGCGGCTGGGAGAAAGAACATGGAAGGCATGGCTTTCCGAGCAGGGTGGAAGCGCGCGGTGAGCGAGCCCTGATTTCGCACCGGGATGGTATTGTCGAGCGCTAACCCCCGCCGCCAGGATCGGGTGAACAGGAATAGCCATGAAGCCGACATCCGCAGGACGCGAGCGCATTTTACGCGAAGCCATCCGCCTGTTCGCCGAGCGCGGCTATGACCGGACCAGCGTTCCCGAAATTCAGGAGGCCGCCGGCCTGTCGCGCGGCTCGGGTGCGCTCTACAAGCACTTTCCCTCGAAGGAAGCGCTGCTTGCCGCGGCTATCGACCGGTTTGTTGGAACGGCACGGGAGGGACGGGCCGAACTGGGCGAACAGGTGCTTCCTGCCGATCAGGGGGCACGGCGGATCGTGGAGGGTATGCTGGAAAAACTCGGCGCGAATCGCGACATGCTCAGAATCCTGTGGCGCGATCTCGAGCACTTCCCGGAATTGAAAGCCTCGGCGCGTGGCGAGATCATGCAGAGCACCTACCACACAGTCGCCGAATGGCTGCGGGAGCGCCAGCGCCAAGGCGAACTGCGCCCCCATGACAGCGACGCGGTCGCCGCCGCCATCGTCGGCAGCGTCGCCATGTTCCGCGTCTTCGAAGCGATCTGGACCGAGCGCTCGATCGAGGTCAGCGACGAACGCTTCGCGTCCGCCTGGACCGATTTGCTGATCCGGGGCCTGCGGCCCTAACCTATATCCGAAGGCGGCACCTTCTCGCCTTCCAGCTTGGCGCGCTTGGAGTAGGCGCGCACGGAAAACGGCAGGAAGATCAGGTAGCCCCCGACCGATGCCGTCAGCGTGTACCAGGGATAGGTCATCAGCAGGAGGACGTATAGGACGACGGCGAGGATGACCGGCAGCACCCTGTCGCCAGGGATCTTGACGTTCTTGCCGGAATAAACCGGCAACCGGCTGACCAGCAGGAAGGCGACCAGGATGGTGAAGCCGGTGGCGACGAAGGCGGCCGGCCGGCTGGGCTCAACCCCAAGGCGAAGGAAATAGAGGTAGAGCGGCAGCATCACCAGCACGGCACCCGCCGGCGCCGGCACACCGACGAAATATTCGGTCTGCCATATCGGGCGCTCGGCTTTCTCGTCGTCGAGCACGTTGAAACGCGCCAGCCGCAACCCACAGGCGATCGCAAACAGCAGTGCCGCGATCCAGCCCGGCGAGCCGGCACGGTCGAGCAGGAAGGCATAGAGCACCAGTGCTGGCGCGACACCGAAATTGACGATGTCGGCCAGCGAATCCATCTGCGCGCCGAATTTGGAGGTCGCCTTCAGCATCCGCGCCAAGCGGCCATCTATTCCGTCGAGGAAAGCAGCCAGCAGCACCATCACCACCGCCGGCTCGAAACGCCCCTCGAAGCCGAAGCGGATGCCGGACAGGCCGGCGCAGATGGCGAGCACGGTGACCAGGTTGGGCAACACCATGCGCATCGGGATCTCGCGGATGCGCGGACCGCCGCTGGCATGGGCTTCGAATTTTTTATACTGCGTGCCCACCGTCAGGAAATCCGCACGAGGGGCGTGCCGGCGACGCCGCCGAACTCGGCCAGCACGGTTTCGCCGCCGACCGCCGTCTGGCCAACGGCAACGCGCGGCGTGGCGGTCAAAGGCAGGAATACGTCGACGCGCGAGCCGAAACGGATCAGGCCGAAACGCTCGCCGGTGCCGATCGAAGCGCCGGCCTCGGTCCAGCAGACAATGCGGCGCGCCACCAGGCCGGCGATCTGGACTGCCGCCACCGTGCCGTTGGGGCTCTCGATGACAAGGCCGTTGCGCTCGTTTTCGGTGCTCGCCTTGTCCAGTTCGGCATTGAGGAACTTTCCGGGCCGATGTTCAATCTTGGTGATGCGGCCGCGAACCGGAGAGCGGTTCACGTGGCAGGAAAAGACATTCATGAACACGGAGATGCGGGTCATCTCGACATTGCCGAGGCCAAGCTCGCGCGGTGGCACGGCCGGCCCGACCGCCGAGATTATGCCATCGGCGGGGCTCACCACCAGGCGGTCGTCGACAGGCGTGACGCGCTCGGGGTCGCGGAAGAAATAGACGCACCAGGCGGTCAGGATCAGGCCGATCCAGAACAGGATCGAGGAGAAATAGCCGAGGAAGAGCGTCGCCGCGCCAAAGGCCGCGATGAAGGGATAACCTTCGCGATGGATCGGTACGAACGCGTTCTTGACCGTGTCGACAAGGCTCATGGGGCGGTCCCTGTTTCAGGTCCGGCCTCAATAGCGGAAACACCCCCTGCCCGCAACGCGACAATGGGCGGCGCGGGTTTGTCTTCAGCTTCCGCCGCGATGGCGAGGCGCGCTGGCCGTCGAGCAGAGCGGCATCGGCAAGAACGATCGCGCAGAGCCGCCACAAACAATCTATTCGCCGGCTGCTACCGTGAGGTCAAAATACTCCTCAAGCTCATTTCGATCAGCCTCTGCCAGACTTTCCTCGTTATCGCCGCGGAGCAGCACACCACGCTCCGGATACGACTGGAAGAGAAAAGCGTGACCACCAGCCATTACCACCCAATTCACAACCGGCCCTTCCTCGCGCTGGGCAACGGAATTCGCCGATACGACAGCCTTCATCGGATCGAGCCCAATCTTTCGCAACAGGAGATCGACGGCAACCGGCGCGTGGTACTTCTCCGCCAGCTCAATCAATCTTGCCACCAATTGCCCGTCCACCTGCCCGAGCCTGCGGCCAACACGAGGCGCGCCGGCCGCTAATATATTTTCACCTGGGCGAGCAATCGACGGTGTTTCGGGAGCTCCGCATTCATAAACAGCCGCATGGCTTTCCGTAGCCACGCACAGGCGAGGCTCATTCGCATTGGTCAGCAGTTGAAAAACCAGTTGCTTCTCGCCATCGACATCCAACATCCTCGCCATGCCAATCGATAACTTGACTTCGGGTGGCGCTGCATTGGCGCAAGCGAGACCTACGCCAACATGGCGCTTGCTGATCATCTGGCCAACGAGTTCGGCGACCGACCGGTGGAGAAGCCGAGATTCGCGACGGGGATTGGCCATTGCCAACTGAAGTATGGCTTCATCGCAGACCTCGTCTTCCACAACTCGGAGGTCGGGCCATGACACGATCCAGCGCGCCAGCAGGTCTTGCATCGGCGAAGCTTCGTCGGCGACGTAGAAGGCATCGTCAAGTGTATCGAGAAAATCGGCGCGGCCACCCTCGAAGCCAGTCTGTTCCTCGGCCTCGTCAGGGTGTTCGGAGACCCAGGTGGACATCTTTTCAAGAGTCGCCAACTGCCCTTTTGCTCCAATGGCCGTGAGACCGGCACGAGCGTTTGCAACCATAGTGTCGAACGCCCCGCCGGCATTATGAATGAATTGACTATGGCCGCCGTTCGCTATCTCCGCCGAATACAAATCAGCATGGGAGACCTGCATCGCCTTCGGGTTGAGCTCCGATTTGCGGTAGAGCCCCTCCGAAACAATGCTGTGGATGAATTTCTGGACAGCAAAAACGATTTCAAAAGGCTTTTCGTTCGCCTGATCCACAGTCGACCGAGGCACGATCACCGGCAACAAGGACTCGGCTCGCGATGCATGCGCCGCAGCGGGAGATTGAACTCCTGAGGGAATTTTGGGACTTCTCTTGGATTTTCGCGAGAAGAAGCCAAACATCCAAAAATTTTCCTAGGTGCCAAGAGTAAGTTTATTGTGATGAAACAATATCAGCAGCACAAGGGATAATGGACCTAAAGCCTGATCCATCGCACTTCGCCATAGAAAGTGAGTGGGCAGCATTCCGGTGCATAAAAATTGCCGTGATCATGTCGGGACATTCGTCCCTTACTCGTCCTTGGGAGGCGACGTCCGGTACGACTGTCGCGCAACAAGGAGTCTCGCCATGCAGAACCAATCTCCTCCCGCAGCGCGTGTCGTGGTTGACGGTCTCGCCTTCGGCGAATCGCCGCGTTGGCATGACGGACGCCTTTGGGTCTGCAACTGGGGCACCGGCGAGATCATTGCCGTCGATGCGCACGGCAACAGCGAGGTCATGCTCAGGGTTCCGGCTGTCCTGCCCTACTCCATCGACTGGCTGCCGGATGGTCGTCTGCTGGTTGTCTCAGGCCGCGAGGGCCTGCTGTTGCGGCAGGAAGCCGATGGCTCGCTCGTCACTCATGCGGCTCTGCGCGGCCTGTCGAAAAGGCCGTGGAACGAGATCGTCGTCGATGGGCGGGGCAACATCTATGTCAATGGCGGCGGGCCGGCTCCGGCGGCGGGCCAGCATTTCGGCCCCGGCACCATCGTCTTGGTCACACGGGATGGAAAGGTCAGGCAAGTGGCGGACGCTATCGCCTTCGCCAACGGCATGGCTGTGACCCCTGACAACAAGACGCTGATCATCGCCGAATCCCATGCCAACAGGCTGACCGCTTTCGACATTGCCTCCGACGGCTCCTTGTCCAACCGACGCATCTGGGCCGATCTCGATGGATACCCCGACGGCATCTGCCTCGATGCCGAGGGGGCGGTCTGGTATGCCGACGTTCCCAACAAGCACTGCGTGCGGGTGCGCGAAGGCGGTGACGTCTTGCAGACCGTTACCGCCGATCGCGGCTGTTTTGCCTGCATGCTGGGCGGTGCGGGCAGGAAAACGCTGTTCATCACCGCTGCCGAGTGGCGCGGCTTCGAGCATATGACAAGCGACGCCCGCACCGGCCAGGTGCTCGGCATTGAAGCGCCGGCACCGGGCGTGGGCTGGCCAGGCTAGAGTCCAGGCACGCGCTGATAGTTGGCGATATCAGCCCGAACTCCGAGCCGGGCGATCGTCTCCTGCGGGTTGAAGGCTATGCGCTCGTGCGCCGCCTTGACGATCGGCACGACCTTGTCGACGGCAGCCTGGCTTTCCCATTCGACGATGGTGACGAGGTTGAACTCGCCCGGTCCGGAGAATTGCTCAAGCAGGAAGTCCTGGACGAAGCCTTGCTGCAGACGCAGCAACTCATGCGTCATCTTCACCTTTGTGAGGATCTCGTCGCGGGCATCGGCGGGTACGACGAACTTGTCGACCCTGAACACGCTGCCGCCATTAACGTTCTGATTCGTAAAGCTGATGTTCATTTGATTGCGTCCTCGAGGATGCTGTTTTTCGGCTCTCGGGCGACGGTCTACAATCTCAACTTAGGTTGAGGTCAAGTGGCTTTTTGTGAGCTACGACATCTCCGACGTGCGCCTGCGCACGACGACACCCAGTTCGTCGCTTTCGCGGGCAATGCGCAGCCGCTCCTCGGCTTCGGTCGCCTCGCGCTGGCGGTCCCACATCGAGGCGTAGAGGCCGTGCTTTCGCATCAGCTCGACATGCGTGCCGCGCTCGGCGATCTGGCCGTCCTTGAGCACGATGATCTCGTCGGCCGAAATCACGGTCGACAGGCGGTGGGCGATGACGATGGTGGTGCGGCCCTTGCTGACCAGGTCGAGCGCGGTCTGGATCTCCTGCTCGGTGTGGCTGTCGAGCGCCGAAGTGGCTTCGTCGAGCATCAGGATCGGCGGGGCCTTCAGGATGGTGCGGGCGATCGCCACGCGTTGCTTCTCGCCACCGGAAAGCTTCAGCCCGCGCTCGCCGACCATCGACTTGTAGCCGTCGGGCAGCTTCTCGATGAACGGTCCGATCTGGGCGAGTTCGGCGGCCTTGCGCACCTCCTCCTCACTGGCGCTGACACGGCCATAACGGATGTTATAGGCGATAGTGTCGTTGAACAGCACCGTGTCCTGCGGCACCATGCCGAGCACCGCGCGCAGGCTGTCCTGCGTCACATCCTTGATATCCTGGCCGTCGATCAACACCTGGCCACCCTGTACGTCATAGAAGCGGAACAGCAACCGCGAGATGGTCGACTTGCCCGCGCCCGACGGCCCGACAATGGCAACCGTCTTGCCGGCCGGGACTTCGAAGGAGACGCCTTTCAGGATCTTGCGGTTCGGATCATAGGAAAAGTGGACGTCGCGGAACTCGACCTTGCCGGCGCTGACGGCCAGCGGCTTGGCGTTGGGCTTGTCGACGATCTCCTGCGGCACGTCGAGCAGGTCGAACATGTGCTCGATGTCGGTCAACCCTTGCCGGATTTCGCGGTAGATGAAGCCGATGAAGTTGAGCGGCACCGAAAGCTGCACCAGCATGGCATTGATGAAAACGAAATCGCCGACGCTCTGGGTGCCGGCCTGCACCTCCAGCGCCGACATGCACATGACGATGACCGTACCGACGCCGAAGATGAAGCCCTGGCCAAAGTTCAGCCAGCCGAGCGAGGTCCAGGTCTTGGTGGCGGCGATCTCGTAACGAGCCATCGAGCGGTCGAAGCGCTCGGCCTCCATGCGCTCATTGGTGAAATACTTGACCGTCTCGAAATTGAGCAGCGAGTCGATCGCCTTGGTGTTGGCGTCGGTGTCGCTGTCGTTCATGTCGCGGCGGATCGAGATGCGCCAGTCGCTCGCCTTGACCGTGAACCAGACGTAGACGCAGACGGTGATCGCCACGACGGCCACATATTTCCAGCCATAAGTGAAGCCGAATATGCCGGCGGTCAGCGCGAATTCGAGGATCGTCGGCGCCGTGTTGAGCATGATGAAGCGCACGATCGTCTCGATGCCCTTGGTGCCGCGCTCGATGATGCGCGACAGGCCGCCGGTGCGGCGCTCCAGGTGGAAGCGCAACGACAGCTGATGCATGTGCACGAAGGTGCGGAAGGCAAGCTGACGCACCGCATGCTGGCCGACGCGGGCAAACAGCGCGTCGCGCAGCTGGTTGAAGCCGAGCTGGACGAGCCTCAGCACATTGTAGGCAACGACCAGCATCACCGGGGCGAGCATGAACGACGGCAGCGGCGGGGGCGTTTTGAAGCCGCCTGCCAGCGCATCGGTTGCCCATTTAAAGAAATAGGGACCGGCGACAAGCGTCACCTTGGCCACGACCAGCAGCAGCGTCGCCCAGGTCACCCGTGCCCTCAGGTCGGCGCGGTCGGCCGGCCACATATAGGGCCAGAGGTTGCGCAATGTCGCGAGTGTCGAGGTGTCGGCGGAGACGGTTTTTTCGGCCACTTTTCTTGCCTTTTGGGTGAGAGGGTCAGCGGCCGGAGCAGCAGGAATTGATGAGTGCGCCCAGCGATGCCGATACGTCGGTAAGTGCCGCGCGATTGACCGCATAGCGCGATCGTTGACAGTCGGGCTCGAACCGGACGAGGCCGGCCTCGACCAAGATTTTCAGATGCTGTGAGATGGTCGACTGCGCCAGATCGAAATGATCGACGACCTCACGGCAGCAGCAGGAATTGCTGGCGGACAGATGCTTCAGTATCTCGATCCGGGCCGGATGCGAAAGCGCTGCGAACCGGGCCGCGACAACGCGACTGTCCGGCATGCGGCCGGACAGTGCCGAGACGGCGTGGTCTGGTATGGGGAAGCACTCTGTCATCGTTCATCGGCGATAGACGATGAACGATGACAGGGCAAGCTAGGCCGATGGGTAGATCGCCGGAATTGCCGGTCTCCCTACTCCGTCTTCGTCGCGGTGGTCGCCTGTTCACCCATCGCCTTGAAGTCGGCGGCTTCGCCTTCCTTCGACTTTTCCGGGACTTTGAACACCTGCCCCGGCCAGATGCGGTTCGGATTCCTGATCTGGTCCTGGTTGGCGAGGTATATGGTGGAGTAGCGCGTGCCGTGACCATAGACCCGCCGTGAAATCCGCCACAGTGTATCGTTGCGACGAATGATGACCGCGCCGTCGGCATGTTCGAGCTTGGGCGACACGATTTCGGGCACTTCGCTTGGCGGCGTGGCTGCCGCGATGGCGGCCGGAGCCCCGGTGGCCGGTGCGGTCTCCGCTGGAGCAGCGGCGGCAACAGCAGGCGCCGGAGCGGCTGGTGCTTCCGCGGCAGCAGGTGCAGCGGGCTTGGTCTCGGCGGGGGCAACAGCTGCGACCGCCTCGCCCGGCTCGCGGTCGAAGGGCACGGCGGCGCGAGCCACCACCTTCGCGCCGTCGGCATCGAGGCCGTCGACATGAATGGTGTAATTGCCGACCGGAATGTCGCGCGTCGCCTCGACCAGGAAATGGCCGTCCGACGAGGTCTGTGCGTCGCCGAGCAGAATGTCGTTGGCGTAGGCGCGCACCTTGCGGCCCGGATCGGCGAGACCGGCGACAAAGATCTTGTTGCCTTCGATCTCGACCGCCTCGACGACGATCTTGGGTTCGGCCACAGCCGCCGCGGGCGCGGCCGGCGCCGCCGGATCGGGTTTTGCTTCAACCACGGCTGGCGCGGTCGCCGCCGGCGCGGCGGTCGCTGGAGCGACCGTCGCGGGCGCTTCAGCAGCCGGAGCGGCGGCCTGGTCGCCGGTTGCCGGCGCAGGCTTTGTCTCGGGCGCCGGGACCGTCAGCAGTTCGGCCGGCTTGCCTGGCTCCTCGACCATAGCCAGCACCTGGCCAGCCGCATTTGCGGGCACCGAGACCACGGCGGTCTGCGTCGAGGCGGTCACGACCGTGCCGACCGTCGAGCGCAAGGCGATTGTATAGTCGCCGGGCTTCAGCGGATCATCGAGCACGATGACAAAGGCGCCATCCGGACCAGCCACCGTCGAGCCGATCACCATCGTGCCATTGAGGATTTCGACCTTCGAGTTGGGCGCCGCGTTGCCGGCAATGACGATCGAGCCGTTGCCCTCGACGCGAACGACGTCGAAAGTCGGGGCGATCGGACCCGCCGTCGCGGGCGCCGCAGGCGCCGCCGCATCGGTTGCGGGTGCTGCCGGAGCTGTCGCCTGGGGTGCTGTGGCCGGAGCGGCCGGCCCCGCCGGAGCCGGCAGGCGCCCTTCCGTGGCCGGCTTCGGCGCCGCAGGCGGCGTCAAGGCCGCGACTTCCGCCGGCGGCGTTGGATGAAGATACGGGTCGAGCGCGCCCGATACATAGGCGGTTCCCGCGGCCGCGACGGTCCCACCCGCCGCGAACAGGAACGCCTTCAGTGGATTGATTGCCATATTTCCCTACCCCTTAGCCACCTAACGCCGGTCTAGCGTGTTTTGCCATGACCGACAAGAAAAAGCCCGGCCTTCTCAGCCCTTGGGGCTTGACCGCGCTTTCAGACCCAATCACCAATCATCGGCATGAACACGATTCGATCCGTCTGCGTCTATTGCGGCTCGTCTCCGGGCCGCGATGAAATCTATGCCAAGGCCGGTCACCTGCTTGGACGCTCAATTGCCAAGGCAGGACTGCGGCTGGTCTATGGCGGCGGCACCAAAGGCATCATGGGCGCCGTCGCCGAAGGCGCACTCAAGGCCGGCGGCAAGGTGACGGGCATCATTCCGCGCTTCCTCATCAACAAGGAAGCAACCGAAACCGCGCTTGACCGGCTCGACGAGTTGTTGATCACCGACAACATGCACGAGCGCAAACATAAGATGTTCGAGAAATCCGACGCCTTTGTGGCGCTGCCTGGTGGCATCGGCACAGTCGAGGAGATCGTCGAGATCATGACCTGGGCGCAACTTGGCCATCACCGCAAGCCGATCGTCTTCGGCAATGTGAACGGATTCTGGGATCCGATGACGGCGTTGCTTGACCACATGGCGGCGGAAGGCTTCATTCATACCGCGCAACGTGTGAAGCCGCTGGTCGTCAACGATCCCGAGGCTATCGTCGCCGCCATCATGGTGGCCGGGTCCTCGGTCGATGCACCGACGGAAGGCGTCCAGTCGGTGATCGACAAGATGTAGAGTCACGGGAGTAGGGCAGTAGGCTTGCAGTCTCCGGAGTGTAGACTTTTCCCTACTCCCCTACTCCCCTACTCCCCTACTCCCCTACTCCCCTACTCCCCTCCCTCCGGGCAGCCTCCCGCAGGTCAGTGATCACCACGCGCCGGTCCTGCCGCCGCCAGGCGAGGTGGATGGAAACCATGCGCCCGAACCATGGCATGTCGCGGAACAGGATCGAGGGCGGCGCGGCGGTGCGCAGGCTTGCCTGCACGGTGGCGAGACCAAGGCCGGCGCTCACAAGCCCGAGTGAGGTCAGCGGGTCCGCCGTCTCGTAAGCGATGTCGGGCGTAAAGCCAGCCTCTGCGCAAGCGGCCAGGAACTGGCCACGATTGGTGTCGTCGGGCTGGCGCACCACGGTGATCCAGACGCGGCCGTCGAGATGATGCGGCTGGATATCAGCCACATCGGCGAGCGGATCGTCTTCGGGAATGGCCAGCACCAGCGGCTCGTGGCGCAATGGCGTGCTGGCGATGTCAGGGTCCTCGGCCGCCGCGGGGGCATACACCAAACCAAGATCCAGCGACCGCTGCCGAAGCCCCTCCATCTGTGCGGCCGAGCGCATGCTTCTCAACTGCAGATGAAAATCCGGCCGGTCGCGGCGGAACTGGCGCAGCATGCCGGCGACAAGCCCGGCATGGACCGCGCCCTCGACATAGCCAATGGCAAGACGCCCAATGGAACCGCTGGCCAGATTGCGGCCAAGTTCCTCCAGTCGGCGCGCATTCGACAGCAAGGCACGGGCTTCGGTCAGGAAGGCGCGGCCCTCGGCATTGAGATGAACGCGCTGCTTTGCCCGCTCGAACAGGGGGACACCAAGCTGTTGCTCCAGCTGCATGATCTGCCGGCTGAGCGGCGATTGCGAGATATGCAGCAGTTCGGCGGCTCGACCGATATTGCCGGTTTCGGCGACGGTGACGAAATATCTGATCTGGCGCAGGTCGAACATTTTTAACTCCTCGACAGCAAGTCCTCTCAGGTCTCAACTTTAGCCTAATCAGTCTTGGACAGTCTGACCAGCCGGCGCGATATCTCCTGTCATCAACCGCTGACCACAGGAGACCCGAAATGCAGTTCCTTGCCCTTCTCACCCGCAACACGGAAAAGTTCGCCGACGCCGACTTCGCACCCCTTCTGCCTGGCGAGGCCGAGCAGCGCCGCACCCTCTATGCCGAAGGCGCGGTGCGCCAGATCTGGAATCGCGGTGACATTCCCGGCAGCGGCATGATGTTCGAAGCCGGCAGCGATGCCGATGTGCGCGGCCATCTCGCCACCTTGCCGCTGGTCAAGGCCGGCATGATGGACATTGCCGCGATCGTGCCGCTCAACCCCTATCCGGGGTTTGGGCCGAAACGCTGAGGCTGACGGCCGCGACAACTGAGGCCGTCAGCCAGGCGCCAGGGCGACAAAGCGCCTTGCATGTCATCAAGCCACGCGGCACGCTGGTGCTGACGCTTGCCGAGGTCAGACGAGCCTTCGCGCTGGCGGCGATAAATCGCAATCGATGAAGGTGCAAAATTGCATTCGACTGACTATCTCGGCCGCCTGTTCGGCCTCGAGGGCAAACATGCCTTCATCACCGGCGCCAGCCGCGGCCTGGGCTTGGCCTTCGCGGAAGCGCTTGCGAGCGCGGGCGCTCGCGTCACGATCGGCGGCCGCAAGGCCGACGATCTGAAAACGGCCGCAGACAGGCTGCGCGCCGCGGGCCATTCGATCGCTGAAGCGGTGATCGACGTGACCGACACCCAGTCGGTCGACCAGGCGATCGCAGCGGCGGAAACCGGCACCGCACCGATCGACATCCTGGTCAACAATGCCGGCATCCAGCGACGGGCGCCGCTGGAGACCTTTAGCGACGCCGACTGGGACGCGCTGATGGCCACCAACCTGGACGGCGTGTTCAAGGTGAGCCGGGCCGTCGTAAAGGGCATGATCGCCCGTCAAAGGGGGGCGATCATCAATGTCTCCTCGGTGCAGAGCGTGCTCGCGCGCCCCTCGATCGCGCCTTACGCGGCGAGCAAAGGCGCCATCACCATGCTGACCAAGTCGATGGCCGGCGAATGGGGCCAGCACGGTGTGCGCGTCAACGCCATCGCGCCGGGCTATTTCATGACCGAGCTCAACTCCGCGCTGGTCGCTGACGAGACATTCTCCGCCTGGCTGACCGGCCGCACACCGATGCGGCGCTGGGGCGAAGTGAGGGAACTCGCGGGGGCCGCCGTATTCCTGGCATCCGACGCCGCCAGCTTCGTGAGCGGACAGACGCTGCTGGTGGATGGCGCGATCACCAGCGTCCTGTAGGCGGCACGCCGTCACGAAACAGTCACACTAAATCGGGCATGCCATGCTAGGGCGTAGTGACGATTTAACTACCTGAGCCAGATAGCGATAGCGGCAAGTTTGACAAAGCCCATGAAG